>JBDNHW010000050.1:0-21824 GCA_041688625.1 Pseudoxanthomonas sp.
CGACTGCGGCGCAGAATTCATGATCCTTGTCGCGTCCGGCGACGTACTTCGATATCAGCAGGTCATGCACTTCCAGGCACAAGCCCACATAACCTCGAGTGTTGGCGTTGTCTATTGGAACCAGTCGCTGCTGCCAGCCTTCGGGAAGACACGCCGTCTGCATGGAGACGCCGTCCCCGTAATATCCGAAGGTCTCATGGAACGGAGACAGCTCCCCTATCGAACCGGTAAGCAGATCCGCCTTGTCCAGCGCATCGAGCGGAATCAGATCCGCCTCCATCGACAGCAGCGCCCTGGCGGGGGCGCCATCGGGGAATTGCCCGAGGATGGACTGACTTCCGATGATGATCAATTGGCGAGAGCCTGAAATGGCCCCAGCCGCGCGAATCAGATGCTCGAGATCCTCACGCCGCATGACGGAGTATCCGCCAACGCTCCTGGGGCGTCAGCACGCCCGCAAAAGGCGAACTGCTGCGGCGACGGACGGCGTCTTCATCGTCGCTTTCAAGCACCTCCAGCAGGCGAATGCCCCCCTGATCCAGCACCTGCAGCCATTCGGCATACGCCAGGGGCAGGGCACCGTCGAACTGCCCGCGCCAACGGTCCAGATTGGCCTTGGCATGCGCCAGCGGCGACCAATCACCTGAGCGCAGACGCGCGGCGATCACTCGATGCATGGTCGCGATCTGGCTCTCGATCCTGGAATGGTCGCTCACAAGAACTCCTGTTCGTGCGGAGGCACGGAGGATGCCGCCAGATTAAAGCACGCCGCGCTTCATCTGGTCGCGTTCAATACTTTCGAACAGCGCCTGGAAATTGCCTTCGCCGAAACCTTCGTTGCCCTTGCGCTGGATGATCTCGAAGAAGATCGGCCCGATCGCATTGGTGGTGAATATCTGCAGCAGCTTGCGGGTCTTGGTCTCGGCGTCGACGTCGATGAGGATCTTGTTGCGCGCCAGCCGCGGCACGTCCTCACCGTGGTTGGGCACGCGAGCGTCGATCACTTCGAAGTAGGTGTCCGGCGTATCCAGGAACTCCATGCCCTGATCGCGCATCGCCTCGACCGTGGCGTAGATGTCGTCGGTGAAACAGGCGATGTGCTGGATGCCCTCGCCCTTGTAGGTGTCGAGGTACTCGTTGATCTGCGACTTCGGGTCGTTCGACTCGTTGAGCGGGATGCGCACCACGCCGTCCGGCGCGGTCATCGCCTTGGACACCAGCCCGGTCTTGGCGCCCTTGATGTCGAAGTAGCGGATCTCGCGGAAGTTGAACAGGCGCTCGTAGTAGTCGGACCACTTCTGCATGTTGCCGAAGTACAGGTTGTGGGTAAGGTGGTCGATGAAGGTCAGCCCGAACCCGACCGGATCCTGGTCCACCCCCTGCACCGGCAGGAATTGCTCGTACATCGTGCCGTTGTCGCCGTAGCGATCGACCAGGTACAGCATGCAGTCGCCGATGCCCTTCACCACCGGCGCATCCACCGCCTTCGTTTCGGGCTTGTGGTCGATGGCTTCGCCGCCGTTGCCGAGCACCGTGGCCAGCACTTCGCCGCTGGGTTGCTTGAAGCGGATGGCAAAACCGCACGCGCTGGGTCCATGCGCCCTGGCGAAGTCGGCGGCAAAAGAATCCGGATGCTCGTTGACCAGGAAATTGACACCACCCTGGCGATATATGGTGATCGGCCGCGTCCTGTGGCGCAGGACCGGGCTGAAGCCCATGCGGGTGAACTGGTCGTGCAGCAGCTGGACCTGACCGTCCGGCGCGGCGAATTCGACGAACTCGAAGCCGTCGATGCCCATCGGGTTCTCGAAGGTAGTGACCTGCATGCCCAGGTTGGGACCTTGCGACTGGGATTGGGTCTGGGTGCTCATGACGGACTCCTGTTGAGGCGGCGCCGGCCCGATAATATGGCCCTGCCGAGGATTGGCCCGGTACAAAGCCACCCTTTCTTTATAGTTTCAATTGAAACCTTACGCAAGGTGCACTGCATCATGACCGCCGCCGACCTGCCGCCGACAGACGCCATCGAAGAGCAGCTGCACCACGCACGGCTCGACCTGGAACACTTCCTGCCCTACCGGCTGAGCGTGCTCTCCAATCGCATCAGCAGCAACATCGCCCGCCTGTATGGCCAGCGCTACGGCCTGGCCGTGACCGAATGGCGGGTGATGGCGGTCCTGGGACTCTATCCGGACCTGTCGGCCGGCGAGGTGGCTGATCGCACGGCCATGGACAAGGTGGCGGTGAGCCGGGCCGTGGCGCGCCTGCTGCAGCGGAGCTTCATCGAACGCGGCACGCACGGCAACGACCGCCGCCGTTCAGTGCTGGCGCTTTCTCCCAAGGGGTTCGAGGTGTACGACGTGGTGGCGCCAATGGTCCTGGAGTCGGAACGACGACTGCTGACTGGACTGGATGCGGCCGAACGCACGCAGCTTGATGCGCTGCTGGCCAAGCTCGCCTTGGGCGTGGACTCGATTTCCGACTGAGGCTGATGTGTCCACGGGTTGCTTCGCTGGGCGCAGCAATATGGCCGTGGGCAATCCGGCGACGTATTTCAGCCTGGTCCGCTCAAGATAGTCCTGCTCTTCTGCCGGAACGCGGACTGCCGGAACGTGCGCGGCCTCGGAAACCGAGGCCGCGCCGTGCGTCTTACTTGCGCTCGCGCTCGCTGTGCAGGCCCGGAGCCTGCGGTTCACCAATTTCGCTCTGTCCTGCCAGAGACGGCTCATCGTCGCGCAGCGTGTCCAGATGCATAAACCGCTTGATCAACGGCGAGATCATGATCATGCCCACGCCGACCGCAACGGCGATCCAGCCAACGGTCGAATAGACCTCCAGCACCCGCTCCGGTCCTGCGTTGGCGACGTCTTCGGCACCGGCGGCGGCCGAAATCAGGCCGGCCGCGAAGTTGCCGGTCGCCGAGGCGAAAAACCAGGTCCCCATGATCAGGCTGGCCAAGTGCGCAGGCGCCAGCCGGTTCATCGCCGACAAACCGACCGGTGACAGGCACAGCTCGCCCGTCGTGTGCAACAGGTAGATCAGGAAGATGAAGATCACCGGCGTCAAGCCGGCGCCCGACGCAGCGGCGCCGGCCACCAGCACCAGGAAGCCCAGACCCAGCTGGATCACACCGAGCCCGAACTTGGCCGGTGCCGAAGGCTCCATGCCTCGGCGGGCGAGCGCCAGCCACAACATCGCGAAAAATGGCCCAAGCAGCACGATGTAGATCGCGTTGATCGACTGGAACATCGAGGCCGGGACCTCGAAACCCAGGATGTTGCGGTCGACCGAACGGTCGGTGAACAGGTTCAGCGAGGAGCCGGCCTGCTCGAACAGCGCCCAGAAAAGAATGGAACCGAAAATCAGGTACATCGCGGCGAAGATGCGGTCGCGGTCGTGCTTGGGCAGCTTGAACACCGCCGTGTACAGCACGTAAGCAACCAGGATCGCGCCGGCAACCATCAGCAGGCCACCGACCAGCGACTGGTACTGGATCAGGAACCAGACCAGGCCAACGCCGGCGACGCTCATCAGGTACAGCAGGTACTCGAACCTGATGCCCATGACCGGCTTGTCCAGCTTCGCCTGATGCTGCGACTCACCCTTGCCCATGAGCAGCGGCCTGCCCCAGACGAACACCAGCAGGCCCAGCAGCATGCCGACGCCCGCCGCGCCGAAACCGTAGGCCCAGCCGTAGGTCTGGCCGAGGTAGCCGGCGACAAGCGCGCCAAGCGCCGCGCCCAGGTTGATGCCCACGTAGAAGATCGTGTACGCCGGATCGCGACGGATGTCGGTGCGCGAATACAGCTGGCCAACGATCACCGAGATGTTGGCCTTCAGGAAGCCGGACCCGACGATGATGAACGAGAGCGCCAGCCAGAAGACGTTGAGCGCCGCGCTGTCCTGGCCCCCGTCGCCTTCGAACGCCA
This sequence comes from Pseudoxanthomonas sp., assembly GCA_041688625.1. Classification (GTDB taxonomy): domain Bacteria; phylum Pseudomonadota; class Gammaproteobacteria; order Xanthomonadales; family Xanthomonadaceae; genus Pseudoxanthomonas_A. The sequence continues at coordinate 3,930 of JBDNHW010000050.1, forward strand.
TGAGGAAGTGGCCGAGAGTAAGCAGCACGGCGCCGAACAGCACCGCCTTGCGCTGGCCAAGGTAACGATCAGCCAGGTAGCCGCCGACCACCGGAGTGATGTAGACCAGCGCCGTGTAGGCGCCGTAGATGACCGAGGCCTCGCTGTCGGAGTACATCCAGTGCTGGACGAGATAGAAGATCAGCAGGGCGCGCATGCCGTAGTAGGAGAAGCGCTCCCACATCTCGGCGAAGAACAGCACATAGAGTCCGCGCGGGTGTCCGAGAAAGGTCTTGCCTTCGTCAACAGGTACTGGGTTGGTAACCACTGATTGCCTTCTCCGTGATTTGGCTGGACTGCCCTGGATGGGCGGCGCGCCGACCGGCCACCCTAGCGCGGCGCGCCGGTTTGGGGAACAACTTTATGTCGCGCTGTGGCAGCACGCCCGCACCGGCGAGCAGGACGCGGAGGTCGCGTTATCGATGCTGCGCTGCGGCATTCAGCCCGTCGCTGGGTAGGTGTAGGTCGATCCCAGCCCCAGCGGCAGGTCCAGCGCCCAGAAGCCAAGCAGGAATGCCGTCCACACCAGCAGCAGGGCGACCGAGTACGGCAGCATCAGCGCCAGCAGCGTGCCGATGCCGGACGACTTCACGTAGCGCTGGCAGAACACCACGATCAGCGGGAAGTACGGCATCAGCGGGGTGACGATGTTGGTGCTGGAGTCACCCACGCGGTAGGCCGCCTGCGTCAGGTCCGGCGACACGCCCAGCTGCATCAGCATCGGCACCATGATCGCGCCGATCAGCGCCCACTTGGCCGAGGCCGAACCGACGAAAAGGTTCACCGCCCCGGTGAGCAGCACGATGCCCACCAGGGTCACGCCCATGGGCAGGTCCATTGCTTCCAGCCCGTTGGCGCCCTTGATCGCCAGCAGGGCGCCAAGGTTGCTCTGCGCGAACGCATAGATGAACTGCGCGGCGAAGAACGCCATGACGATGTAGTAGCCCATCCCGCTCATGGCCCTGCTCATGCCGGCAATCACGTCGCGATGGGTCTTGACCGTGCCCGACACGTAGCCGTACACCACGGCCGGCACCAGGAAGAATACGAAGATCAGCGCCACGATCGACTGCATCAGCGGCGCCTGCGAGACCAGCAATTCACCGGCGACTCCAGGTGACAGGTCGGACGCTGCGCGCCACGGCGATCCCGCAGGCATCGCGCTGGCCACCAGCACCGCGATGCCTGCGGCCATCGCCAGCACCGCCAGCAGCAGGCCCTTGCGCTCGCCCGGCTGCAGGCTGTCCAGGCGGGGTACCTCGCTCATGTCGCCATCCACCACGGTGTCCTTCAGGCGCGGCTCGATCACCCGGTCGGTGAGGAACCAGCCGACCAGCACCACCACCAGTGTCGAAGCGGTGGTGAACCAGTAATTGTTGAGCGGGTTGATCACCATCGCCGGATCGATGATCCGCGCCGCCTCCTGGGTCAGCCCGGCCAGCAGGGGATCCAGGCTCGATGGAATGAAGGTCGCCGAGAACCCGCCCGAGACCCCGGCGAATGCCGCCGCGATGCCGGCCAGGGGGTGGCGTCCGGCGGCGTAGAAGATCACCGCGCCCAGCGGGATCACCAGCACGTAACCGGCGTCCACCGCCACGTGGCTGAGCACGCCCACCGCGATCAGCATGGGGGTGAGCAGCATCCGTGGCGTCACCCCGAGGATCGAGCGCAGCGCAGCGTTGATGAAGCCGGTGTACTCGGCCACCCCAAGCCCCAGCATCGCCACCAGCACCACCCCGAGGGGGGCGAAGTTGACGAAGGTGCGCACCATTTCCGCCATGAAGGCGGTGAAGCTGGTGCCGGCCAGCAGGCTGCGGATCTGGATGGCTTCGCCGCTGCGCGGATCGATTTCGCTGAAGGAGACGTTGGCCAGCAGCGCCGACACCACCCACACCGCCAGCATCAGCAGCAGGAACAGCATGGCCGGATCGGGCAGTCGGTTGCCGACGCGCTCCACCGCATCCAGGAGTCGGGTGACGGGCCCGCGTGCGGGAGCGGTATCCGGAGTGGCTGGCGTCATGAGTTCCCTATCAAAGTCGGCTGGCGCTGGTTGGCCCAGGCGAATCCTAGCAGCCGTTTGCCGGCACCATCATCCCGGCTGTCCCAGCACCGTGCGCACCTCGAACAGCTCCGGGAAGAAAGTCAGCTCCAGGGCCTGGCGCAGGAACCCCACCCCGGAACTGCCGCCGGTGCCGCGGCGGAAGCCGATGATCCGCTCCACCGTCTTCATGTGGCGGAAGCGCCACAGCTGGAAACTCACCTCCACGTCGACCAGCTGCTCACAGGTGGCGTAGGCCTCCCAGTGTGTCTCGGTGTCCTCATAGATGGCCTTGAACACCGGAATAAGCCGAGGCTCGCGCTCATGCGGCAGTGACCAGTCACGCTCGACGCACGCCGCCGGGACTTCGTAGCCGTGGCGGTGCAGGTAGCGCAGGAATTCGTCATACAGGCTGGGCGCACGCAGAGCCTGTTCGAGCTCGGCGCTGCCGGCCGGGTCGTGCGCGAACACCGACACCATGCCCGCGTTCTTGTTGCCCAGCAGGAACTCCAGCAGGCGGTACTGCAGCGACTGGAAGCCCGACGCCGGTCCCAGCGCGTCGCGGAACTGCAGGTAATCGGCCGGCGTCAACGTCTCCAGCACCGACCACTGCTCGTACAGCTGGCGCTGGACCTGCTTGACCCGCGCCAGGATCTTCTGCATCGGGTCCAGCTGGTCGCGCTGCAGGCAGTCGATGGCCGCGCGCAGTTCGTGGATGACGAGCTTCATCCACAGCTCGGCGACGTGGTGCTGGACGATGAACAGCATCTCGTCGTGGTGCTGCGGATCGGAGATCGGCTGCTGGGCAGCGAGCAGAAGGTCCAGGCGCAGGTACCCGCCGTAGGTGAGGCGGCCGGAGAGGTCGGTGTGGATCCCGACCTCGAGCGGTCGCTGGTTTTTTTCGACGGTCATGGTGTTGATTTGACGGGAAAGGCTGGCAGGGTAGCGCAAGCGCTGCATCGGGCCACGCATGGGGGGCGAACCGAGCAATGATCCCAATCAACTGGATCATCGGTGTGCAGTCAGAAACCGTGCACGCTCGTGAAAAACGTGTGGATTGTTGCGCTGCACGACGGGTTTGCGGAACAGGTTCACTAAAATGATCCGCCCACAGCCGTCGACCAGTGAAGGGTCCGCTACGCGATGACCATCGCCGCACGTTTTGAAATCGAATACCTGCAGTTCCTGGGCCCGGACGGGAAGCTGGTGCGAGAAGACCTGCCTGCCGCCGGCAGGGACACGCCGCGCCTGGTCGAGCTGTTCAAGCAGATGCTGTTCGTGCGCACCTTCGACACCAAGTCGGTGGCGCTGCAGCGCACCGGCAAGCTGGGCACCTACGCCTCATGCCTGGGCCACGAGGCGACCCATGTGGGCATCGGCGCATCGATGCGGCCCGAGGACGTGTTCGCTCCCAGCTACCGCGAATACGGCGCCCAGTTCATGCGAGGCGTGCGCCCGCGCGAGGTGCTGCTGTACTGGGGCGGCGACGAACGCGGCAATGATTTCGAGGTTCCGCGGCACGATTTCTCCTGGTGCGTGCCGATTTCCACGCAGTGCCTGCACGCGGCAGGCGCGGCGCTGGCGTTCAAGCTGCGTGGCGAGAAGCGCCTGGCGGTGTCGACCTGCGGCGACGGTGGCTCGTCCAAGACCGACTTCTACGCCGCGCTCAACTCGGGCGGTGCCTACGAGCTGCCGCTGGTGCTGTGCGTGATCAACAACGGCTGGGCGATCTCGGTCCCGCGCGAGGCCCAGACCGGCGCCAAGACCCTCGCCCAGAAGGGCATCGCCGGCGGCACGTTCTGCCTGCAGGTCGACGGCAACGACCTGATCGCCGTGCTCGAAGCCATGCGCATCGCCACCGAGCTCGCACGCAGCGGCCAGGGCACCAGCGTGATCGAATTCGTCACCTACCGCCTGGGCGACCACACCACCGCCGACGACGCGCGCCGCTATCGCGACGATGCCGAGGTCAAATCGGCCTGGGAACGCGATCCGATGACCCGCCTGCGCACCTGGCTCACCGCGCAGGGCCTGTGGAACGAGACCGAGGAAGCGGCCTGGAAGGAGGAATGCGGACGCCTGGTCGACATCGAGGTCGATGCCTACCTCGCGACTCCCGTGCAACCGGTCGAGGCGATGTTCGATTTTCTGTATGCCGATCCGCCGCCTGAGCTGCTCGCCCAGCGTGCCGCCGCCATTGCCGCGGAGGGCCGCCGATGAACGCTGTCGCCAAGCCCGCCAAGTCGCCGAAGAGCGCAGCGGCCGCGGCGCAAGCCGGTGCCGTCGCCACGCCGGTGGCCATCACCCTGATCGAAGCCATCACCCAGGCGCTGGCCTGGGAACTCGCCCATGACGACTCGGTGGTGGTGCTGGGCGAGGACGTGGGCATCAACGGTGGCGTGTTCCGCGCCACCGCCGGCCTGCAGCAGCGCTTCGGTGCCGAGCGCATCCTCGACACCCCGCTTGACGAAACCACCATCGCCGGCCTCACCGTCGGCATGGCCGCGATGGGCATGAAGCCGGTGGCCGAGGCCCAGTTCGACGGTTTCGTCTACCCGATGGTCGACCACATCATCTGCCACGCCGCGCGCCTGCGTTACCGCACCCGTGGGCGCCTGCACTGCCCGATGGTCCTGCGCGTGCCCTGGGGCGGCGGCATCCGTGCGCCGGAGCACCACAGCGAAGCCAACGAGTCGATCTTCACCAACGTGCCCGGGCTGCGCGTGGTGCTGCCGTCCTCACCGCAGCGCGCCTACGGCCTGCTCCTGGCGGCGATCCGCGACCCGGACCCGGTGATCTACATGGAGCCCAAGCGCATCTATCGCCAGTACAAGGAGATCGTGGTCGACGACGGCGAGGCGCTGCCGCTGGACGTGTGCTTCGTGCTGCGCGACGGCAGTGACGTCACCCTGGTGACCTGGGGCGCGCAGGTCAAGGAAACGCTGGAGGCCGCCGAGGCCCTGGCCAAGGAAGGCATCAGCGCCGAGGTCATCGACGTCGCCACGCTCAAGCCGCTGGACTTCGACACCATCGCCGAATCGGTCAGCAAGACCGGTCGCTGCGTGATCGTGCACGAGGCCCCGCGCACCGCGGGGTTCGGCGCCGAAATCGCGGCGCGACTGGCCGAGTATTCGATGTACGACCTGCTGGCGCCGGTGCAGCGCGTCACCGGCCCGGACACGCACATCCCGCTGTTCCGTCTTGAAATGAAGTACCTGCCCAGCGTCGACAAGATCGTCGCCGCCGCCAGGCGCACCCTGGCCGAGGGCTGATGCAGCGCGCGCGCGTCACTGCCGCGCACCGCGCGCCTGACCGTCCCGCCTTTCGCGTGGCCGCTGGCGACACTGTCACCCTGGGCGAGCGCGACAGCGACTGGCCCCAGTTCGTCTGGGCCACGCTGGCGCAGGGCCTGGGCGGCTGGCTCCCCACGGCGCTGTTCGATCGGCAAAGCGGCGAAGCAACGGTGCTGCAGGATTACGACACGCGCGAACTGGACACGGCGGTCGGCGAAACCGTCACCCTGCACTATCCACAGGACAACTGGTGGTGGGCAGAGAATGCGACCGGCGAAAGCGGCTGGATTGCTGCACGCGCACTGCAACTGATCGACACTACATCCATGCAAGAGAGCCCCCCATGAGCGACAGCAAGACGTTCCATCTTCCGGATCTGGGCGAAGGCCTGCCCGACGCCACCATCGTCGAGTGGTTCGTCAAGGAAGGCGACGTGATCCGGCTGGACGAGCCCCTGGTGTCGATGGAGACGGCCAAGGCCGTGGTCGAAGTGCCGTCGCCGGTGTCGGGCAAGGTGCTCAAGCTTGCCGGCCAGGCCGGCGACATCGTGGTGACCGGCAGCATGCTGGCCCAGTTCCAGCCCGACCCCAACCTGCCGCAGCGCGCCGAAGGCCAGGACACCGGCCACCATCACGGCCCGCCTGCCGACAAAGGCGACGGCAAACCCGCCACGGAGGGCGTGGCCAGCGACGACGGCGGCAAGGTACTCACAAGCAACGCACCGTCGAAAGCCGAGGGTGGCACGAGCAGCGAAGGCGAAGGCGAACGCGACGACGCCGGCACCGTGGTCGGCGCGATGCAGAGCTCCAACACCATCCATGCGGAGGAAGCGTTCGCGGTGGGTGGAGTACGTGCGATGCCTGCGGTGCGCGCCATGGCCCGCAAGCTGAAGGTCGATCTTGCGCGCGTGCGTGCCAGCGGCGCGGACGGCGCCGTCACCATGGCCGACGTGAAGCAGGCCGCCGCCAATGGCGACGCTGCGCAGGGCTCTGCATCGCGCGAGAAGCCTGCCGCCGCACCTGCAGCGCGCGCTCCATCCGCTCCCGCGCAGGAGCGCGAGCGCACATCCCTGTCGGCCTCGGGCAAGCCCATGCGCACCCAGCCGCCGGGCGTGTCTGGCACTGGCCAGCCCGAACAGCTCAAGGGCGTGCGCCGCAACATGGCCCGGGTCATGGCTGATGCGCATTCCAAGGTGGTCCCGACCACGCTCAGCGACGATGCCGATGTCCAGGCCTGGCAGCCCGGGAACGACGTCACCGTGCGCCTGCTGCGCAGCATCGTCAGCGCATGCAAGGCCGTTCCCGCTTTGAACGCCTGGTTCGACGGCGACAAGCTCACCCGCACCCTGCACGGGCACGTGGACGTGGGCATCGCCGTGGACACCGACGACGGGCTGTTCGTTCCTGTCCTGCGCAATGCCGACATCCTCGATGCGCAAGGCGTGCGCGAAGGCGTCAACCGCCTGCGCGGCCAGGTGCAGGACCGCAGCATTCCCGCCTCTGAACTGAGCGGCTACACGATCTCGCTCTCGAACTTCGGCATGTTCGCCGGCCGCTACGCAACACCAGTGGTGGTGCCGCCGTGCGTGGCCATCGTCGCCTCCGGCCGCGCGCGCCACCAGGTGATGCCGGTCATGGGCGGTTTCGAATCACACAAGGTGATCCCGCTTTCGGTCACCTTCGACCACCGCGCGTGCACCGGCGGCGAGGCAGCGCGCTTCCTCAAGGCGCTGATCGACGACCTCGCGCTGGCGCAGTGAACTGAGAGGGGGCGGCGCAGGCCACCGCTGCCCAAGGATCTCGTCACGCCAGCACGCCGTAATCCCTTGACCCTTCTCCCGCCTGCGGGAGAAGGTGCCCGACAGGCGGACAACCGAAGGAAGTGCCCGTGGCATGAGGGGTGCTGTTGGCTCTGCGCCAAGAGCGGCCACGGACCTGCCCTGCACCACCGCGAAAGCCTCAGCGCTTGTCGCGATCCAGCCACACCCCAAGTCCCTGCGCGTTGAGTTCGATGTCCATTCCCAGCACCTGCAACACGCCGGCGTCATCAAGGCGGCATTCGTGGGCCCGCGCCCGTGCCAGGCACATCGCGCTCAAAGCATCGACGATGCAGCGGTGTCGATCGCCCGAGCCCGAAGCGTCGCAGTCACGTGCGACCTGCACCATCGCATCGATCTGCTCGAACAGATCCGCCGCCAGACGCTGGACGTCCGTGACGCGGTCGTAGTGGGTCAGGTACATGGCCTCGGGCTCGAACGACAGCAGGCGTGTGATCGATGATTTCAGTGCATCAGGATCGAACTGCACCGGTGAGGTGGTCGGCATCACCAGCGCGCCGTTGTCGCTGTCGAGTTCACGGTAGGAAAGACCGAACGTATCGCCGGTGAACCAGCTTCGGCTGCGTGCGTCCCAGATGCAGTAGTGGTGCCGCGCGTGCCCGGGCGTGTCGATGCACAGCAGCGGCCGGCCCGCCAGGTCCACCGTGTGGCCGTCTTCGGCGATGACCACGCGCTCTTCCGGCACCGCCAGGATCTCACCGTAGCTGCGCGACATCTCCTCCTCGCCATACACCGCGGTTGCGCCGGCAATGAGCCGGGACGGATCGATCATGTGCGGCGCGCCGCGCGGGTGCACCACCAGCCGCGCGTTGGACAAGTGCCGCATCAGAGCCCCCGCACCGCCTGCATGGTCCAGGTGCACGTGGGTGAGCATCAGGAAGTCCACGTCGGCCGGCGCAAGGCCAGCGTCATCCAGCGCTGCCAGCATGTTCGGGACCGAATGATTGGTGCCGCAATCGACGAACGCGCCGAGACCGTCCTGCACGATCAGGTACGCGGCATCGAAGTGGTCGCGCTGGAACGCGGTATCGATGGTGTGGATGCCGTGTTCGATCATGCAGCCGCCCTATGTTTGACAAGCATCAAGTCTACCGGCCCGACCTGCGCGGTTGGCCTCGCTATGCCGTGGGCGTGCACTAGCGCCCGGGACGAGAGAAGAACCACGCGCGCAGCGGCACCGCCAGCAGCAACACCACCAGGAAGGCACCGTAGGCCATCAGCGTTGCCATCACCTGCCTCCAGATTGCCCCCGAGCCGGCATCGGCCTCGCCCAGTGTGTAGCCCCACTGCATCCCGCCGAAGCTCAGGATGAAGGCGACCAGCAGCACGCCCGCATCGAAGGACTGCCGGCGCAGGCCGCGAGGCTGCCGTGGGTAGAACCAGTAGATTGAACCGAGCAGCGCAAACCAGGGCAGGAACAGGATGGCCGCCAGGTACGGCATCAGGCCGCGTCCTGTCGCATCTGCCGCAGCGCCTGCAGCACTTCGTCCACGGGCAGCATCAGCTCCAGCGTCCCATCCTGCAGCAGCTCCGGCTGATCGGCATCCTTCAAAGCTGCAATCCGCTGTCCCGCGTCACGCGGCGAGTCGAAGCCCGCGCTCTGCACCAGCAGCCGCCCGTGGCCATCGAGCAGCTTGAAGTAGAAACGGTTGTCGCTTTCACGGTATTGCTTGAACTGGGGCAGTTCGCGGCGCGCGTGCGCGGCGTCTGCGGCGGCGTCCTTCCACCCAAGATCCCGCAAGCCCACCGCGTGGCGCAGGCGCGACAGGAGCGGCGTGGCGTACTTGGCGCGCAGCCGCAGCGCGCTGGCGCGCAGCAATTCCTCGACCTCGCCCGGACGCTGCATCAGCGAAGCGTAACGTTCGCGCATCGGCCCGACCTCGGCATCGATCCGTTCGAACAGTTTCTGCTTCGCATCGCCCCAGCCGATGCCCTCGGCGAAGGCCTGGCGCATCTGCGCGGTCTCCTCTGCGCTGGCGAAAGCCTGGTACAGCTGGAACACGTGCGAGCCCTCTACCTGCTTCGGCTCACCGGGCGCGCTCGAGTCGGTCACGATGCCGCTGATCAGCCTGCGCATCTCATCGGGCGGGGCGAACAGGGGAATGGTGTTGTCGTAGCTCTTGCTCATCTTGCGGCCGTCCAGGCCGGGCAAGGTGGCGACGTTGTCGTCGATGACCGCCTGCGGCAGGACGAAGTGGTCAGCCCCGAACAGGTGGTTGAAGCGCTGGGCGAAGTCCCGCGCCATCTCGATGTGCTGGACCTGGTCGCGACCCACCGGCACCTTGTGCGCGTTGAACAGCAGGATGTCGGCGGCCATCAGTACCGGGTACATGAAAAGACCGGCGCTGATGCCGGCGTCGTCGTCCTCGCCTTCAGCGCGGTTTCGATCGACCGCCGCCTTGTAGGCATGGGCACGATTCAACAGGCCCTTGCCTGCCACGCAGGTCAGCAGCCAGTTGAGTTCACTGGTTTCCGGGACGTCGGACTGCCGATAGAACCAGACCTTGTCCGGATCAAGGCCGGCCGCCAGCCAGGTTGCGGCGATCTCCAGCGTCGAACGCTGCACACGCGCCGCATCCTGCACCTTGACCAGGCTGTGCAGGTCCGCCAGGAAGAAGAAACTTTCCGTACCTGCGGTGCGGCTGGCCTGGATCGCGGGGCGGACCGCACCAACGTAGTTGCCCAGGTGGGGGGTACCCGAGGTGGTGATGCCGGTAAGGACGCGAAGGGTCATGGAGGGCGCGTGCAGGATTGAATGACGCAAGTTTAACCGCTGCCGCGACGGCCCAGCCGGGCGTCCACATGACAACGGGCCCGATGGGCCCGTTGGGTGCTGCATGTTGGTGCTGGATCAGCTGTGGCGGTCGTTGCCCACGCTGCGCTCGAAGTCGCGGACCTCTGTCGTGGCGCGGTCGCGATCCCAGCCGTAGCGCTCCTGCAGCTTGCCGACCAGATACTCGGTATCGCCTTCCGCAACCTGCATGTCGTCATCGCGCAGGTCGCCCCATTGGGCCTGTATCTTGCCCTTCAGCTGCTTCCAGTTGCCGGAAATGATGTCGTTGTTCATGGGTTGTCTCGCTCGTGTGCGCGGCGGTGATGCCGCACCTGCACGATGCCAATCCGGAGGTTGCTTGCCGGTCAAGATGCCGTAAACACTCCATTGGAACCGGACGTCCGGCACAGAAACAGCCCACCAATCCCCGCAGAAAAATGGCCGGGTTTCCCCGGCCATCAGGCGCAAGCATCAGCGCCGTGTCTGGTTGCTACGCGATCAGCAACGGCCGTCCTTGCAGTCGACCGCCTTGTCTTCAACCTTCTCGCCGACCTTCTGTACATCCTTGCCCGCGCCGGCCATCGTGTTGCAGCCGGACAGCATGCCAATCGAAAACATCGAAAGCACCATCAAAGCCAGTAAACGCTTCATATTCATTCCTCGGTGAGTTGATTGGGCTGGACCCCACCGTCTGCTGCATGGAGTCTCGGGGCTTACGGTGGAGACCGCGCCATTCACGCCGTGTGAACGCTTGCCCCCGCCGTTCAGATTTCAGTCGCGCATCAGCGTGGATTTTCCGAACAGGCTTTCCACCAGGTCCACCACCAGCTCGGCGGTCGTGTTGCAGCTGTCGATCACCGGATTGAGTTCGACGATATCCAGGGACAGCATGCGGCCGGTGTCGGCAATCATCTCCATCACCAGCTGCGCCTCGCGATAGTTGGGGCCTCCGGGCACCGTGGTGCCGACCCCCGGGGCGATGCTCGGGTCGAGGAAATCGACGTCGAAGCTGACATGCAGGTGGGTGTTTTCGTCCACGCCCTCCAGAGCCGCCTCCATCGTGCGCTTCATTCCGTTCTCATCGATGTAGCGCATGTCGTACACGTCGATGCCGTGGTCCTTGATCAGCCGCTTCTCGCCCTGGTCAACCGAACGGATGCCGATCTGGCGGATATCTGCGGCCGCCACCGCCGGCGCCTGGCCTCCCAGATGGGTCAGCCCCTCGGGCCCGATGCCGCACAGGCAGGCCACGGGCATCCCGTGGACGTTGCCCGACGGGGTCACCTGGCTGGTGTTGAAATCCGAGTGCGCATCCAGCCACAGCACCCGCAGCTGCTTGCCCTTGTCGCGGCAGTGCCTGGCGACCGCGGTGATGGCGCCGATGCCCAGGCAGTGATCGCCTCCCAGCATCACCGGCATGCGGCCCAGTTCGAGCTCGGCTGCGGTGGCGTGCATCAGCTCCCGGTTCCAGTCGATCACTTCCTGCAGGTGCCGATAGCCCTTGTCAGGACCCAGCCAGGGATTTACCGGCCCGGTCAGGTTTCCGCGATCGGCCACGTCCACACCGCGCGCAGTCAAGGCCTCGCCCAGCCCGGCAATGCGCAGCGCATCGGGCCCCATGCGCGCGCCGCGGTGGCCTGCGCCAACATCGGTGGGAACTCCAATCAGTGACACAGGGGGATAGTTTCGATTCATGTGCGGTGGCTCGTGATGACGCGTGAAAGCGGAACGCACAGTCTAACGACTGCACCCTTGGGAGCATGTTCGCTGGAAGGAAGTGGTGCCGACACCCGGATTCGAACTGGGGACCTACCGCTTACAAGGCGGTTGCTCTACCAACTGAGCTATGCCGGCATGCCGGGCGCGTTTGGCGGCAGCAAAGACACACCGCAACGGACCCGGAGCAGGATTCTACAGCAGCAACGCGCAGTCGAGCTCCTGCGAATCCGCAGCGCCCACCAGCGCCTGCGCATCCTCTTGGATGAAATCCCCGGGCGCGCGCGTGTCGAGCCACCACTGCGCCGGCGTGCTGGCGCCCACGGCGTTCACTTCGGCCGGGAAACCCGCCACCTGCAGTGCAGCCTGTCGGCGCTGCGCCACTTCGAGGCTGCCATAGCGACCAAGAGCCACGGCATTGGCCAGCTCGCCGCTGTTGACCACGATGAAGTCGTCGAAGCCGGCGGCGGCGATGCGCTCGGCCGACGCCTGCGCCAATGCGCGATCGGCGGCCGGCGGCAGGAACACGTTGTAGGCGCTCGCACCGCTCGCCGGCACCGTACGCGTTCGCGTCAGGGCCACCACGGTGCGCAGCCGGTTCATTGCACCGGCCGCCGCGGCTTCGGAAGCGAAGGGGCCCAGCGAGAAACACGCCGATGCGCCGCTGTCGGCAGCGTCCTGCGCCGTGACAGACGGCGCTTCGAGGACCGCCGGCTTTTCGTCCAGCAACTCCAGCCGCGGAACGCCTTGGGGCTGCACGGCCAGATCACGGACAGTGACGGCCGGGCCAGCCAGCCACCACGCGGCAACGCCGAGGTTGAGGACGATGAGCAGGACGATCAGTGCGCGAATCGGCATGGACGGATTCTATAAGCTCGAAGGCCCATCCGGCTTCCCTGCCGCTGCCCACCTTGCCAGTCCCTGCAGCACCAGGGACGGCTCGTGCTGCGCCTGCGCAAACCGGACCGCCAAGGCCTGCGCACCGCCGCCATGCAACAGCAGGCCCGGAGGGGAGCCGAGCATGCTGGCCGCTGCGGCAATACTGTCCTGGATCAGTCCGACGGCCGCACCCTCGCAGCCGGAAGCCAGCGCATCGTCGGTGTCGACGGCGAATGCCAACGCTTGTCCCCCTTTTGGCGGGAGGTGTGCGGCGGCGTGATGCAGCCCCGCGCGCATGACTTCGGGAGAAGGACCAATGCGACCGCCCCGATGCACGCCTTCGCTGTCCAGCAGGTCCACCGTAATTGCCGTCCCTACCCCGCAGACGAGCCAGGGCACGGCGCCGAGGGAACGGGCTGCAATCATCGCCAGAAACCGGTCCACTCCCAGTCGGGCGGGCAGCGGATACCCATTGCGTACTCCGGCGAATGCCGCAGTGGCGCGTGCCACCGATGTACATTTGAAGCGCCGCGTCAGCAACTCGATGACCGCCAGGAACTGCTGCGGGGATGCGACGCTGCACACGTACGCGCAGTCGCCGCGCCGCGGCAGCATGCGCTCGAGCTCACCCAGCTGCCCAGGATCGCCATGCGCCAGCGCCGTCAACTGCCCGATGCGCCCGTCGTCGCCCAGCGGGGCGCATTTGAGGCGCGTATTGCCGATGTCGAACACCCAGCGCGTCATTGCGCGCGCACGCTGACGTCGCCGGCATGGAAACTGCGCACGCTGCCTGCGGATTCCATGAGCAGGGCGCCGTCATCGGCGATCCCGACGTACGCGCCGCGCAGGCTGGAGTCCCCGACCTGCACTTCGACCTCGCATCCCACCAGTGCGTCGAGCGGCGCGTAACGTGGGAGAAACGGCGCCAGACCTTGCCGGTCGAACAGGTCCAGCGCAGGAATCAGGCTCTGCAGCAGTCGCGCCACCAGCGCGTTGCGCGAAGGCGAGGTTTCATCGAGAGACGCCAGGTCGATCCACGGCTGATCGATGCCGGCGGCGAACGACTGGGGCATGCGCACGTTGATACCGATTCCGATTACCGCGCGCACGGGCCCGCCGTGTTCGCCACCGCCCTCCACCAGCAGGCCTCCCAGTTTGCGGCCACCGACCACCAGGTCGTTCGGCCACTTCAGCCTGGCCTGCCCGAATCCGCACGCATGCAGGGCCTCGGCAGCGGCAATACCGGCGACCAGGCTGAGCCCGCCCAGGCGTACGAGGCCGCCGGAGAAGTGCCGCGCAAGCGACAGGTAGACGTGTGCGGCCAGCGGCGAGGCCCAGCTCCTGCCACGACGCCCACGGCCACCGGTCTGCTGTTCGGCCAGCAGGACCGAAGCGCCTTGCAGCGGGGTTTTACGGCGCAGCAATTCGCTGTTGGTCGAATCGATGGACCAGGCGATGTCGATGTCGTGCAGCAGCTGCGCGCAGTCCTGCGGAAGCCGTGCTGCGATTTCCTGCGCTTCGAGCAGTTCGACCGGCTGTGCCAACGCGTAGCCGTGAGCGGGTGACGCTTCGATGGCGACACCGGCCTGGCGCAGCAGTTCGATGCGCTTCCACATTGCCGCACGGGTCAGGCCAGCGTCGCGAGCGAGCGCGTCGCCCGATGCCGGGCCCGCGCACAGACGCTGCAGCAGCTCGCGCTCGCCACTCACGTCCTGCGCCGCCAGAGACGTGCGCGTTCGAAACGAAGTTCGTTGCCGTTGCGCAGTCGCTGCAGGTTGCCGCGGTGGGTGAACACCACCAGCAGCACCGTGGCGCATGCGAAGCCGACGCGCGCCGCGTCGGTTTCCCCGAGCAGGGCCAGTGGCACCAGGCAAGCCACCGCCACCACCGAAGCCAGGCCGACATAACCTCCGGCTATCAGCACGAGCAGCCAGATCAGCAGCAGCCACGGCAGCGCCATGGGCCACACGACCAGCAGCGCGCCCAGCAGGGTAGCCACGCCCTTGCCGCCGCGGAACTGGTGCCAGACCGGCCACACGTGGCCGATCACCGCGGCCAGCGCGCCGAGGTAGGCCAGCCCGGGCAGGGACAGCACGGGCGATGCTGCGCCCAGGCGAAGTGCAAGCCACGCCGCCAGCGCCCCCTTGCCCACGTCCACCAGCACAGCCAAGAGTGCGAAGCGCCAGCCCTGGGTGCGAAAGGCGTTGGTTCCGCCGGCGTTGCCGCTGCCCTGTTCGCGGATGTCGACGCCCCGCAGTCGCCCCAGCAACAGGCTGCCCGACAGTGACCCGATCAGGTAAGCGGACAGGATCAGCAGCAGGCTGGCGACGGACGCGGGCATGGCGCAATTATGCGCGAGGCCGACCGTCAGCCTTCGGACGCTGGCTGCACCGCGACGATCAGTGCGCCCGGCCCGGCGTGCGCACCGACGGCAGCCCCGGTTTCGACCAGGAAGGATTCGCTGGTCGTGACCCGCGTGCGCAGTGCGTCCAGAAGCCGCTGGCCTTCGAGCGGCGCTGCGCAGTGCCCCACGATCAGGCGCCAGCGCTTGGAACGGGCCAGCTTTGCGGCGATGCGGCGCGCGAACACCTCCGGCGCCCGTGCACGCGTGAACAGCACGCCCACCACGCCCATGCGCCCGTCTTCCCCCATACGGGCCAGTGGCGTCAGCGCGCTGAAGTTGGCAAGCGGCGCGGCCCAGGCTGGAATGCGGCCGCCCCGCACGACGTGGGAAATGTCGGGGGTGATGGCCCACATCCGCGTCAGCGGACGCAGCCGCTCCAGCTCCCCAAGTATTGCATCATGGTCGGCGCCTGCTTCGACCATTTCGGCGGCGCGCCACACCAGCAGGGCCTGCCCGCTGGCGGCATTCCAGGTATCGAACACCTGTACCCGGCCCTCAGGATCGCGCGCCGCGGCGCGTTCCCCGGACTGAAGGGTTCCCGACAACGCTCTGGAGAGACCAACGTAGATCACCCGTTCGTGGTGCGCCAGCCCCAGCTCGAACTGACGCACGAAATCGCCCGGCGGTGGCTGGCTGGTCTTCGGCAGCTCGCGCGAGGAGGCCATGCGCTCATAGAAGACGCGGGTCGACAGGCCTACCTTGTCGAGGTATTCACGCCCGTCGAGTTCGACGCGCGCCGGGACCACGCCGATGCAGTGTCGCTCGAGGATTTCCCCGGGCAGGTCGGCGGCGCTGTCGGTGACGATCGCCACCCTTCTGCCGGACGCCGCATTTCGCCGCTGGCCCAGCATGTCGTCGGCCTTCATGGCCTCGACGCCACCGTGCTGTGCGCAAGCGTCGAACAGCGCCTGCGGCTCGGCTGCGTGCGCATGCACCCGCAGCCGATGCGCGCCGCCGGCCACCACGATCGAGTCGGCACCGATGGCCTGGAGCGCGGAACGCAGGGCGGCGCCGTCCAGCGCTTCGCCCACCACCAGACACTCGCTGCACCAGCGCCGCTGCGGATCCACCTCCCCTTCGTGTGCGAGCAAGGCGAAACTTTCGCTGCGACCGGGACCTGGCGCGACGTCGCCGAGCGTGGGGCGAGCGCCTGACTCGAGGAATCCGGCAATGCCTTCAAGCAGGTCGACGAATCCCTTCGCGCCCGCATCGACCACGCCCGCTCGCTGCAGGACGGCCAGCTGCCCAGGCGTCTTCGCCAGCGCCTCACGCGCCTGTTGCAGGCCCCTCCTGAAGCGGGCGCGGGGGCCGCCAGCGTCCGCGTGATCGGCCACTTCCAATCCGTTGGCGAACGCGGCAATGACGCTGAGGATCGTGCCTTCCACCGGAAGAGCCAGGGCCGAGCGCGCATCCGAAGCGCCGCTGCGCACGGCGGCGGCAAGAGCATCGCCATCCAGGGTGCGATGTTCCCGGGCCTGCTCCGAGACCCCGTGGAAGAACTGCGCCAGGATCGCGCCGGAGTTGCCACGCGCACCGTCCAGCGCATCCTCGCTCACCTCCACCAGCAGCTGGCCGACATGACGACTGCGTCGCATGAGCGCGCCGTTGAGAACGCTGCCCATGGTGGAAGCAAGATTGTTACCGGTATCGCCGTCGGCAACGGGAAAAACGTTGATGCGGTTGAGTTCTTCACGCGCGCCGATGACCCGGCGCGCCCCATGGATCAGGGCGCGGCGCAAGAAAGCTGCGGACAGCGGAGCGTCGACGAGGGCAAACATCCCGAAAGTCTGCACGAACTCTTCACATATCCCTGTTGCGCCGCAACAGCACCGCAACCACCGGCGCCGCGCTATCATCCCCGCCCTGTCGGTATTGCCCCGGAACCACGATGCTGCGTTCAAGCCTTGCCTTGTCACTGCTGTTGGCTAGCGCCTCGGCGTTCGCCCAGGATAGCCGTACCGGCGCGGCGACCGAGGGCTGCCAGGGCGCTGAAACGCAATCGCGCGAACCGGTCGCAAGCTCGGGCGCAGCGCCGCCCAGGTCCAGCCTGGCGCGCAGCAAGTACGCCAAGCCCACCGCGACGCCCAGCGGTGGCGGTTCCGAAGATGTGCTGCCGCGTGGCCGCGCCTCCAAATGGCACAGTTTCCTGCCAGGCATGTTCCGCTGATCCAGGCGCTGCGGCGCTTGCTGCGTCGCGCCCCGCCTGCGCTGGACAGCGGCCTCTGGGAGCGCGTGCGCGAACGGACGCCTTGGCTGGCTCCGCTAGACGAATCCCGCGAACCGCGAATCCGGAAGCTCACGGCGCGCTTCCTGCACCAAAAGGAAATCACGGGGCTCGCAGGCCTTGAGCTGGACCCCTTCCAGCGCATGCAGCTGGCGGCGCTGTGCAGCCTGCCGTTGATGGAAATCGGCGAGCCCGGCCTGCGCGGCTGGTCCCAGGTGCTGGTGTATCCGCAGGCCTTCCGCGTACAGCGCAGCCATGTCGATGCCGCAGGCGTCGAGCATCAGTACGAAGACGAACTGATCGGTGAATCCTGGGATGCGGGGCCGCTGGTGCTTTCGTGGGCGGACATACAGGCCGATCTTGCCGACCCGCGTGCCGGCTTCTGCGTTGCGATACACGAGATGGCGCACAAGCTCGACGCGATGGACGGCGCGATGGACGGCACCCCTCTCCTGCCGCGCGCCTGGCAGCGTGAGTGGGCAGCGGATTTCCAGCGCAGCTTCGACAGTTTCGTGGCGCTGGTCGAATCCGGGGCCACATCACGCATCGATGACTACGCCGCCGAATCGCCTGAAGAATTCTTCGCCGTCAGCAGCGAATACCACTTCTCATCACCAGCGCTGCTGCGCGAGCAACTGCCCCAGGTCGCTGCACATCTGGAGCGCCTCTACGGGCCGCCGATCTTCGGCTGA
>JBDNHW010000051.1:0-14123 GCA_041688625.1 Pseudoxanthomonas sp.
GCCGGTCTTTTCCGGTCTCGACGCGGCTCTGCATGGCGTCGACAGCGAACTGCGCCTGTTCGGCAAGCCTCGCGTTGAAGGTCAGCGCCGCGTCGGCGTGACCCTGGCGCGGGGCGAGAGCGTGGAGGCCGCCCGGCGCACTGCGCGTGAAGCCGCACAGGCCATCGGCATCGAACTCATATGAGCAAACAAGGATCGACGACCCCATGAAAGACACCGACGGCTACGCCGTGTTCCTGTTCCCGCAAGCCCTCGAAGCCCTGGGTGAGGCGGTCAAGCCGTACCTGACCGAAAGTGCGCACGGCGCGCACGTGCTGTGCACGGGGATCGACACGGCCGGCCCGCTGATCCAGATGTCCGTGGACGGCATCACCGCGGAGGGGCAGGCGCTGCAGGTGCAGCTGATGGTGCCCTCCAGCATGGTACGCATGGTCGTGTCGGCGCGCGGCGAGCAGGCCTTTGGATTCAGGCCGCGCGCGGTGGCCACGGCTGCCGCGGTCCCGGCGAACGTTGCCGCGAGTCCAGCGTCGGACGTACCTGCGAAATGACTCGCCGGGCAGGATTTTCCAGCGCGCCTAGCGCAGGTCGAGCCACACCAGGCGATGGTCGCTGGCGTCGTTGAGCTCGGCGCCGGGCTCGCCCCGCACCGGCCAGTGAATGCCGCTGCCGACCACCTTCCACTGGACCGACGCAAGCACGTAGTCGAGCCTGAGGGTTCCGGTCCTGGGACCGAAGTCGCCGGTGTGGGTGGCGGTGTCGCCGCGGCGGACCAGGGCGAAGGCTGCGGCGAGTTCGGCGCCGCCGGCACTGCGCGGAGGATTTGCCGCGTTGACGCGCGGATGCTGCAGCAACTGCGTGATTGCCCCCGGATAGCCATCGCCGTCAGCGGGATCGGCGTTGAGGTCCCCGGCGATCACAAAGCGCGCCTCTTCGCCCAGGCCGCCGCAGCGACCCTGGTCGTCGCACAGCCAGGCCTCGTTGCCAGGTGACAGGTACTCCCGCCAGAGCCTGATTTCATCGAAATTGCGCCGCCCGTTGCGGTCCTCGGGGCCGTCGAACACCGGAGGAGTCGGGTGCGACGCCAGCAGGTGCAGTTCGCCCAGCGGAGTCTGGATCGGCACGTCCCAGTGCGACTTCGAGGACAGGCGCAGCTGCTTCCATATCGAGTCGTCGTGGAAGGGCGCGGTGGCAGCGGGGTCCCGGGGTCGCAACGCGCCGGGCATGTCGCTCCAGCGCAGCCGCTGGAAGGTGCGGGCCCGCGCCTGGTCGATGGGGAAGCGGGACATTACCAGCATGCCGTACTGGCCCGGGTGAAGCCCGTAGCCCCAGGCGTCATTGCCGCGGTCACGACCACTAGTGCCGACACTGCCGTTGGCGTCCAGGTCCAACCCGCTTGGCTCGCCGGTGTTGACCGGCGCCAGGTAGCGATACGGGTAGCGCAGCGCCTCTCCGCCTCCGGCCTGGGCGACCTCCAGGTAGCGGGACTGGAACAGGTCGGCGGCGCGATGCGCCCGGTCGTAGTCGAACTCGTTCAGCAGCACCACGTCGGGACGCACGCGCTGCAGCACCGCGGCGATCTTGCGCGCCTGCGCGCTGTCGCCCTCGAGCGCGCGCACCAGTCCGCCGGCCTGCTCGGTGTACAGGGAGGTGTTGTAGGTCGCCACGCGCAGCGGTGGCATCCTGGCCAAGCCGGCAGGATCACCGTGCACGTTGACGCTCACGCATGCGGCAGTGAGCGCGACCAGCAGCAGCGTGGGAATCAGGATGAGTGGGCGCATGCGCCAATTCTGGCATGCCAATCGCCGACTCCAGTGAGCGCATGCCTTTGAGGCGACTGGTCGAGTTTGCGAAGGCGGTCACTCAGGCCCGAAGCGGCGCCAGCGGCGTCCGTCGAACGACTCCAGAGGCCGGAAGCGCTTCTTGTAGTCCATCTTGCGGTGGCCTTCGATCCAGTAGCCCAGGTACAGGTGCCGGAGCGAGTCCCGCTGCGCCCATTCCAGCTGCCGCAGGATCCCCAGCGTGCCCAGGCTGCGCGACTCCAGGCCAGGCTCGAAGAAGGTGTACACCGCCGACAGGGCCTCGGGCACCAGGTCGGTCACCGCCACCGCCAGCAGCTGCCCGTCTTCACGCAATTCAAGGAAACGCCCCTCCGACCAGCTGCCGACCAGGAACTGTTCGAACTCGACCGCCCCGTGGTCGTCCATGCCGCCCTTGGGATGCCGCGAGACCAGGTAGCGCCGGTAAAGCTCGAGGTGCTCTTCGGTGCGCTCGGCAGCCACGATCCTCGCTTCGACTCGCGCATTGCGTGCGGCGCACCGACGCTGGCCCCGATCAGGCCTGAAATCCGCTACCGGGATGCGCACCGCAACGCAGGCGCGGCAGCCCTGGCAGTGAGGGCGATAGACGAGGTCTCCGGAACGCCGAAAACCCCAGTCGAGCGCGCTCGGATAGAAGGTGGGCAGCCTGGGGTCGCGCGGGTCCAGCACCAGGTCGCGTGCCTGGCGCTCGGGCCAATAGCCACAGGGGTGCTCACCGGTATGGAACAGGCGCAGGTCTTCCCCGGGCTGCGGTGTGTCGGTGCCCACGTCAGCTCGTCCAGTACCAGGTCACAACGTGGAACAGGAGACCGGCCACTGCGCCGGCCGCGGCACCTGCCGCAATATCTGCGGGAGCGTGGCGCTCCAACCTCAGCCGCGACCAAGCCACCAGCCCGGCGAAGGCGAGTCCTGCCAGCATCGCCAGGATGCTGGCGCCGCCCAGCAGGACCGCGGCGAAGACCACGAATGCCATGTGCAGCGAAAGCTTGCACCGCGACTGGGCCCTGATCGCCAGCAGCACCACGCCCGCCGACAGCGACAGGCCCAATGCGAGTTCACGAGGTGCCCCCAGGACCATCGCGAGCACTGCGCCGGCCGCCAGCGCGATCAACAGGAATCCGTTGAGCGTGCGGCGTTCCTCCACCGAACTGGCATCGACATGACTCCAGCGTCCACGCCGCACCTGCCACTTCGAGTACGCCACCACCAGCCCGGCGAACATCGCCAATGCGGCGACGGTCCATGCCGCCTGCGCTCGCGTTCCGTTCTGCAGAGTGAGCGCCAGCACCGCAAGGGGAAGCACGATCGTGGGGTGTCCGATGATCGAAACGGCGCGGGCAAGGTGGCGGGTCATGTTGCGAGGATACTGCGCGATGCAAGTCGCATCGCATGCGACCTTGAAGAACCTGAACGTCTCCGGCCGCAGGTCAACCGATGTTGCCCGATGCCGTTTGTAGTGACGGTGGCCGACTCGCGCCACTCCCCACGGAGACTTCCAATGAACCGCACGAAACTTCTCGCCACGGCCGTCCTCGTGGCGGTCGGAGCGACCAGCATCGGTGCATCTGCTCAGACCCAGGTGCCGGTGCAGGCATCTCACCCCCGCATCGACATCAACGGCGACGGCTACATCGATCGCAGCGAAGCTGCGGCAATGCCGAAGCTGGCCGAGCGCTTCGACGCCCTGGACACCGATCGCGACGGACGCCTGTCCAGGCAGGAACGGCCTGGGCGCACGCACACGCAGGGCGGGCACGGCCGAATGGCGGCGTTCGCACGTGCGCGGATGGCGCAACTCGACACCGATGGCGATCGCCGGATCAGCCGCGCCGAGGCCCCCGCAGGCGAAGTCAACTTCGCCGGGCGTTTCGACAGGATGGACGTCAACAAAGACGATTTCGTGGATCGGGACGACCGTCTGCAGCGTGCGAAGCAACGCGGGGGAGAGTGGTTCACCAAGGCCGATACCAACCGGGACGGCCAGCTCAGCGGTGGCGAATTCGACGCGGCGCGCTCCAGTCCTCCGCATGCAATGCGCAGGGGCGAACGCGCACCACGCACGCCGTAGGCGGCAGGCCTGGCGATTGGAAAGACCCGCATCGGAGTCGATGCGGGCCGCCTGTTCCATCGCTGGTCAAGCCGCCGTGTCAGCGCAGGTACCTCCAGGCCAGCACCAGGGCAACACCGATGTTCGACATGACCACGCCGGTGCGTCCGTACATGAACTCGTGCGACCACACCTTGCTGCGGCCGCGCCGTGCGGCGCTGCGCGCCAGCATCGGCGACATGATCCGCGGCAGCATCACCAGGCACTGGTAGTTGATCACCGCCAGGCCCGCTGCTGCATACAGCAGCACGGCGGTGGTTGTGGTCGAGAACGTCGCGACGAAAAGAACACCAAGGCAGAACAGGGCCGCCGTACCGGTGCTGATGTAGATGAAGCGCTGCACCTGGCGACGTTCGTCGGCGTTCTCGGCAAAGCGCAGCAGCGACATCCCGCCCAGGTAGGCCCCGAGCATCCCGCCGATCAGCGCGGGCAGGACGATGTGCATCTGACCGCCAAGCACGGCGCCCAGCGCTCCGAACGCAACGCCACCATTGACGGCCGAAGCGCCAAGCCCGCTCGCTCCGAGCTTGCCGGCGCCCGTGCCGACCGCGCTGGCGCCGATGATCACCGCCGCACTGGCGGCCGGCGCCGCGGCCATTGCCACGGACGTGACCGCCACCGCAAAGGCGGCGCTGGGCGCGCTGGCGCGGGCGAAGTCGCCGAAGCGCTTCAGCAGCTCCTCGCGCACGCTGCTCCGGGCGCGCGACAGGCGCTTGCGCACGGCCGCATCGCTCAAGCCCAGCAGGCTGGCCACCTGCTGCGAACTCTGTCCTTCGCGGTAGTACAGCAGCAGGGTTTCGCGGCTGTCTTCGGGCAGCGACGAGATGATTTCGGTGGCGGCGATTTCCTCTTCGGTCTGCAGCAGCCGCTGCCCGGGCGTGGGCGCCGGATCGGCAGCCATGCCGATGGCGATCTCGGCGCGTTCGCCGGTCAAGGCGCGGTTGCGGTTGGCGCGCAGGTGATCGCGCGCCAGGTTGCGGGTGATCTGTCGCAGCCACGGCAGGAAGCTGGCCGCGTTGCTGAGCCGGTCGAGCTGCTGCCAGGCCTTGAGGAACGCCTCCTGCGCGATGTCCTCGCTGGCCGCGACGTCGCGGGTGATGGCCAGGGCGATCGAAGTGACCGTGTTCTGGCAGGCCAGCACGATGCGGCCGTAGGCGTGCTGGTCTCCGCGGGTGGCGGCCGGGAGTTCGCGCTGCAGGGTGAGGTCGAGGGTCTGGGCGTTCATGGGTCTGCCTTGCGCTTGATTGCCTCCAATGACGACGCTGCTGCGCGAATGTGACCGGACGACCGGATTACTGCTCTGGCGGTGGCGGCGGGCTTGGGTTGGGAATCCGGATGCGGACTTCCTCCTCCACCGTCCTGGTGGGCGCCGGCTGGCTCACCGGCGCAGGGACGGCCGGCGCTGGCGGTGGCGGTGGCGGCATGCTGCGCTGGCGGACCACGGTCAGCACCGCCGCCACCGCGATGGCCCCCAGCAGCACGATGCGGAGCCTCCAGGCCAGCGGCCGCCTGGCGGCGGTGTCGACCGCCGGCGTGCTGAACACCAGCCCGGGCTGCTGCCCTTTCCGGCTGCTGGCGATGAGCCCGGCGTCGCGCAGGATTTCGCGCGCCCGTGGCTGGTCCTCGGCCCGCTTCACCCACAGGCTGGGCTGCTGCTTGGGCTGCATCGGCTCGGCGTAGCTGAACTGACCGCCGCGCTTGCTGTGGTACGAGCGCCCGTTGGCGATGTGCACTTCGATCCCGGCGTCCTTGAGCAGTTTGGCTACGCCTTCGACCGTCTCCACGCGCAGGCTGGTGTAGACCTGTCTCATCGTCAGTCCTTGGCCGGCACGGCGCCGCCTGGTGCGCCTTCAGGCAGGACGCGGATCAATCCTTCCTGCGCGGTGCTGGCCACCAGCCTGCCCTCGCGGTTGAAGATCTGTCCGCGCGCCAGCCCGCGCGAGGACTGCGCGCTCGGGCTGTCGATCGAGTACAGCAGCCAGTCGTCGGCGCGGAACGGGCGATGGAACCACAGCGCATGGTCGAGCGAGGCCATCTGCACGTTCGGCTGGTAATTGCTGATCCCGTGCGGATGGTTCGCCGTGCCCAGCAGGTGAAAGTCCGAGGCGTAGGCCAGCAGCGCGTGGTGCAGCTCGGGAGCGTCGCCCACCGGTTCGCACAGGCGGAACCACACCTGCTGGAACGGCGGGCGCTTGGGCGGGTTGAGGTCGTCGCGCTGGCCATTATCGGCAAAAGCCACGTGGCGGAACTCGAACGGCCCGCGCCGTGACAGCCAGCGCTGCACCTTGGGTGGCAGCGTGACCATGATTTCGCCCGGCACCGGGGTGGTCGGGGCGACGTCTTCCGGCTGCGGCACATCGGGCATCTTCAGCTGGTGTTCCACGCCGTCCTCGTGCTCATGGAACGAGGCGGCGCAGAAGAAGATCACCTTGCCGTGCTGGATCGCGGTGACCCGGCGCACCGAGAAACTGCTGCCGTCGCGGGTGCGGTCCACGTCGTAGACGATGGGCTGCTGGATGTCGCCGGCGCGAAGGAAATAGGCGTGCAGTGAATGCGCCATGCGGCCGCCTTCGACCGTGGCCTGTGCCGCCGACAGCGCCTGCCCGAGCACCTGGCCGCCGAAGACATACTTGGTGCCGATGTCGCGGCTCTGGCCGCGGAACAGGTTGTCTTCGAGCCGCTCCAGCGACAGCAGTTCGATCAGCTCGGAGACGACGGGTTCGGCGGAGGGGGGCAAGGGCACGGCCTGTGATCGATGACGGCCGATTATAGCGGGCGCCTTTCGGGCGCCTGCGCTGCAGCGTCCGGTGTCCGGATGGTGGCAAGCCTGCTACCCGGACCTCGGATCGCGGTCCTAGGCCTCGGGCAGTAGCCGCCGCAGCCGTGTCGACGCCAGCACCCGCGGCCAGGGGAACAGCGGTCCCGGGTCGAGCTTGCGGCGCACGCTCACGCTTGGATCGTCCTCGGACGGCACTTCTTGCTGATCGAGCTGCTCGTGGCCCTCGATGTACTCCAGGCCCGGCAGCGCCGCCGCCAGCTGCTCCAGCAGCCCGGTCAGCGCAACCAGCTGCAGCTCGGTGTAGGGATCGCGCATGACCTGGTTTCCCGAAGCGAGCCAGTGCGGGAAGCGGCCGCCGTTCACCAGCTCGATCCCGATCGAACGCGGGTTGTAGCCCCGGACGTGGTGGGCCGTGCGCGCGATGTCGACGTACTGGTGGATCGTGCCGTCGCGGTCGATGTAGTAATGGCCGCTGTTGCCGGTGCCCGAGGGATACCGCACCTGTTCGCCGAAGCTCCGCGCGGCGGCCAGGTCGGGCAGTTCGGTGCAATGGACCACCACCAGGTCGATCGTCTCCTGCGCGCGCTGCTCCAGCAGGGGCTCGTAGGGCAGGGGATCGCGGATCGGCGGCGGGATCGTGCTCGGCATCGTCCGAATGCTAGCACCGCTCCCGCTGGACGCTGCAGGGGCAAGGGTGCCGGTCAAGTAAACTGTCGCCCCGATCGGTGCGCAGCGTTGCCGAGGAACCGCACATGCTGTCTGCATCCGAATCCGGACTGGAACCACCGATCGCGACCGTGCCGCCCGACGGCCGCGTGGAGCGGAGCCACTTGCGCGGCAGCGATAGGGTGGAAGTGGTTTGAGCCTCGGTCACTGCATCCTCTCGCACGGCTTCGAGAGCGGGCCGCACGCGACCAAGGTCACCGCCCTGGCCGAAGCGGCCGAACGCCTGGGATGGACCCACGAACGGCCGGACTACACCGGCTACGACGTGCGCCGCGACATCAGCGAGCTGGGCGACGTGGAGGCGCGGCAGGCGCACCTGCTGGCGCTGGCCCGGAAGGCGGCAGCCCGAGGGCCGCTGGTGCTCGCCGGCTCCAGCCTGGGCGCCTACGTTTCGGCGCGCGTGTCGCTGGAGGTGCCGGTGGCCGGGCTGTTCCTGATGGCGCCGCCCACCGGGATGGGCCGGCTCCCGGACCTGGACGCCGCCGCCGTCCCGGTGTCCATCATCCACGGCTGGGACGATGAACTGATCTCCGCCTCGGCGGTCTCCGCATGGGCCCATGCCCGGCGCGCGAGACTGCTGCTGGTCGACGACATGCACCGGCTGAGCGACCACGTGGACGCATCGGCCGAAAGTTTCGCGCAGTTGCTGGAACAGCTGCGTCCGCACATCGTCATTCCCGCCAGGGTGGGGACCTAGCGGCTTTTTTTCTTCGCCAACGCCGAGCCGTGGCATTCCGGATTTCCCGGCGGCGCCGTCCCATCGAACCATCGAGGTTGAATTGAAATTCTTCGTGTCATGCGGCAAAGGCCTTGAATACCTGCTCGTCGACGAGCTGCTTGCCTTGGGTGCAGTCAAGGCCACGGCGACCGTCTCGGGCGCCAATGTCGAAGGCGAGCCCATCGACGCGCAGCGGATGGTGCTCTGGTCGCGTCTGGCCAGCCGCGTGCTGTGGCCGATCGCCGAGTTCGAATGTCCGGACGAAGGCGCGCTGTACCACGGCGTGGCGGATATCCCGTGGCAGGAGCACATGCTCCCGGAGCACACGCTCGCCGTGGACGCGCACGTCTCGGGCGAAGCCATCACCCACGCGCGTTTCGCCGCGCAACGGGTCAAGGACGCGGTGGTCGATACCCTGCGTGCGCAGGGCCTGGAGCGCCCGTCGGTGGACGTGGACCATCCCGACGTGCGCATCAACCTGTCCCTGCGCAAGGGTCGCGCCACCATCTCCATCGACCTGGGCGGCGGGCCGATGCACCGGCGCGGCTGGCGCCAGGTGCAGAACGACGCGCCGCTGAAGGAGAACCTGGCCGCCGCGGTGCTGATGCGCGCCGACTGGCCAAAGATCCATACCGAAGGCGGCGCGCTGCTGGATCCGATGTGCGGCAGCGGCACCCTGCTGATCGAAGGCGCGCTGATGGCGGCCGACGTGGCGCCGGGCCTGCAGCGCCACGGCAACCGCATGCCCAGCCTGTGGCTCGGTTTCGACGCTGAGGCCTGGCGCACGCTGTTTGCCGAGGCCGTGGCGCGTGAGGGTGTGGGCCGGTCGGCGCTGAAGCAGGTGGTGTTCGGCAGCGACATCGATCCGCACGCGATCCGCGCCGCACGCGAAAACGCGCACGCGGCCGGCGTGGAAGGCGCCATCTGGTTTGGCGTGCGCGATGTGTCCGAACTGCAGGCGCCGCTGTTCGAGCGCGGCAGCGTGGTCTGCAACCCGCCCTACGACGAGCGCCTGGCCGCGGATTCCGCGCTGTACCGTCGCCTGGGCGACGCGCTGAAGCGCACCGTGCCGCAGTGGCGCGCCGCCCTGCTGTGCGGCGATGCCGAACTGGCCCACGCCACCGGCCTGCGCGCCGGCAAGCGCTACCAGCTGTTCAATGGTGCGATCGAGTGCGCGCTGATCGTGTGCGATCCGGTCGCCGTGCCACAGCGCGAGGACGCGACCCCGCGCGAGCTGTCGGAGGGCGCCACCATGGTGGCCAACCGGCTGCGCAAGAACCTGCGCAATTCAAAAACCTGGCGCCAGCGCGAGGGCGTGACCTGCTTCCGCGCCTACGACGCGGATCTTCCTGAATATGCAGCGGCAATCGACGTGTACACGGAAGACGGCGGCGCTCAACGCACCTTCCTGCACGTGCAGGAATACGCCGCGCCAGAGGAAATCCCCGAAACCGACGTGCGCCGCCGCCGCAACGAGCTGCTCGCAGCCGCGCGCGAAGCGTTTGCGGTGCCTGCCGAACAGGTGGCCCTGAAGTCACGCGAGCGCGGCAAGGGCGGCAGCAAATACGGTCGTTTCCAGCAGCGCGGCGAACTCCTTACCGTGAGGGAGAACGGCGCGCGGCTGCAGGTCAACCTGTTCGACTACCTCGACACGGGCCTGTTCCTGGACCACCGTCCTCTGCGCGCGCGAATGGCGCTGGAATCCCGCGGCAAGCGCTTCCTCAACCTGTTCGGCTACACCGGCGTGGCCAGCGTGCAGGCGGCGGTGGCCGGTGCCGATTCCACCACAACGGTCGATCTGTCATCCACATACCTCGAATGGTGCGCCGCCAACCTGTCGCTCAACGGCTTCGGTGGCGCGCAGCACCGGCTGGTGCAGGCCGACGCGCTGCGCTGGCTGGAGGCCGAGCGCAACCGCTACCAAGTGATCTTCTGCGACCCGCCGACGTTCTCGAACTCGGCACGGGCCGACGACTTCGACATCCAGCGCGAGCACGTGCGCCTGCTGCGCGCCTGCGTCGACCGGCACACCACCGAAGGCATCCTGTACTTCTCCAACAACTTCCGCCGCTTCAAGCTCGATGCCGAAGCGGTGGCGGAGTTTGCGCAATGCGAGGAGATCAGCGCTGACACCATCGGCCAGGATTTCCAGCGCAACCCGCGCATCCACCGCTGCTGGCGGCTGACGAGATTGGTTTAGCAGGCTCCCTTCGAAAGCGGGGCAAGCCGGGGAGGACGTGGGGCGCTCTCGCATGCAAGGCGAGCGCGCGCGTCCGCAGCCCACGCCTGCACGGTCAGGCGGCCAGGATTCCTGTAGGAGCGCCCCATGGGCGCGAGCTCTTTCGTCCGCAGATCAGCCAAAGCTCGCGGGCATGGCCCGCTCCTGCACAGAGCTGGTTGCCAAGCTCGTAGGAGCGCCCCATGGGCGCGAGCTCTCTCTCGATGCGTCCGAGTACAGCGCCGCCCGTTTCAGCCTAAAGCGCGCGTCGAGGGCACGTACTCGTAGCCCAGGTCGTCGGCCACGGCTTTGTAGGTGACCTTGCCCTCATGCACGTTGAGCCCGTTGAGCAGGTGCTCGTCGTCGAGCAGCGCCTGGCGCGCGCCCTTGTTGGCCAGCTGGATCGCGTAGGGCAGGGTGGCGTTGGTCAGTGCAAAGGTCGAGGTGCGCGCCACGCCGCCGGGCATGTTGGCCACGCAGTAATGGATGATGCCTTCCACTTCGTAGGTCGGGTCCTGGTGCGTGGTGGCCTTGCTGGTTTCGAAACAGCCGCCCTGGTCGATCGCCACGTCCACCAGCACCGAGCCGGGGCGCATGATCCTGAGCTGTTCGCGCGACACAAGCTTGGGTGCCGCCGCGCCCGGAATCAGCACTGCGCCGATCACCAGGTCGGTGTGCGGCAACCGTTCCTCGATGGCATCGTGGGTCGAATAGATGGTGTTGAGCTGGTTGCCGTAGACCTCGTCCAGGTACTTCAGGCGGTCCAGCGAGCGGTCCAGGATGGTGACGTTCGCGTTCATGCCCATGGCCATGCGCGCGGCGTTGATGCCGACCACGCCGCCACCGATGACCAGCACTTCGGCCGGCGCCACGCCCGGCACGCCACCCAGCAGCACGCCGGAACCACCCTGTGCTTTTTCCAGCGCATGGGCGCCGGCCTGGATCGACATGCGACCGGCCACTTCGCTCATCGGCGCCAGCAGCGGCAGGCCGCCCTTGCGGTCGGTGACGGTCTCATAGGCGATGCAGGTGGCGCCGGAAGCGACCAGTGCCCTGGTCTGCTCCGGATCGGGCGCCAGGTGCAGGTAGGTGTACAGCACCTGGCCCGGGCGCAGCATCGCGCACTCCACCGGCTGCGGCTCCTTGACCTTGATGATCATGTCGGCGCGCCTGAAGATCTCCTCGGCGCTGTCCGCGATCTCCGCACCGGCACGCACGTAGAGGTCGTCGGTCAGGCCGATCGACTTGCCGCCATCCCTCTGCACGAGGACGTTATGGCCGTGCGCGCGCAGCTCGCGCGCCCCTGCCGGAGTCAGGCCGATGCGGTACTCGTGGTTCTTGATTTCCTTGGGGACGCCGATCAGCATTCTGTTCTCCGGGGAGCGGGTGGGGCGTCGCGCGCGGAGCGCCTCGGCCAGTGGTCGTGGATTGGGCGCAATTTTAACCGGTAGCGCGCAGGGTGTCCGCGAGCGTTCCGCGCATGCGATGGATGTGCGCCAACTCCACGACCAGCGGCGCGGATGGCGCCATCACGTCGCCGGTCACCCGGGTCGGCAGGTTGCATTGGTGGAAGGCGCGGGCGTGGGCCGGCCGCTGGTGGTGCTGGACAGTCACAGGAGGGCCTGCAGGAGCGCGCCGCGAGGAAGTCGCAGGATATCGCGCCGCCTGGGATTCACGTGACGGCCGCCCTGGCGTGCGCTTCAGCGACTGCGGGAACCTGCCAGAATCGGCTATCGCCGCCGGGTCCTGTCCATGAGCATCGCCGCCGTCACCCCCAACGCGCCACGCAAAGTGCTGTTCGCCAGCCTCATCGGCACCACCATCGAGTTCTTCGATTTCTACATCTACGCCACCGCCGCAGTGCTGGTGTTCCCGCAGCTGTTCTTCCCTGCTGCTGATCCCGCAGCGGCGACGCTGCAATCGCTGGCGACCTTTGCGCTGGCCTTCTTCGCGCGGCCGATCGGTTCGGCGTTGTTCGGACATTTCGGCGACCGCGTCGGGCGCAAGGCGACGCTGGTGGCGGCGCTGCTGACCATGGGCATCTCGACCGTGGCCATCGGCATGCTCCCAACCTACGCGGCCATCGGCGTCGTGGCACCGCTGCTGCTGGCGCTGTGCCGCTTCGGCCAGGGGCTGGGGCTTGGCGGCGAGTGGGGTGGTGCGGTGTTGCTGGCGATGGAGAACGCCCCGCCTGGCAAGCGCGCCTGGTATGGCATGTTCCCGCAGCTCGGCGCACCGATCGGCTTCCTGCTGGCCACAGGGAGCTTCCTGGCGCTGACCCGGTTGATGGACGAAGCCGCGTTCATGGCCTGGGGCTGGCGCGTGCCGTTCCTGGCCAGCGCGGTGCTGGTGCTCGTCGGCTTGTGGGTCCGGCTGAGCATTGCCGAAACACCCGAGTTCCAGAAGACGCTCGATCGCAACGAACGCGTGGCCGTGCCCTTGTTCGAAGTGCTGCGCACCCACGCGGTGACCTTGTTGATCGGAACGTTCTCGATTGTGGCGACCTTCGTGCTGTTCTACCTGATGACGGTATTCGCACTCAGCTGGGCCACCAGCGCGCTGGGCTACACGCGCGAGGAATTCCTGCGGCTGCAGATGATCGGCGTGCTGTTCTTCGCTGGCGGGATTCCGTTGGCGGCAGTGGCGGCCGACCGCTTCGGGAGGCGCCGTATGATGATCGTCGCGAGCCTCGCGATCGTGGTCTTCGGAATCTTCTACGCCACGCTGCTGGGATCGGGAAGCGCATGGGGCGTGATGCTGTTCCTGGCCATCGGCATGTTCATCACCGGCCTGACCTATGGCCCCTGCGGCACGCTGCTGGCGGAAATGTTTCCCACGCAGGTCCGTTACACCGGCGCCTCACTGGCGTTCAATCTCGCCGGCATTCTGGGAGCCTCGATGGCACCCTACGTGGCCATGCGCCTGGCCGGAGCGCACGGACTGGAGTACGTGGGCTACTACCTGTCCGCTGCGGCGCTGCTGAGCCTGTTGGCGTTGTTGGCGGTTCGCTTCCATGCCCGGAAGCCGACGACGTTCATGAATCGTGATGCGGACGTGCTGCCGTCACGTTGAAAAAACAGGCAAGGCGGTTAGGTTGCCGGACCCCTTTCGACCGAGTCTCCCATGGCCGTCATGCCACTGGTCGGGCTGTCCACCGACCGCATCGACGATGATGAACATCCTTTTTTTTCGGCCGGACAGGACTACGTCCTCGCCGTGTTCGAGGCCGCCAAGGCCACTCCCCTGCTGCTTCCTTCGACCCAGCCGATGCTGCCGCTGCGCGACCTGCTGGAGCGTCTCGACGGACTGCTCCTGACCGGGGCCACCAGCAACATCCAGCCCCACCACTACACCGACGAAGCAAGCTACGAAGGCAACGAACACGACCCTGCGCGCGACGAGACCACCCTGGCGCTGCTGCCGCTGGCGCTCAAGATGGGCGTGCCGGTGCTGGCGCTGTGCCGTGGATTCCAGGAGGTCAACGTCGCCTTCGGCGGAACCCTGCACCAGAAGGTGCATGAGCAGCCGGAGCTGCTGGACCATCGCGCGAATCCGCAGGACCCCTTGGAGAAACAGTACGGGCCGGCACACGAGGTGACTTTCAGCAAGGATGGCCTGCTGGCGAGCATCGCGGGTTCGGGTTCGCTGAGGGTCAATTCCCTGCACGGACAGGGCGTGGACCGGTTGGCCAAGGGATTGAAGATCGAGGCGACGGCTCCTGACGGCCTGGTGGAGGCCTTCAGGCACGAGGGAAGCCC
>JBDNHW010000052.1:0-8944 GCA_041688625.1 Pseudoxanthomonas sp.
GGCGGCGACGGCAGTTCGTCGCTCACCTCGGCCAGCAGCCGCGCCAGGCGGTCCAGGAAATCCACGCTGGCAATCCGCAGGTCGTCGCGGCTCGCGGCCACCGACAGCGCCTCGTCGATGTAGTCGAGGTCGTGTTCGCTGCGGTCGAGTTCGCTGAGCTGCATCTTCATCGACTCGACGCCGCGGTACATGCGCGTGGTGCCGCCGTCCTGCTGCAGCGCCTGCAGGCGCGTGGCGTAGGGCGCGGCCACTTCGCTGAAGTCGCGCTTGTGGAACGCGCGCTGGCGCGGCATGTCCTGCACCATCGCAGCGTCGACGAAATGATGCATCGGTATGCGTGTGTCGCCCTTGCCGAACAGCGGCATGAAGTGGGCCATGCTCAGCGACAGGTCGACGTCGGTGCCGCCGTTGGGCAGGCCCCAGGCGCGATGGATCACCGGAGGCTCGCTGCCGCCGACGTGGGCGTGGGCGATGTCGGTGGTGCCACCGCCAATGTCGACCACCAGGGTGGAATGACGCGTGGCGCTGCTGGCGTGGTAGTGCAGCGCGGCCGCGGCGGGCTCCTCCAGGAAATCGACCGCTTCGAAACCGGCCGCGTGCGCGGCCTCGGCCAGGATGTCCAGCGCCTGCTCGCCGCCGGCCTCGCCCATCGAGCTGCGGAAGCGCACCGGCCTGCCGATCGTGGCGGTCAGGACCTCGCGATCGAGCTGTTCGCTGGCGCTGATGCGGATGTACTCGAGGATGTGGGTGGCGATGCCGGTGATGGTCTGGCGCGCGCGCGGCAGCAGTTCATAGCCGAGCATCGACTTGGGCGACTGCACCAGGTGACCGCTGCCTTCGAGCAGGTAGCTATCGATCGCGTCCTCGCC
The DNA here is from genome assembly GCA_041688625.1 of Pseudoxanthomonas sp. GTDB lineage: Bacteria > Pseudomonadota > Gammaproteobacteria > Xanthomonadales > Xanthomonadaceae > Pseudoxanthomonas_A. The sequence continues at coordinate 870 of JBDNHW010000052.1, forward strand.
GAACACCGCATCGTCCAGGTCCGCGGCGGAATATTCGGCCTCGTCGCGCTGCGCTTCGAGCCACTGCCGGCGCACCACCTGAACAGCATCACGAAACAGCGCCGCTTCGCTGCGCGGGCGCACGCCACTGCGGGTCTGTTCGGCCTTGGCCGCGCGCAGCAGCACCGCGACTTCGCCTTCCAGCGCGCGAGTCAGGCGGAACTCGGCCGGGTCGGGCAGGGCGGTCGGGAAGAACACCGCGGTGCGGAACTGCGGCAGGCCGCCGAACTGGATGTGCTGCAGGCGATCGCCCACGCGCGCGGCCGCGGCCGAGTAGCTGGTGCCGAAGTCGATGCCGATTCTCATGGACGGATGAAGCCTGCGCGGGGCCGGCGATTCTACGTGGTGTGGCGCCGGCCCTTCGTTTTTTGTACGAGCGGGCCCTGCCCGCGATGCTGTTCGGGCGGCATCAGACAAAGGGCTTCGCGGGCAGGGCCCGCTCCTACAGGAATCCGATCAGGCTTCGCGGGCAGGGCCCGCTCCTACGGGAATCGGATCAGCCATCGCGGGCAGGGCCCGCTCCTACAGGAATCCGATCAGCCATCGCGCGCAGGGCCCGCTCCTACGGGGGACAGTCAGCCCAGCAGCATCAGTGCAATGCTGTTGGCCGCGTCGCGCCCTTCGGCCACGGCGGTGACCACCAGGTCGGCGCCGCGCACGGCGTCGCCGCCGGCGAACAGTTTCGGGTTGCCGGTCTGGAACGGGAGGCGGGCGGTGCCGTCGGCATTCGCGCCACCGGCGAGGATGCGACCGTTGGGGCTGCCCTGCACGCCGTGCGCGGCCAGCCAATCGGGCACCTCGGGCGAGAACCCGAACGCGATGATCACGATGTCGGCCTCGAGCCACGACTCGCTGCCTTCGATCGCCACCGCCACCCGGCGACCTCGCGCATCCGCCTCGTCCAGGCGTGTTTCCACCACCCGCACGCCGGTGACCTGGTCGTCGCTGCCTTCCACAGCCAGCGGCGCGCGGTTGAACAGGAAGCGCACGCCCTCTTCGCGAGCGTTGGCCACTTCGCGGGCCGAACCCGGCATGTTGGCCTCGTCGCGCCGGTAGGTGCAGGTCACGCTGCCGGCACCCAGGCGCACCGCGCTGCGCACGCAGTCCATGCCGGTGTCGCCGCCGCCGAGCACCACTACGCGCCTGCCGCGCATGTCGGGGATGGCGATGCTGTCTTCCCAGCCGGCGATCGGCCTTCCCCGGCCCTGGAGGTGCGTGGGATCGCCGCCGCTGACGATGCGCCCGTTGTTGACCAGGAACGGCAGCGCCGGGAGCACGCCCTTGAGATCCTGTCCCGGCAGTCCGCCGTCGGTGTAGCGGTAGGCGCCTGTCCCCATGAACACCGCGTCGTACTCGCCCAGCAGCGCCTCCATGGCGACATCGCGACCGATCTCCACGCCGAGCCGGAACTCCACGCCCATGCCTTCGAGCACGTCGCGTCGGCGCGCGATGATGCTCTTCTCCAGCTTGAAACTGGGGATGCCGAACTGCATCAGCCCGCCGATCTGCTCGTAGCGGTCGAACACCACCGCCTGTATCCCGTTGCGGGCGAGCACGTCGGCGCAGGCCAGGCCCGCGGGCCCCGCGCCAATGACCGCCACGCGCTTGCCGGTGGCCACGACATGGCTCAGATCCGGACGCCAGCCCTTCTCCAGCGCGGCATCGACGATGTACTTCTCCACCGCGCCGATGGTCACCGCGCCAAAGCCATCCTCCAGCGTGCAGCTGCCCTCGCACAGGCGTTCCTGCGGGCACACGCGCCCGCACATCTCCGGCAGCGGATTGGTGGTGTGGCACAGCGCGGCGGCTTCGTCGATGCGGTTCTCCTGCACCAGCTGCAGCCACTGCGGGATGGCGTTGTGCACCGGGCACTTCCAGCTGCAGTACGGGTTCCCGCAGTCCAGGCAGCGCCCGGCCTGGTGCTGCGCCTCGGGCAGTTCGAAGCGACCGTACATCTCGCCCCAGTCGCCGGCCGTGCGCAGCTCCAGCGGAATACGCTGCGGCATCTGCCGGGGGAGTTCGACGAACTGGAAGACCTGCTTGCGGCTCATGGGTAATCGGTACCACTCAACGATGGGAAGAACCCTTCTCCCGCAAGCGGGAGAAGGTGCCTGAAGGGCGAATGAGGGGCTCCGGCACGGAAAGCTGCCCTCACCCCAACCCTCTCCCGCACGCGGGAGAGGGGATAAGTCAGGATGCCGCCCGTCACAATGATTCTGCCAACGGTTCCAGGCTCTCCGCCTTTGGCTTCACCAGAAAGCTGCGCGAAGGGTCGCAACTGCCGCAGGCGTTCGACGAACTGGAAGACCTGCTTGCGGCTCATGGGTAAAGCCCGATGCTTCCTTCTCGCGGTGAGAGAAGGAACATCAACGTCCTCACGCCGCCCGCCTCAACGATTCCGTCAGCGACTCCAGGCTGGCCGCCTTCGGCTTCACCAGCCAGAACTTGCCTACGTAGTCACGGAACTCGTCCAGGATCTGCTGCGCCCAGATGCTTCCCGTCAGTTCGCGGTGGCGGGTCACCAGGGTGTGCAGGTGCTGGCGGTGGCTTTCGAAGCCCTCCGGCGAGATGCGGTGGATGTCGATGAGTTCGTGGTTGTAGCGGTCGACGAAATCGCGGTCCAGGTCCAGCACGTAGGCCAGCCCTCCGGTGAAGCCGGCGCCGAAGTTCAGGCCGGTGCGGCCCAGCACCATCACTATGCCGTCGGTCATGTATTCGCAACAGTGGTCGCCGGCGCCTTCGATCACCGCCAGCGCGCCGGAGTTGCGCACCGCGAAGCGCTCGCCGGCGCGGCCGGCCGCGAACAGCTCGCCGCCGGTGGCGCCGTACAGGCAGGTGTTGCCGATGATCGCGGTGCTGCGCGCCTCGAAACGCGCGCCGCGCGGCGGACGCACCACCAGGCGGCCGCCGGCCATGCCCTTGCCGACGTAGTCGTTGGCCTCGCCCTCCAGCTCCATGCACAGCCCGCCGGCGTTGAACGCGCCAAAGCTCTGCCCGGCGGTGCCGCGGAAGCGCAGGTTGATCGGTGCATCGCTCATGCCGTGGTTGCCGTGGGCGCGGGCGATGGCGCCGGACAGGCGCGCCCCGATCGAGCGGTCGGTGTTGTGGATCAGGAAGCGCTGCTCGCCGCCGGACTTGTCGGCGATCGGCGCGGCCATCAGCCCGTCGAGCTGCGTGGCCAGGCTGTCGGGCGATTCGTACAGGCGTTCGGCGGCGCACGCGCTGCGGTCCTGGTGCACCGGATGCAGCAGGCGCGACAGGTCCACGCGCACGCCGGGACGCGGCGACACCTCCAGCTGCTGCAGCAGCTCGGTGCGGCCGACGATCTCGTCCAGCGAGCGCACGCCCAGCACCGACAGCCACTGGCGCACTTCCTCGGCCAGCAGGCGGAAGAAGTTCTCCACCCGCTCCGGCTGTCCGGTGAAGTGCTTTGCGCGCAGGTTCTCGTCCTGCGTGGCCACGCCGGTGGCGCAGTTGTTGAGGTGGCAGATGCGCAGGTACTTGCAGCCCAGCACGATCATCGGCGCGGTGCCGAAACCGAAACTGTCCGCGCCCAGCAGCGCGGCCTTGACCACGTCCAGGCCGGTCTTGAAGCCGCCGTCGGTCTGCAGCACGGTGCGGTCGCGCAGGTTGTTGGCCACCAGCGCCTGGTGCGATTCGGCCAGGCCCAGTTCCCAGGGCACGCCCGCGTAGCGGATCGAACTCAGGGGGCTGGCGCCGGTGCCGCCGTCGTGGCCGGAGATGGTGATCAGGTCGGCGCCGGCCTTGACCACGCCGGCGGCGATCGTGCCCACCCCGGCATGCGCCACCAGCTTCACCGAGATCAGCGCGCTGCGGTTGACCTGGCGCAGGTCGAAGATCAGCTGGGCCAGGTCTTCGATCGAATAGATGTCGTGGTGCGGCGGCGGCGAGATCAGGCCGATGCCCGGCTTGGCGTAGCGGAGCCGCGCGATCATTTCGTTGACCTTGTCCCCCGGCAGTTGCCCGCCTTCGCCGGGCTTGGCGCCTTGGGCAACCTTGATCTGCAGCACCTCGGCATTGACCAGGTATTCGGGCGTGACGCCAAAACGCCCCGAGGCGACCTGCTTGATCTTGCTGCGCTTTTCGGTGCCGTAGCGCACCGGATCTTCGCCGCCTTCGCCCGAATTGCTGCGCCCACCGAGCCGGTTCATGGCGATGGCCAGCGCCTCGTGTGCCTCGGGTGACAGCGCGCCCAGGCTGATCGCGGCGGTGTCGAAGCGGCGCAGCAGGTCGGAGGGGTCGGCCACCTGGTCCATCGGCGTGGGCGTCGCTGCGGGCCTGAGCTGCAGCAGGTCGCGCAATGCCGAAGGCGGGCGCGCGTGCACGAAGTCGGTGTAGGTCTTCCAGTCGCCGGCATCGCCGGTGCGGCTGGCGTGCTGCAGCGACATCACCACGTCCGGGTTGAACATGTGGTATTCGCCGCCGTGAACGTACTTGATCAGCCCGCCGACTTCGATCTTGTGCAGCTCGTTCCACGCACGGCGCGTCAGCTCGCGCGCCTCCACGTCCAGCCGCGCCAGGCCCACGCCGGCCACGCGCGAGGGCGTGTCGGGGAAGCACAGCGCGATGACGTCGTGGTCCAGGCCGACGATTTCGAACAGCTGCGCGGCGCGGTAGCTGCTGATGGTGCAGATGCCCATCTTGGAAATGATCTTGGACAGTCCCTTGCGCACGCCCTTGCGGTAGCTGCGTCCGATCTGCGCCTGCTCGCCACCCTTCTTCAGCAGCAGGATCCCGCGTCTGCCCAGGTCAGCCAGGGTCTGGTAGGCCAGGTAGGGATATACCGCGGTGGCGCCGAAGCCGAGCAGGCAGGCCATGTGGTGCGCATCGCGCGCGGTGCCGGTCTCGATGATCAGGTTGACCTCGCAGCGCAGGCCGGCGCGCGAGAGGTGGTGGTGCACCGCGCCGGTGGCCAGCAGCGCATGCACCATCGGCCGTTCCGGCACCGGATAGCGATCGGTCAGCAGCAGCATCACCATGCCTTCGCGCGCGGCCGCCTCGGCCTGCGCGCAGATGCGCTCGATGCCGGCTTTCAGCCCTTCCTCGTGTGAGTACGACAGGTCGATGAGCCGGTTCTTCGCATCGTACGGCGCCATCTTCAGCAGCTGGCGCAGCTTGCGCTGGGAGAGCACCGGCGAGTTGAGGATGACGTGGTTCACCGTCTCCGGCGAGGCGTCGAAGATGTTGGTCTCGCGCCCCAGCTGGGTGGACAGCGACATCACGCAGTCCTCGCGCAGCGGATCGATTGGCGGGTTGGTGACCTGGGCGAAGGCCTGGCGGAAGTAGTCGTACAGCGGACGCGTCTGCCGGCTCAGCACCGCCATCGGCGTGTCGTCGCCCATCGAGCCGGTGGCTTCCTGCTCGGTTTCGGCCAGCGGCCGCAGCACGTGCTCCACTTCCTCGGAGCTGAGCTGGAACAGCTTGTGATAGCTGCGCAGGGTCCTGTCGTCGAAGGGTTCCTCCACCAGCGACGGATCGATCAACTCGGTCTGCAGGTAGGTCACGCCCTTCTGCAGCCACTGCTTGTACGGCGCGCGTCCGCGGTTGATGCGGTCGATGGCTTCGCTGTCGAGCAGGTCGCCGCGTTTGAGGTCGATGGCCATCATTTCGCCCGGGCCCAGCTTACCCTTGCGGGTGATGCGCTCGGCCGGCAGCTCCCACACGCCGGCTTCGGAGGCGACCAGGAAATGCCGGTCGGAGGTCAGCAGCCAGCGCGCCGGACGCAGGCCGTTGCGGTCCAGCATGCACGCGGCATAGCGGCCGTCGCAGGCGACGATGCCGGCCGGGCCGTCCCACGGCTCGGAATTCAATCCGTAGAACTCGTAGAACGCGGCGAGGTCGGCGTCCTTGAACTCCAGCGACTGGGTGGCCGGCGGCACCAGGATGCGCAGCGCCTGCAGCAGGTCCATGCCGCCGGCGACCAGCAGCTCGAGCATGTTGTCCAGGCTCTGCGAATCCGAACCGTGCATGGAGATCACCGGATCGAGTTCGGCGATGTCGAAGCGCGGCGTCTTCCACACCTTGCTGCGCGCCTGCGCCCAGCGGCGGTTGCCCTCGATGGTGTTGATCTCGCCGTTGTGGGCGAGCAGGCGGAACGGATGCGCCAGCGGCCAGCGCGGCAGGGTGTTGGTCGAGAAACGCTGGTGGAACACCACCGCGCTGGAGGTGAGGTCGCTGCGCTGCAGGTCCGGAAAGAACGTGGACAGCTTGTCCGGCAGCACCATGCCCTTGTAGCCGATCGCGTCCGGGGTCAGGGTCACCACGTAGAAGTCCGGCACGTCCTCCAGCTGCTTCTCGGCGCGGCGCCGGGCCAGGAACAGGGCCAGCGAGAACGCATCGTCGTCCTGGCCTTCACCTGCATCGACGAAGGCCTGCTCGATGCGCGGCAGCGTGTCCTTGGCCAGTTGCCCGCACACCGAGTCGTTGGTGGCCGGCACGCGCCAGCCCTTGAACGCAACGCCGGCGCGACCCAATTCGGCCTTGAGCACCTGACGGCAGCGCGCCGCCTCGACCGCGTCGTGCGGCAGGAACAGCAGCCCTGCCGCGAACCGTGCGCCCACGTTGATCCCGGCTTCGCCGGCCAGCGCGCGCAGGAATGCCTGTGGCCGGCGGATCAGCAGTCCGCAGCCGTCGCCGGTGAGTCCGTCGGCGGCGACGCCGCCGCGATGGGTCATGCGCGACAGCGCTGCGATCGCGGTATCGACCAGTCCACGCGAGGGTTGGTCATCCAGCTGCGCGACCATGCCGAAGCCGCAGGCATCGCGCTCACTGTTGGGGTCATGCAGTCCGGGGAATGCGTTGCGGGTCATCGGCGTCTCGGCGGGGGCCGCAGGGGGGAGAATCCCGTATGGCCCGGTGACGGAGACGCCGCGCCATCGGTTTGCCTGGCGTCTGGAAAGTCCCCGGATGACCCGACTAGAACATAGATGCTGCAGTGCCGCAACTGCACCGGATCGCAGGGGCTTGGTTGCACAAGTAACTGTTTCTCAAGGGGGTTTCGCTGCACGTCCAGAGGTCCGGCTGCAGGCACGCACGGGGCCCGGGGATCAGCTGCGGCACGCTCGATTCAATCCTGCCGAAGCACCGATCAGCCGCAGTTGACGCTGCCGATCCTGCCTTCGGTGTCGAGCACCAGGTTCAGCTGCCCGGCGCGGTATTGCGAAGACACCGGCTCGTCGTGCGCCAGCGTGCGCACTTCCATCGCCCCGGCGCCGGCGCGCGCCGCCTCCAGCAGTTCGGGCGTCGGCAGCTGGCCCACCGCGTTGGCCACGCGGTTGGCATCGCAGCCGGTGGTTCGCGCCAACTCCGCCGGATCGACCAGCGCATCCGCTGGACTCAGCCGGCTGCGGTCGGAGCATCCCGCCAGCGCCGCCGCCGCCACCACCGCCGCCGCGACCATCACCGTCACTGGCAGCCGTGCGCGAAGGCCGTTGCAGCTGCCCTTCCGCATCGATCAGCCGCAGCGAACGCTGACCACGGCGCCCGCGTCGTCCACGTCGATGTTCAGGCGCGAAGCGTTGAACTCCATGGTCACCATTTGACCGGGCTTGAGCACGCGCACGACCTCCACACCTGAATCGGTGCGCGCCTGTTCCACTTCAGCCTCGGTCGGCACCTTGCCCTCCAGCCATAGCGCCTGGGCCGAATCGCAAGCCGCCGCATCGACCGGTGCCGGCTCCGACGCAGGCTGCGCCGCGACTTCGGCGCGCTGCTCGGCTTCGGCGATGGCTTGCTGCTGCTCGTCCGGTGTGGGCGCGCATGCCGCCAGGACGACGGTCATCAGCGCGGTGCACGGCAGGGCGAGTCGCAGCATCGGAATCTCCGGCAGGGAAGCAAATTGAACCGCAGCATCGCGCAATAGACATTCGCCTAACGTTAATCGTGCCGCTATTGCGTCATGACCCTGCACACGAGCGCGCGCATCGCCGAATCCGCCACCGGGACCAGCGCCGCGTCCGCAGAGCAGGCGGTCGAGGCAGGCCTGGTCTACGTCAGCGACGGCGTTGCCGGCATCA
>JBDNHW010000053.1:0-61065 GCA_041688625.1 Pseudoxanthomonas sp.
CGCCATAGGTAGTACGAGGCTTCACTGAATCCGTGCCGGCGGCACAGGTCCTTGATCGCCATGCCGGCATCGGCTTCCCGCAGAAATCCGATGATCTGTTCTTCCGTAAATCGCTTCTTCACGTCCAATCTCCTGGTCAGGCGGGATTGGACTCCAAATCACTGCGCTACTCAAAAGCGGGGGGCGTCGCGGGGTGGACTGAGCCCGATGGGCCGCACACTGGTGCATGACGCCAATCGAATGGGGATCCTGATCGATGGGTCGCACGTCAGCGACGAAACTCTGTCCCAGGTCATTTCGCTCTCGAATGCTCCGATCGTGCTGTCGCATACCAGCGCCGATGCGGTGCACGACCACCCGAGGAACATCGACGACGACATGATCCGCAAGTTGGCCACCAAGGGCGGGGTCATCCATGTCAATGCCTTGGGTGCATACCTCATCGCCACCCCCAGGATCGCCGAGCGGGAAGAGGCCAAGGACGCCCTCAGCAATCGCTTCGGTCCATACAGCGCGCTGACCGCCGGGCAGGTGCAGCAGTGGCGGAAACAACTCGCGCTTCTGGACGAGATGTATCCGATTCCGACAGCGACGTTCGAGGATTACATGCGCCACCTGCTGCATATCCTCGAAGTCGCCGGCCCCGAGCACGTCGGCATTGAGGCCGACTGGGACGGTGGTGGCGGAGTCGCGGGCCTTGAGGACGTGTCGCAGCTGCCGCGGATTACTGAACGGTTGCTCAAGGCCGGGTAGAACGAGAAAGATGTCGCCGCCATTTGGAGCGGCAGCCTGCTCAGGATTTTGGGCAAAGCACAGGCTCTGGGCGAGCGGCCTGTCCAGTGATGCTTTCGACTCCAATCACTTCCGCCGCGCGCAGATCTCCCGCCGTTCCAAGAACGAGACAATGGGAGCTGAAGGGTGTGATTAGCAGTCAAACGCGCCCACTGCTAAAATAATGCCCATGAGCCAGATCAACGCAACCACCGCACTGGTGGCAAACAACCTTCCGATCCCCAGCGCCATCGGTTCTCTCGACGCCTACATCGGCGCCGTGCACCAGATCCCGGTGCTGACGGTGGACGAAGAACAGGCGCTGGCGCGGCGCTACCGCGATGGCGAGGACCTCGATGCCGCACGGGAGCTGGTGCATTCGCACCTGCGCTTCGTGGTGCACGTGGCTCGTGGCTATAACGGCTATGGATTGCAGCTGGGCGACCTGATCCAGGAAGGCAACATCGGCCTGATGAAGGCGGTGAAGCGGTTTGATCCAGACGTCGGCGTGCGGCTGGTGAGCTTCGCGGTGCACTGGATCCGCGCCGAGATGCACGAGTTCATCCTGAAGAACTGGCGCATCGTGAAAGTGGCCACGACGAAGGCCCAGCGCAAGTTGTTCTTCAATCTGCGCAAGTCGAAGAAGCGCCTGGGCTGGATGAACGATGCGGAAGTGACCGCGGTGGCGGCTGACCTCAACGTCTCCAAGCGCGAAGTGCTCGAGATGGAGTCGCGCCTGTCGGGTCGCGACATCGGTTTCGATGCGCCGGCCGACGAAGACGACGATCATTCGCCGCCCGCGCCCGGTGCCTACCTGATGACCCAGGACGAGGACCCGTCCCAGGCCTACGAGCGTGCCGACAGCGAGGGCAACAAGCTGCAACTGCTGCGCGAAGGCATGGCCGGGCTCGACAAGCGCTCGCGAGACATCGTGGTGCGCCGCTGGCTGGGCGACGAGAGCAAGGTGACGCTGCAGGAACTGGCGGACGAGTACGGGGTGTCGGCCGAGCGGATCCGTCAGATCGAGGCCAACGCGCTGAAAAAGATGAAGACACTGTTCGCCGCCTGAGCAACGGGTCGGCGCATCAACAAAGGCTCCGGAGCGCAAATCGCCGGCCCCGGCGCCGGCCGGGCCAACACAAGCGCAATCGTTGTAGATCCGAGCTTGCCCGGATGCCCGGAACGCAGGCTCAGAACATCCGAGCAAGCTTGGATGTTCTGAGCCAGGTCAAGCGCGGATCGCCAGACCCGACGTCACGCAGCCGTTACTGTCTGCACGTGATCGGGCTATCTGGTGATCTCCCCACAGGTTAGCTGACCCCAGAAGTGGAATTTTCTCATAACATTTCCCGAGGAGGTTCCATGAAGACATCGCGATTCACCGACAGCCAGATCATCGGCGTACTCAAGCAGGCCGAGGCCGGCACCCCGGTTAGGGGTTTGTGCCGCGAACACGGCATCAGCTCGGCCACGTTCTACGACCGTAGGAAGTCCCTTGTCGGGACAAGTGGCGCAGCAAGTTCGGCGGCATGGACGCCTCGATGGTGTCCCAGCTCAAGGAGCTGCAGGACGAGAACCGGCGCTTGAAGAAGATGTATGCCGAGGCGCAGCTCAGCGCCGATCTGTTGAAGCAAGCCCTCTCAAAAAATGGTAAGGCCATCTCAGCGTCGCGAGATGGGCCAGTTGGCAGTGGAAGGTGGGAAAACGAGCATCCCGCACGCCTGCCAGACCTTTGAAATCAGCCAGACCTGTTATCGCTACCAGGCCAAGGCGAGCGGTGAGAACGCGCTGATCGCGGACTGGCTGGTGCGGCTGACCACAACCTATCGCGACTGGGGCTTTGGTCTGTGCTTCCTGTACCTGCGCAACGTGAAGGGCTTCACCTGGAACCACAAGCGCGTGTACCGCATCTACCGGGAGCTGGAGTTGAACCTGCGGATCAAGCCAAGGAAGCGCTTGGTGCGTGAGACGCCGCAGCCACTGCAAGTACCGGAGTCGATCAATCAGGTCTGGTCGATGGATTTCATGCATGACCAGCTCAGCGACGGCCGCAGCTTCCGGCCGTTCAACGTGCTGGATGACGTCAACCGCGAGGGGCTGGGGATCGAGGTCGACCTGTCATTGCCGGCGGCTCGCGTGATCCGATCCCTGGACCAGATCATCGAGTGGCGCGGCAAACCCTGCATGATCCGCTGCGACAACGGCCCCGAATACATCAGCGGGGTATTGCTGGGTTGGGCAGAGCAGCAAGGGATCCGCATCGAACACATCCAGCCGTGCAAGCCGCAGCAGAACGCTTATATCGAGCGCTACAACCGGACCGTGCGCTACGGCTGGCTCGCCAGAACCCTGTTCGACTCGATCGAACAAGTGCAGGACAAGGCGACCCGCTGGCTATGAACTTACAACAACGAGCGCCCGAACGTGGGCCTCGGCGGAATCACCCCAATGCAAAAACTGGCACTCGCCGCCTGACTCCACTTCTGGTAACCGCTAAAAATGGGGGGATTACCGCACCACTCCACCAGGTTGCCGACCGAGCCGCTGAAGATGCTGCGAAGACGGCTGCGGGGCGAAAGCGGGGTTGCGTCGGACATCAGGCAATTGTTTCACGGACCCACGGCGCATGCAGCGCACCTGGAGCCGATGCTCACTACATGTTGCTCAGTACAGGTCGAGCGGATCCACATCCAGCGACCAGCGCACCTTGCGCGCCTCGGGCAGCGCATGGATTGCCGGCAGCGCCGCGTCGAGCAGCACATGCAGATGGCGTCGCTGCGGCGAGGACAGCAGCAGCTGCGCACGGTGCATGCCAGCACGGCGCTGCATGGGCGCTGGGATCGGACCCAGGATTTCCATGGGCGTGGCCTGCTGCACGTGCGGCTCCAGGCATGTGCGTGCCGCCCGAAGGAAGACGTCGGCATCGTCGATATGCCTGGCCTCCGAGCGCAGCAGGGCCAGGTGCGCGAACGGTGGAAACCCGGCCGCCTCGCGCTGCTCGAGCTCGGCTTCGGCAAAGGCCGCATAGCCGCCGGTGATGAGCGTGTGCAGCAGCGGGTGCTCCGGATGATGGGTCTGCAGCCAGACCTCGCCCGGCTTCTGCGCCCGGCCGGCGCGTCCGGAAACCTGGATCAACTGCTGGGCGAGTTTTTCCCCGGCCCGGAAATCGGCCGAGAACAAACCCTCGTCCACGCCCACGACCACCACCAGCGTCAGGTGCGGAAGGTCGTGGCCCTTGGCCAGGATCTGCGTGCCGACCAGGATCCCGGGTTGATCGCCCAAGGCGGCCAAATGCTTTCCCAACGCATCGCGACGCTGGGTGGTGCTGCGATCGACGCGCAGCACCGGCACGTCAGGGAACTTGTCCGAAAGCATTTCCTCCAGCCGTTCGGTGCCGATTCCCTGTGGCTGCAGGGCCAGTCCGCCGCAGTCGGGACACGCCGGCGGCACGCCCTGGCGCGATCCACAGTGATGGCACTGCAGGCGTCTCCCGCCCGCGTGCACGGTCATCGGGGCGTCGCAGCGTTTGCACTGCGCGCTCCAGCCGCAGTCGTGGCACAGCAGCACAGGGGCGTACCCGCGCCGGTTCTTGAAGACCAGCACTTGCCCGCCATTGGAGAGTGCCTGGCCGATCGCAGTGATCGCTTCAGCTGCCAGCCCGGCCTGCAGCGGGCGCTTGCGCACGTCGACCACGCGCACCGATGGCGGCTTGGCATCGCCGGCGCGCTGCTGCAGGCGCAGATGGCCATAACGTCCGCTCATGGCGTTGTGCAGCGACTCCAGCGAGGGCGTGGCGCTTCCCAGAATCACCGGCACGTCCAGCGCCTTTGCACGCACCAGGGCGAAATCGCGGGCGTTGTAGCGCATGCCGTCCTGCTGTTTGTAGCTTCCGTCGTGTTCCTCGTCGACCACGATCAGCCCCGCATGGGGAAGCGGGGTGAACACCGCCGAGCGCGTACCCACCAGCACGCGGGCTTCGCCTCGATAGGCCGCCGCCCAGCTGCGGGCGCGCTCGCTGTCACCGAGGCCTGAGTGCAGTGCATGCACCGGCACTCCGAGCCGCGCACGGAAACGATCGAGCGCCTGCGGCGTCAACCCGATTTCCGGAACCAGGACCAGGGCCTGTCGGCCACGCGCCAGGCAGTCGGCGATGGCGTGCATGTAGACCTCGGTCTTGCCGCTGCCGGTCACCCCGTCCAGCAGCCACGCCTGGAAGCCGGACGCACCTGCAATGGCATCCACCGCATCCTGCTGCTGCCGATTCAGCACCGGACCTTGCTGCGGCACCGGTGCAGCGATAGAAGCGGGCGCGGCTGCGCGCTCGGCCAACCCCCGTTTGCCCAGCGCCCGGGCCGCCTCGCGCCAGTCCGGCATGCGCAGGGCCAGGACCTCCTCGTCGTGGGGTGCAGCGGCGAGGATCCCGGCCAGGCGCCACGGTCGCGTAGCGTGCCTGAGCGAAGATCGTTTCTCGCTCCCCGCGGCTGTCAAGCGCCACTGCCAGCGACAGGTATCGGCCAGTGGCTGGCCATGACGAAGCGGGGCGGGCAGGGCCGTCGACAGCACTTCACCCAGCGGCGCGTGGGTATAGCGCGCCAGCCAGCGCAGCGACTCGAAGAGCTCGCCGTGCAGTAGGGGAGTCTGCTGGTCCAACACCTCTATCACAGGGCGCAGCTCGCCCGTCTGCGACTCCCAGGGTCCGATGCCGACCACCACGCCAGTCAGCTCCCGTGTCCCGAAAGGCACCTGCACCCGCCGTCCGACGTCGGCCTCCGAGGCGGCGTGTCCCGGCGGCGGCAAGTAGTCGAAGCTGCGCGGCAGCGGCACCGGCACGGCCACGTGGAAGACAGCAAGGGAAGGCATCGGACAAGTCTACCGAGACAGCTTCCCTTCACGCTTCTTTCACTTACGATTCATTTTTGTCAAAAATATGACATATGTCACGCAAGTTACCGCCGAATATGCAGTTTTTGCCTTATCCACATCGCCTGTGGATAAAACTGTGGATGGAGTGATTGCTCCACGCCGGAATTGCCTTGCAGCAAGCACCGGGTCTAACTTGGCTAAAAAAACGCCAGTCAGATTAAAATCAACGATATCAGTCGCTTGGCCGTGAAACAGGTGCAGAGGCAGGTGTCCCGCGTCGCCCGCAGGGCAAGATGTGACGATCTGGTGACCCCTGTGCACAACGTGTTTTGGGAACACGTTCCGCAAGTGCCTTGAAAACAGCGCTGTTCTGGTTTGTCAAGTCCATTTTCACAATTCGGCGACCCTGTTCGGGCCGCTATCATGAAGACTGCCAAACCCGGTTCTTCGATGTCCAGCACCCTCCACTCGGCCGCGGCAGCACCCGCCGCCCTCTCGGCGTTCCTGAGGGGCACGGAACGTCGGGCGGCCGTTTTTGCCGAACTGCAGTGCGGCGACATTGCCACGGCCGAGAGGGCGCTGGCGGCGGCGATGCGCGCGTTCCGCAACCACGCCTCGGTAGCGCCAATGGTCGAGTGGCCGCAGCGCTTCTGGACCCTGCTCACGGCGACACCCGGGCTCCGCCAGACCGGCCAGGAGAAAGGCTGGCCGTCAGGTCTGGAGTCGCTGGCCGGGCTGGATCCTGCGGATCGTCGCGCCCTGCTGCTGCGCCTGGCCGCCGGGCTTGAAGAAGAGCCGGCTGCCGTCGCGGCAGGGATGGATGCGGCGGGCTACCGCGCTGCGCTCGCCGCGGCGTGTCCACGGGACACGCAAGGCGATCCCGACGCCGCGGCCTGGCGCGCCCTCGCCGAGGCCGTCCAGCAACAGCTGCGGAACCTGCCGCCCGAAAGGCTGGTGCGGCTGGCCCGCCTGCGGGAGGCGGCGATCGAGGGAACACGTCAGGCGCAGGCGGTAGATGACCTCCGGGCTCCCGCGGTCCGTCCGCTGAGTTCGACGCCGCACCGACACTGGCGACGGGCGGGGATGGCCGCGGCGGCCGTGGCCGTGGCGCTCGCGCTTGCAGCGACCTGGTACTGGCCCGCTCGAAGCGGCGGCGACGACACGGCCGGCCCTGGGGCCGATCCGCAGATCGACGTCGAAGCCCTGCCCGAGTCCGCGCCGGCCGCGCGCTTGACCGAAGCGCAGGCGCTGCTCCTGCATCCGGACCTGGAGCTGCTGCTCGACCCGGAGGAACCGGCGCTGGCCCGCGATGTGGCCTTCCTCGCCTGGTACTCGGCCGCCGCCGAAGTGCGCCCGGAGGCGATAGCCGAACCGTCGAATGCGGTGGACGTGAGCGGTCCGGAGGAGCTTGCCAGTGCGACGCCTTGAATCCGACATCCGGGGGTTTGCCGGTGCCCTCCTGGCGCTCGCCTTCGGCGTGGCAGTGCTCACTGCGACGGCGACGGCGCCGCCACCCGCCGCCCCGCCCGCAGCCGAGGCAGTACGGGTTCGCGGGTCCCTGCCCAGTCCGATGGACCCGGCCCAACGGGCACGGCTGCAACAGCGGGTGAAGGCCTGGGATGCCCTTCCACTGGAGCAGCGACTCGAGCGCCGGGCGCGCTACGCCGCCTGGCGTGCCCTCACCGCGTCGGAGCGGGCGCAGCTTCGAGCGATGGCGGCGCAGGTGGCAGGCTTCGACCCTGTCCGCGAGCAGGCGCTGCGTTCGCAGTTCGAGACCCTTGACCAAAGCGAGCAACGTGCCTGGCGGCTGGGGCCGCACCTTGGCGCCCACTACGACGCACTGCAGCCGCTGCTGGCCTATGTTCCTCGGGGGCAGCGCCCGGCGCTGCTGGCGATGCTGCGGTCGATGCCGGCCGGGCAGCATGCGGATCTGGCCGTGCTCATCCAGCGCACGCCGCCCCAGGAGCGCCAGGCCCTGCGCGACGACTTGCTGGCGCTTTCGGCCAACCAGCGTGGGGCTTGGCTGAAGCAGCGCCTGGCGCAGTAGCCGGGCAGCGACAGGAAGCGCCGCGTGGCCGGGAGCCGGTCACCGAATCGGCGCATGCCCTCGGGCCCGGTGGGTCCGGAATGCGTTTGCACGTCGTGAGCCAGCGTGCACCGGTCGACCCGTTCGTGGTGCGTGCAGAACACCGTGCGCTCTGGATCGGAATCTTCTTCGACCGCCACCAATCGAGCGCCAACCCAAATCAGGAGCACCAGCATCTGGTGGATGTGCTCGCCGGGCCGCTGCGGGATTTCAGCGCCGGCCTGCACCGGAAGCGCGACCCCAATGCGGCTGCCACGAGTGCTCCATGGCGGCACGCACGATTAGACTACGCGGCCGTCCGAACCGGTGCCTGCGCGCGCGCGGCCGCTGTCGGAGTATCGAGTCCCATGCCGCCGACCCACCTGACCATGCCGCGCACGCGCGGCGACCTGCGCGCCACCGCGACGCTCGCGTTGCCGCTGGTGCTCGGGCACCTGTCGACGGGACTCATCGGTTTCGTCGACAACGTGATCGCCGGCCGCCACGGTACCGACACCCTTGCCGCGGTCACCATCGGCACCGCGCTGCTGTGGCTGCCGATGATGGTGCCGATCGGCACGCTGATCGCGCTGACCGCTTCGGTGTCGCAGCTCAGCGGCGGTGGACGGCATGCGCAGATCGGGCCGCTGTTTCGCCAGGCGCTGTGGTTGTCGCTGGGACTGGGCGCGCTGATGTTCGCGTTCCTGAGCCTGATTCCGGCGGCGCTTGCGCCCTTCGGGATCGCCCCCGACATCATTCCGGGTGCCACCGGCTTCCTGCACGGCGTGCGCTGGGGCGCGCCGGCGCTCACCGCGTTCTTCTGCATGCGCTACCTCAGCGAGGGCATGCACTGGACTTTGCCCACCATGGTCGTGGGCTTCGGCGGGTTGCTGCTGCTGGCACCTCTGGGCTACGCCCTGTGCTTCGGACGCTGGGGCTTCCCCGAGCTCGGTGCGGCCGGTCTGGGCATCGCCTCGGCAGTGATGATGTGGGCGCAGGCGCTGGCCTTCGCCGTTTACCTGTGGAACTCGCGGCGCTTTGCCCCGCTGCGTCTTTTCGAACGCTTCGACGCCCCGCATGCCGGCCAGATCATGCAGCTGCTGCGGACCGGGCTGCCGATCGGCGTTACCGTATTGATGGAGGGCAGCCTGTTCATCGCCACCGCGCTGCTGATCGCGCGACTGGGTTCGGTGCCGGCGGCCGCGCACCAGATCGCCATCAACGTGGCGGCGCTGTGCTTCATGATCCCGATGGGCGTGGCGGAGGCCACCACGGTGCGCGTGGGCCATGCCATGGGCCAGGGCGATGCGGCCGGCGTGCGTCGCGCGGCCAGCGCCGGCTACGTCATCGTACTGGGGACCCAGACCCTGTCGGCGATCGCGTTGCTCATCGGCCACGACGCCGGGGTGGCGCTTTACACGCGGGACCTGGCGGTGGCTGCCCTGGCCGGGAACCTGCTGCTGTACGCGGCCGCGTTCCAGTTTCCCGATGGCATCCAGGTGGCTTCGGCCGGCGCCCTGCGAGGCCTCAAGGACACGCGTATTCCGATGTGGCTGGCGATCATTTCCTACTGGGGTCTGGGCCTGCCGCTGGGCGTGGGCCTCGGGCTCGGCCTGGGGTGGGGCCCTCAGGGCATGTGGATCGGCCTCATCGCAGGCCTGAGCGCGGCGGCAGTGCTGATGGCCTGGCGCTTCTGGAGCAGCAGTCGCCGATTGCTGCGGGGTGAAGCCTATGCCGGAGCGTGACTTAAGGGGCATGCCGGCAAGGCGCGCATCCCGGTAAGCTAGAGGCCTACTCCCAGAGTCCTACTACATGAACCAGCCTGTGCGTCGCAATCCTGTCGGCACTTTCTTCGTTGGCCTGTGGAATGTGATGAATTTCACCCGCATGCTGATCTTCAACCTGCTGTTCTTCGGCCTGTTGTTCCTGCTCATGGTCATCGTCCTGGTGGCCCTTGGCCGCGGCAACGGCATACAACCGCTGATGGACCGCACCACGTTGGTGCTGGCGCCACAGGGCACGCTGGTCGAGCAGTACACCAGCGATCCGGCGATGCGCGCCATCTCCAAGGCGTTGGGCGACGACTCGGCCGAGGAGGTACAGCTGCGCGACCTGCTGCGCACGATCGAGGCGGCGCGCGAGGACAAGCACATCGAGCGCGTCCTGCTGCGCGTGGACGGACTGTATCCGAGCGGCTACGCGTCGATGCGCGAAGTGTCGGCGGCGCTGGCCAGGCTGCGCGCCTCGGGCAAGCAGATCGTCGCGTTCGGCGAAAACATGGACCAGGCCCAGTACCTGCTTGCCGCGCAAGCCGACGAGATCTACATCGATCCGATGGGCAGCCTGGTCCTGGAAGGGCTGGGCCGTTACCGGCAGTACTTCCGCGAAGGCCTGCAGGAAAAACTCGGCGTGGACGTTCACCTGTTCCGCGTTGGCGAGTTCAAGTCCGCGGCCGAGCCGTACATCCTCGACGCGGCCTCGGAAGAATCGAAGCAGGCCGACCTGTTCTGGATGAACGATATCTGGCAGCGCTATCTGGCCGACATCGCCAAGGCACGGAAATTGACGCCCGCCCAGCTGTCCGCGGGCATCGACACCCTGCCCGAAGGCGTGGCCGCCGCCGGTGGCGACCTGGCCAGGTTCGCGCTGCAGCAGAAGCTGGTCGACGGACTCAAGACCGAGGAAGAAATCGAGATCATGCTGGCCGGGCGCGGCATGGCCGACGAGGATTCGGACAACGGTTTTCGCAGCATCGGAATGGACGGCTACCTGGCACAGCACGATGCCAAGCACCTGAAGCTGGGCATCAAGCCCCAGATCGCCGTGGTCGTGGCCGAAGGCGAGATCACCGATGGCGAGCAGCCGCAGGGCACCGTCGGTGGCAAGTCGACCTCCGAGCTGCTGCGCAGCGCGCGTGAGGACGATGACGTCAAGGCCGTGGTGCTGCGCGTGGACTCCCCGGGCGGCGGCGTGTATCCGTCGGAGGAGATCCGTCGCGAGGTGGCCGCGCTGAAGAAGGCCGGCAAGCCAGTGGTCGTCTCCATGGGCGATCTTGCTGCTTCGGGCGGCTACTGGATCAGCATGAACGCCGACCGCATCTATGCCGATCCATCGACCATCACCGGCTCGATCGGCATCTTCGGCCTGATCCCCAACGTCACCCGCTCGCTGGACAAGATCGGCGTGCACACCGATGGTGTCGGCACCACCCGCTTCGCGGGCGCCTTCGATATCTCGCGGCCGCTCGATCCTGCGGTGGGCAGCATCATTCAGTCGGTGATCAACAAGGGCTATGCGGACTTCATTGGCAAGGTCGCCGCGGCGCGCGACCAGTCGGTGGAGGAGATCGACGAAGTGGCGCGCGGTCGGGTGTGGAGCGGTGCACAGGCCAAGGAGCGGGGCCTGGTCGACGAGCTGGGCGGCCTGAAGGAGGCGCTGGCCGACGCCGCCGCCCGTGCAGAGCTCGGCGCCGAAGACAAGTACCGCGTTCGCTACCTCGAAAAGCCGGCTTCGCCATTCGAGAAGTTCATGAGCGGCTTCGCGGGCAGCCGGATGGGATCGGTCTGGCTGCGCGATTCGGGCCTGGCGCAGGCGCTGCTGTTGAAGGCCATGCCGGAAGCCGAAGCGCAGCTGCGTTTCGTGGAGCAGGCAGCCAAGCCGTCGGGCGGTGCACCGGTCAAGGGCCTGATCTACTGCTTTTGCGGCATTTAGAGGCCACTCGCGCCGCGGCGGCGCGGGCGGGCCCCGGCAGTCAGTGGGCCGCGGCTTCGACCGCGGCCTTCTGCCGTTCAGCGGCCTGCGCCAACGCGCCTTCCACCGCTGTAGCCCGTGCCAGCGGTTCCTGCATCGCGGTGCTCAGGGTAGACACCTGTGGCTCGACAGGCTTGTCGACGGGGGGTGCGTCGGGTTGGCACGCGGACAGGCCCAGGGCCATGGCAAGCGCACAAACCGTACGTGGCATGAGCAGCTTCATCTGGCGACCTCCGCAAGTAACGTGACGTTATGCTACCTGCCCGAACGGTAGGGCGATGCGATGACCGAGAACCGCTGGCGACTCGACGGACAACAGGCACTGGTGACCGGGGCCAGTGCCGGCATCGGATTGGCGATCAGCCGCGAACTGCTGGGTTTCGGCGCCGACCTGCTGCTGGTGGCACGCGACGCCGACACGCTTGAAATTGTGCGCGACGAACTGCTGGATGAGTTCCCCGATCGCAACGTGCACGGGCTTGCCGCGGACGTTGCCGACGAGGACGACCGCCGCGATATCCTGGACTGGGTCGAAGACCACGGCGAGGGCCTCAACATCCTGGTCAACAACGCCGGCGGCAACCTGACCAGGGCTACGGTCGACTACACCGAAGACGAGTGGCGCGGAATCTTCGAGGTCAACCTGTTCTCGGCGTTCGAACTCTCGCGCTATGCCCACCCGCTGCTGACCCGGCACGCCGTGTCGAGCATCGTCAACGTGGGCAGCGTTTCCGGTATCACTGCGGTGCGCAGCGGCGCGCCCTACGGCATGGCCAAGGCCGCGCTGCAGCAGCTCACGCGAAACCTTGCGGTGGAGTGGGCCGAAGACGGCGTGCGGGTGAACTCGGTCGCGCCCTGGTACATCCGCACCCGGCGCACGTCGACCAAACTGGCCGATCCGGACTACCTGGACGAAGTGCTGCTGCGCACGCCGATGGGGCGTATCGGCGAACCTGAGGAAGTGGCCGCGGCCGTGGCCTTCCTGTGCCTGCCCGCCGCCAGCTACATCACCGGTCAATGCGTGGCCGTGGACGGTGGATTCCTGCGCTACGGGTTCTAGCTGCCGCGCTCTTCGGCACAGGACGTTTCCTCCAGGATCCGCTGCACGCGAAGGTGGTCAGCCTCGTTCGCAGCGGCATTGCCCGGACGCGCGAAGCGCCACGCCACTTCGGTTTCGCCCAGTCGCTTCTTCCACGCAGCGCACAGGTCTGCGTCCGCTACTCGCGCGCAGGTGTCGCGCATCACCTCGCAAGCCTGTCCGGCGCCGGTATTCGGGTTGCCGTCCAGGCCCACCGTGCGCAGTGCCACGCATCGCGACTGCGGCTCGCTGCTTTCGGTGATGTAGGTGTCCCTGTCGTGGGTGGTGCACTGGAACAGATGGGGTGGCGGCAACAGCGGCGTGTCGCCGCGGGGTGCCTGCGGAGTGGCGAGGGCTGCAGGGTCGGGAGCTGGAGCTGCCGATAGCGTCGGGTCCGG
The DNA here is from genome assembly GCA_041688625.1 of Pseudoxanthomonas sp. Lineage (GTDB taxonomy): Bacteria > Pseudomonadota > Gammaproteobacteria > Xanthomonadales > Xanthomonadaceae > Pseudoxanthomonas_A. Next base: position 12,926 of record JBDNHW010000053.1, read on the forward strand.
GGTAGCCGGCGCCGGCACTGCAGCGGGCGCGGCCGTCGCCGTACTCCCCACGCCCATGGGCACCGTGCTCACCGACTGCATGACCTTCTTCTCCTGCCTGCTTCCCTTCGGGCATGGCATGTTCTGCAGGGTCAAGGCCCCGGCTGCATCGGTGCAGCGGTAGAAAACGACTTCCTCGGCTGACAACGTGGCGGAGGACAGCAGCAGGCAGAGCACCAGGTAACGCAGTCGCATCAGTTGATTCCACATTCGTTGGCCAACCGCTCATCGACGCTGCGCTGCTCAAGGTCGAGCTGGCGTCGATCATTGGGTCCGGCGGTGTTGTAGCGGCGGATGAGCTCGTAGTGGCGGTCGGAGAGTCGTTCGCAAACCGCCTCCCGAGGCAGGGGGTAGCACTCGTCGCTGACCCAGGTGCCGCCACCGGCAACGACACCGGCGTAGCCGGCGGGAGGTCGTGTCGGGACGACGCCGCTCGAAGGCGATCGGCCGGACGAACCGGGGTACTGGATTGCACTTCGATTGCGGTGCTGCCAGACCGGGTAGCCCAGAGTCCACAGCGGCACCCAGCGACGATTACCGAAAGCATCATCGCTGGTGTAGCGGCGGCCGCCTGGGTCCACGCACTCGTACATCGTCCGTGGCTCGGTCCGGTAGATCACGTGGACCTCGCGCACCGGCGGAGCCGACGGTTTGCCGGTCGCAGGCTTGCCCGCGTCGCGCCCTGGCGGCGGGTCCTTTGGGCGCTGCATGTTGAGCACGTCCTGTACTTGTCCCGCCGCGCAGGGCGAGTCGCGCAGCGTCAGTGCGCCGCCCTTGCCGGTGCATCGGTAGATGGTGACTTCCTGGGCAATGGCAGGCGTGGGCGGGTTGAGCAGCCCCGCAGTCAACATTGCGGCAATGAGGGAGCCTCGGAGCATGCCCGCATCTTGCGCGCAAAGCGGCAACCGGCAAAGTCACGGGGTGCCGCTTTGTTCATCAATGTCGAAGGCAAGGAGCCGCGCGCATTCACTCGCGCAGGACGGCGCCGCTTGCCGCATCGCGGATCAGGGTCGGTCGCTCCATTCCGCCGGTTTCGCCCTGGAGCACGCCGTCCACCTTCTGCAGCAGCGCCGGATCGAGGGCCTCCTGCCGATGGGCAGGAGGCTCACCGGCACGATTGGTGCTGGTCGAGACCAGGGCATGGCCGCATGCATCGCACAGTGCCACCACCGCGGGGTGTGCGCTTACCCGTACCGCAATACTGAAACGGGCGCCGGTGATCCACGCGGGTGCGGCGGAGCCCGCGGGAAGAGCCCAGGTATGAGGCCCGGGCCAGGTGGAAAGCACTTTCTCAAGGCGCTCGCGGGCCAGGGAGCCGAGGTCCATGAAGCCGTGCAACTGATCCAGGTGCGAGGCCACCAGGATCAGGCCCTTGTCAACGGAACGCCGCTTGATCGAAAGCAGCCGCCGCGTGGCGGTTGCGTTGAGCGGGTCGCAGCCCAGACCCCATACCGCTTCGGTGGGATAGGCGATCACCCCACCGCGGCGGATTACCGCGGCGGCCTCGATCGCCGTCAGGGTTCCCGGCACCATGATCCTGGCCTCGGTTCAGCGCACGCCGCCCGTGGACACACGGGCACAGCGATCAGAAAGGAGCATCGTCCTGATCCGAAGCACTGGCCGCGGACTTGGACGTGGTCTTGGAAGCGGCCTTCTTGACCGCCTTGCCGGCTGTCTTTTTGGCCGCCTTCTTGGCAGTTTTCTTCCTGGCCGTCTTCTTCGCGGGTGCCTTCTTCGCCGCTGTCTTGGCAACGGACTTTTTCGGCCCGGCCGCCTTCTTTGCAGGCGCCTTCTTGCCGAAGCCCTTGCGCATCGGCTTGCCGGTTTCCTCCATCAGCTTGACCACTTCTTCCAGGGTCAGCGACGCCGGCTCGCGATCCTTGGGAATGCGGCCGTTGAGCTTGCCGTCGCTGATGTAGGGACCGTAGCGCCCGTTGAGCACCTGGATGTCGCTGCCCTCGAACTCCTTGATGATCCGGTTGCGCGCGATCTCTTCCTTTTCCTCGATCAGGAACACTGCCCGCGCCAGCTCGATCGTGTACGGGTCGTCTTCCTTCTTCAGCGAGGCATAGACGCTGCCGCGCTTGGCGAACGGTCCGAAGCGGCCGACGCCGACGCTGACATCCTCGTCCTTGTCCTGGCCCAGCTGGCGCGGCAGCTTGAACAGCTCCAGCGCATCCTCCAGCGATATCGTGTGCATGCTCTGCCCCGGACGCAGCGAGGCGAAGGTGGGCTTGTCCTCGGCGTCCTCGGCGGTGCTGCCGATCGCCGCATACGGCCCGTAGCGACCCAGGCGCACGCTCACCGGCTTGCCGGTCTTGGGATCGCTGCCGAGCTCGCGCGCGCCGGTGGCCTGGCTGCGGTCCACCGACTCCATCTTGTCGTCGACCATCAGCTTGAATGGCGTCCAGAACCGCTCCATCAGCGGCACCCACTCCTTCTCGCCGCGCGACACCGCGTCCAGTTCGTCCTCGAGCTTGGCGGTGAAGTCGTAGTCGACGTACTGGGTGAAGTGCCCGCTGAGGAAATTGCTGACCGCGCGGCCCACGTCGCTGGGACGGAAGCGGCGGCTGTCGAGCTCCACGTACTTGCGGAACAGCAGGGTCTGGATGATCGACGAATAGGTCGACGGGCGACCGATGCCGTATTCCTCCAGCGTCTTGACCAGCGAGGCTTCGGAAAAGCGCGGCGGCGGCTCGGTGAAGTGCTGGTCGGCGTGGATGCGGTCCAGCGGAATGCGGTCGCCCGGCTTCATCGCCGGCAGCTTGCGGCCCTCGTCCTCGTCCTCGGAGGTCCTGGCATCCTTGCCTTCCTCGTACACGGCCAGGAAGCCGGGATCGATGACGGTGGTACCGCTGGCGCGGAACACGTGATCGCTGCCCGCGGCCAGGTCGACGCTGACGGTGTTCATGACCGCCGGCACCATCTGAGAGGCGACGGCGCGCTTCCAGATCAGTTCGTACAGGCGGCGGTTGTCATCGTCGAGGTACTGCGCGACCTGCGCCGGGGTGCGCAGGGCGGAGGTCGGGCGGATGGCCTCGTGCGCTTCCTGCGCGTTCTTGGACTTGGTCACGTAGACGTTGGGCTTGTCCGGCACCGCCTGGGTGCCGAAGTCGCGGGCGATGACGTCGCGGATCTCGCTGACCGCATCGACGCCCAGGTTGACCGAGTCGGTACGCATGTAGCTGATCAGGCCGACCGTGCCCTCGTCGCCGATCGCCATGCCTTCGTAAAGTTTCTGCGCCACGCGCATGGTGCGGCTGGTGGTGAAGCCGAGCTTGCGCGAAGCCTCCTGCTGCAGCGTCGAGGTGGTGAACGGCGGGGCCGGCCGGCGCTTGCGCTCCTTGCTGGTGACGTCGGTGACGTGCAGCGCGCCCTGTGCAGCCTGCTGGATGCGCAGGCGCGCCGCTTCGGCGCTGTTGCCTTCGGTGATGGTGAACTGCTCGAACTTCTTGCCGTCGAGCTTGTTGAGCTTCGCGGTGAACGCCTGCGAGGGGTGCGCGCACTCGGCCTTGATGGACCAGTACTCGCGCGCGATGAAGGCTTCGATCTCTGCTTCGCGGTCGACGATCATGCGCAGCGCCGGCGACTGCACCCGGCCTGCGGACAGCCCGCGCTGCACCTTGCGCCACAGCACCGGCGACAGGTTGAAGCCGACCAGGTAGTCCAGCGCGCGTCGTGCCTGCTGTGCATCGACCAGGTTGCCGGCGATCTGGCGCGGCTTGGCCATGGCTTCCTTGATCGCCTTGGGGGTGATCTCGGTGAACACCACGCGGTGCATCGGCTTGTCCTTGAGCAGGCCGCGCTCCTTCAGGATCTCGGCGATGTGCCAGCTGATCGCCTCGCCCTCGCGATCCGGGTCGGTGGCCAGGAAGATGTCGTCGGCGCCTTTGGCGGCCTTGGCGATGGCCTCGACATGCTTCTCGTTCTTCTCGATCAGCGCGTAGCTCATCGCGAAGCCGCGGGTCGGATCGACCGCGCCTTCCTTGGGGACCAGGTCGCGGACGTGGCCATAGGAGGCCAGGACGGTGAAGTCCTTGCCGAGGTATTTGTTGATCGTCTTGGCCTTGGCCGGCGATTCGACGATGAGCAGGTGCTTGGGCATGTGCGGGGGATTCGAGCGCCGGGCGGGCCGGCGAGGGGAGTCGTAGAAGCCAACGCCCGGGGCTGGTGGCCCCGGGCGTTCAGGTGTTTCCTATTTATAGTGGAATCACGTCGGACCCCGCGCTGTCAAGCAGCAGGCCACCAATCGGGTGTCAGCCTGCAGCGGAAACCGCGAGCCCGATCACCGTTGCCATGAGTGCCAGGAAGCCCAGCAGCATGACCGCGCCAACGCACAATATCACCACGGTCACCGTGCCCAGTTCGCGCCGCGCCTGCTTGCGCTCGGTGAAGGCGGCCATCAGGTAGCCGATGTACAGGATCAGGCCGCTCAGGATGAACGCGAAGAAGCGCGCCACCGCCCGCGCCATGCTGATCCGGCGCCCGTCGCTGCGCACCACCTTGATCCCCACCGCCATCTTGCCCAGCGTGGCCTGCCTGGCCGAGGCGTGGAAAGCGGCGTAGTAGATTCCGAACAGGACCAGCGGGAACAGATAGATCGACAGCAGGAAAAGTATGCCGCTGGCGCTGGTGAACATCCTCTCCGGGTTGGCGGTGAAGTTGCCCATGTTCATGCCCAGGAATCCGACCATGAGGATCATCTGGACGATCTGGGCCGCGGTCGTCACCACGATGGCATCGAGAATGTAGGCGGCAACCCGCTTCCAGAAGCTGGCCTGGACCACGTCGCCACCGCAGGCGTACGCCTCGTCGGCATGGAGCACGGGCCGCGGGCGCCGCATAGGGCGAGAGCGGCGGGCTGGCGCCTCCGTCGCCAGCAGGCGCGCCGCCGATGGACGCCTCCAGCGGCGCGGCGTCGACGGGCCTGTAGAAAGTCTCTGCGGGCGCCTCGTGCAGGGCCAACTCCTGGGCGAACTCGCGCAGGGCCCGCCACTCGCTGAGGCCCTCGCGCCACACCAGGCTGTCAAGGCGCAGGCGTCCCTGGTGGAAGCGCTCGGTCAGTTCAGCAGGCGCAAGCGGCCCCTGTCGCTGCCGTTCGGCGTCGGCGTAATACCAATCTGTCATCGGTTGTCCCCATTGAAGCAGTGCGAGACGTTAGCGCATGCCGCCCATGGCCGGTAAAGGCCGGCGGATCAGCCGCGGCAATCCTGCGGCAGGTAGCGGTCGTCGATCTCCGAACTGCACTGCCAGCGGCCGTCGACTGGCTGGTACTCGAGCCACAGCGCCTTGTCGTCGACACGGTCGTTGCCGGTGCCGCCGACCATCAGTTCCATGCCGCAGAGGTTGCTTTCGAACTCGCCCACGCTGGCGCTGGTGATGTTGCCCAGGGCGAGGCTCTCGGGACTGCCGAAGCCCGGATCCTCGTTGCTCGGGCAGCGGCCGTGCTGCGCGAGGTGCGACGCCACGCGCGCCTTGAGCGGCGCCGACGCCAACACCACCGACGCAATCCTGGCGCGCAGCGTGTAGTCCTGGTAGGCAGGCAGCGCGATGGCCGCCAGGATGGCGGTGCCCGGCACCAGCAGCACCGCGGCGACGATCAACATGATCATGCAGACCGACAGACCCGAGCGCGGCGGAGAGCCGCCCTGGCTCTGTGTGGGGCGCGCGAAGGGCGCCATGGGCGGCGAGGGGGGTGGCACGGAACTGCCTGCAGGGCCGCCGCCGAACTCGCCGCGATAACGCTCGAGCGGGTGCCACTCGTTTTCCCCCTCGCGCCACACCAGCGTATCGATCCCGACTCGCCCCGAACGCCACAGCTCAAGCAGCGCCTCGTCCTCGACCGGGCCTTGGCGCTGCCTGTTGCCGTCCAAGTAATGCCACTGCGACACCTTCCGTTCTCCCCAAAACGCGTCCGGCGGCAAAAGCCGCCGGTGGTTGACAGGCCATGCCGCCGCTGGAGGGGCACCTGCTTCGATTGCGGGTGGGATGCTAGTGAATGGGCTCCGGTTCGTCCTCGAACATCTGCGTTTCCATCCACGCATAGGCCGCTTCGGAGCCGGGCTGGTTGAACAGCACCATCAGCACCACCCACTTCAGGTCGTCCAGGTCCAGATCATCCTGGTCCAGGGCCATCGCCCGGTCCAGGACCAGCTCGCGCTGGTCGGCATCGAGGATGCCGTGCTGTTCGAGGAACATCAGGAACCCGCGCCCCTCGACGTCCAGCTTGGCCAGCTCCGGCCCGTGGTAGACGCGGATGGAACCACTGACGCGCGGAGTGCTGGCCACGGGCCGCTGATCGGCCAGCGCATCGAGCCAGTCGAAGGCCTTGCTGATTTCCGCCGGGCTGAACCCGGCCTGGATCAGGCCCGCCTGGATCGAGTCCCGGTCGCGGACCGGATCGGCATCCTCGGTGAAGTAGTGTTCGAACAGGTAGAGCAGTACATCCAGAATGCTTTCTTTCATTGCCCTCGGCCTGCGTCAACGACGCTGTGAGGTGGAGGAAGCGGTTGCCCTGCCTGGAGCCAGGAGGCCCGAGTCAGGACTTGCGCGAGTACCGACCGTGTTCGACCGCGACCCGACCATCCAGTTCCATGGCCAGCAGCATGGAGGACAGTTCAGCGGTCGTCAATCCAGTGCGCTCAGCCAGCGAATCCATACTGGTGGGGTCGTGTGCCAGTGCCAGCCACAACTGCTTGTGAGCGGAGGCCAGCGGCGGAATCGCTGGGCCGTTTCCTATGTGAGGCCTTGGTGGTGCCTCCTCAAGTCGACCACGCAGTGCCGCGGCGAGCTCCAAGGCGACCGGCACCAGGGCGGCAATCACCTCCTCGGGGGTTTCCACCAGGCCGACGCCTTCGCGGATCAGGCGGTGGCACCCGCGGGCCATGGGATTGTGAATCGAGCCGGGCAGGGCGAAGACTTCCCGACCGGCCTCGCCTGCGAGGCGTGCGGTGATCAGGGCGCCGGAGCGTTCGGCTGCCTCGACCACCAGGGTGCCCAGCGCGAGGCCCGCGATGATCCGGTTGCGACCCGGGAAGTGGCCGGGTCGTGCCGGGGTCCCGGGCGGGTGTTCGCTGACGATGGCGCCGGTCTCGGCGATCTGGTGGCGCAGCTCGGCATGGCTGCGCGGGTAGGACAGGTCGGGTCCGGTGCCCAGCACGGCAATGGTCAGGCCGCCTGCGGCCAGGGTCGAGCGATGGGCGGCACCGTCGATCCCGGCGGCAAGTCCGCTGATGATCGAGAGACCCGACTGGACGAAGGCACGCGCGAAACGGGCCGCATGGTCCCGTCCACCGGCCGTGGGCGCCCGGCTTCCCACGATGGCGACCCCCGGGTGCCAGAGCAGCGAGGGGTCCCCATCCACGAACAGGCCCAGCGGCGGACTGCCTGTCTGCCTCAACAGCGCCGGGTAGTCAGCGTCCTGCCAGCCGACAAGATGGTGCCGCGGGTCCTGCAGCCACTGCAGCGCGCCTTGCAACTGGTCCGCATCCGGCTGTTGCAGCCCCTGCACCTGGGCCGCTGACAGGCCGGCGCCGCGCCATGCCGAGGCGCCTGCCGCCAGCGCACGCGCCGGACAACCATGTGTTTCGACGAGCGCGCGGCGCGGCGCCGTGGCACCCCCGGCAAGGATCAGCTGCAGCAGTGCATGGAGTGGCTCGGGCATCGCAGGATCGTGCCGCGGAAACGACGACGGCGCCGTCGGGCGCCGTCGCGTTGCTGCATAGGGAAAGCCCTATGCGAATCAGGTAAGTCCGCTCAGTACGTGGCGTCCGGATGCTTGAGCGCGTAACCCACGCGCGTGGGCTTGGTGCCTTCCATGATCAGACCGTAGCTGACCTTGTCGAAGGTACGGAACACCATGACGTGGCCGGCATACTCGTCCGGCAGCTCGATGTCGCCGCTGCCGGGCGTCGTCTCGGTGGGGCGCGAGTTTTCCGGGTCGTGCATGCGGTCGATGATGTGGCTGCCCTTGCGCCAGATCGAGAAGACGGTGCCGTTGTCGATGCCTTCGCGGCTGCCGCCGGAGATGGCCACCACGTCACGCGGGCCACCCGATGTCATTGCATTGGCCACGGCTGCGATCTGCAGGCGTCCTTCCGGCTGAGTCACTGCGGGCACATGCGGCACGAACTGCAGGTCGTACGGCTGCGCCTGCACCGGGATCAGCCGGTCGCCGATGCGCACTTCGTGACCGTTGCCCTCGAGCGTGATCGTGGCAGTGTCGGAGCCGGGGGTGACGCCCTGGGTCAGGGTGCCCACGCTGACCTGGGAAAGCTCGTAACCCAGGAGTTCCAGCTGGGTGCCCACGTCAAGCGCGGCGCTGTTCCAGCTGCGGCCCCAGTCGATGGTCTGGGAGCCGATGCGCTTGCCGCGGTAATCCAGGTCTTCGCGGTATGTGGCATACGAGCCGTCGGAGACGAAGCGCGTCTGGGTGTAGCGCATCGTAGGCCGCACGATCGCGAAGCGCTGGCCCACCTGCGCGCCTTCCAGACCAAGCGTGTAAACCGCCTGGCCGCCGGCGCTGCGCATGCGGTCGCCTTCCAAACCCACCACTCGGGGCAGGCCTTCGAAACTATCGGTGACTCGCAGGTTCTTGAGGAACGGCTCGATGTCCTTGAGCGGTACCGCTCCGATGGGAGCCTCCTGACGTACCCCCGGCTGCAGCCCCATGGTCGGTGACGCCACACGGTCGGTGTAGGCGAGGCTGAGCACGTCGCCCGGGTAGATCAGGTGCGGATTCTGGATCTGCGGGTTGGCCTGCCAGATCTCCGGCCACAGCCATGGCTTCGCGAGGAATTTCCCCGAGATGTCCCAAAGCGTGTCGCCCTTCTGCACCACGTAGGTGTCAGGGTGGGTGCCGTTCATTTCAGCGGCCGTGGCATAGCTCGCAATGACGAGCGCAGCGGCGGCAAGAACCGTATGGATTTTCTTCGACATGATCGTGATCTACCTGATTCCCCGACAGGCGGTCGCCACTATCATCCAGAAAACGGGGCACTAAGCAAGCGCGCTTGTTAGAATCCGTGAGGACTTGCCGAATTCCGCAGTCACCCCCATCTCATTACGCGCCATGGCCCACCTTCCCATCCTCGAATTCCCCGATCCCCGGCTGCGTACCAAGGCAGTCCCGGTCGATCCTGCCCGCGTTGCCGAGCCTTCCTTCCAGCAGCTGCTCGACGACATGTTCGAGACCATGTACGAGGCGCCCGGCATCGGCCTGGCGGCCAGCCAGGTCGACGTGCACCAGCGTTTCATGGTCATCGACATCAGCGAGGGCAAGGACGAGCCGCAGGTCTTCATCAACCCGGAGATCCTGACCCGCGAAGGTGAGCAGGTGTACCAGGAGGGCTGCCTGTCGGTCCCGGGTATTTTTGCCGACGTGATGCGGGCCGACAGCATCGAGGTACGCTTCGTCGGGCGCGATGGCCAGGCCCGGCAGTTGCAGGCGGACGGCCTTCTTGCGGTCTGCGTCCAGCACGAGATGGACCACCTGGACGGCAAGCTGTTCGTGGACTACCTGTCGCCGCTGAAGCGCGAGATGGTGCGCAAGAAGCTGGCCAAGCAGCGCAAGCAGGCGGGCGAAGCGGCTTGAAGCTCCGTTCCGATACCGGGGCATGCCGGCCTTCCAGATTCGACATCCTCCCAAGCCCGACGCCCCGGCTGACGCATGCCACCGGCGGACCAGCATGAGAATCGTCTTCGCCGGCACCCCGGAGTTCGCGGTGCCCAGCCTGCGTGCAGCCCATTCGAAGGCCGAGGTCGTGGCCGCGTACACCCAGCCCGACCGCGCTGCCGGCCGCGGTCGCGGGCTGACCCCCTCGCCGGTCAAGATGCAGGCGCAGGCCTGGAGCATCCCGGTGCGGCAGCCAGAGTCGCTGAAGTCCAGGGAGGCCCAGCAAGCGCTGCGGGAACTCGAACCCGATCTACTGGTCGTGGTCGCCTACGGTCTGATCCTGCCGCGCGCAGTGCTGGCGATCCCCCGCTACGGCTGCTGGAACGTACATGCTTCGGTGCTGCCGCGCTGGCGCGGCGCTGCGCCCATTCAGCGCGCCATCGAGGCCGGTGACGAGCAGACCGGCGTGTGCCTAATGCAGATGGAAGCCGGCCTGGATACCGGGCCGGTGCTGCTGAAGCAGGCGCTACCGATTGGGCCCGAAGAAACCGGCGGCCAACTGCACGAGCGCCTGGCCGTCCTGGGTGCGAGCGTCCTCACCGATGGTCTTGCGCTACTGCGCGCGGGCATGCGCCCGGCGCCGCAGCCGCAGCCGGAAGAGGGCGTGACCTACGCCCACAAGCTGGAGAAACAGGAAGCGCGCCTGGACTGGTCGCAGCCGGCGGCACTACTGGCGCGCAAGGTGCGCGCCTATGAGCCGTGGCCGGTCGCCGAGGGCGTGGTGGCCGGCGAGCGATTGCGCATCCGCGGGGCGGTTGCGCTGGACCTCGCCCACCACGCGGCTCCCGGGACGCTGCTGGCGGCGACGCGGCAAGGGCTGGACATCGCCTGCGGCGAAGGCGCACTGCGTCTGCGTGTGTTCCAGCGCGAAGGTGGCAAGTCCATCACCGCGGCCGACTACCTCAACGCCCGGCGCGACCTGGCCACGCCATGACGGCGTCGCCGGGCGTCGCCACCCGCGTGCTGGCCGCGCAGGTGCTAGATTCGGTGCTGCATCGCGGCCGCTCGCTCAAGGGCGAGCTGGCCAAGGCCCTGCCGCAACTGGAGGACGTGCGCGACCGGGCGCTGCTCGAAGCGATCTGCTTCTCGGCGCTGCGCCAGCGCGCCCGCTATGACGCCGCGCTGCAGCTGTGGCTGCAGAAGCCGCTGGGCGACAAGGACGCCGAGCTGCGGGCGCTGCTGCTGGCGGGGTTTGCACAGGTCCATGCGATGGGGCTGCCGCCGCATGCCGCGCTGTCGGCCACGGTCGAGGCGACGCGCGCACTGGGGCGGCCGCACCAGGCGGGCATGGTCAATGCGGTGCTGAGACGCGCGCAGCGCGAAGGCCTGCCCGAAGCCGATGCGTCGGCGACCTGGCCGGCGTGGCTGCGCAAGAAGATCAACCTGGAATGGGGCGAGCAGGCGTCCGCGATCTTCGCCGCAAGCGCCATCGCCGCGCCGCTGTGGCTGCGGGTGAACCGTGGCCGAGTCTCGCGCGACGAATACGCCGCGCAGCTGACCGCCGTCGGCATCGAGTGCACGTTCGATCAACACCTGGCCGATGGCCTGCGCGTGGATGCCCCGGTCGCCGTGGCCCTGCTGCCCGGCTTCGCCGAGGGTGATGTGTCGGTCCAGGACGGCTCGGCACAGGCCGTGGCCGATGCGCTGTCGCCCGCACCCGGGGCGCGCGTGCTCGATGCCTGTGCTGCACCCGGCGGCAAGGCCGCGCACCTGCTGGAGCGCGATCCATCACTGAAACTGCTGGCAATGGACATCGATCCGCGCCGTCTGCGGCGCGTGCGCGAGACACTGGCCCGCGTGGGAGTGGAAGCCGAATACCTGGCCGCCGATGCGACCGTGCCGGCGGGCTGGTGGAATGGCGAAGCGTTCGATGCCGTGCTGCTGGACGCACCGTGCTCGGCTACCGGCGTAGTGCGGCGCCAGCCGGACGTGCTGCTGCATCGGCGCCCCGAGGACCTGGCTGCGCTGGTGAAGTTGCAAGCGCGACTCCTTGACGCCACGTGGACCACGCTCAGGCCCGGGGGCACGCTGCTTTACGCGACATGCTCGATCCTGGGAGAAGAGAACGAGCAGCAGGTCGCGTCGTTCCTGGCCCGCACGCCCGACGCGCGCGCTGAAAATCTTCCAGCGCCCCATGGCCACGACGCCGGCCCAGGACGCCAGCGACTGCCGGGCGAGTCGGGTATGGACGGCTTCTTCTACGCGCGGCTGGCGAAGGCCGCCGCCGGTGACTCCGGTTACGCACTCCCGGCATGAGTTGTGGGTGCCGTTGTCAACCACCGACGCGATATTCTCGCGGGGTCCTTTCCGCCCGCTCCCGGCCGACACATGAAAATTTCCGTCCTCTTCAGCAACTACGTCACGCGGTCAACCCGATGATTGGATCTCCACAATGAAAGCTTCGGTGATCTTCAGTACCTACAACCAGACCGCCTGGCTTGAGAAAACCCTGCAAGGGTTTGCCGCTCAGGATCGAAGGGACTTTGAAGTAATTGTCGCCGACGATGGTTCCAATGACGCGACCCTGAATCTGATTGATCTTTTGCGTCGGCGGTTACCGTATGCGCTCAAGCATGTGTGGCAGCCAGACGACGGCTTTCAGAAGTGCAAGATTCTCAACCAGGCCATCACCGCCAGCGAGACCGACTACCTGATATTCACGGACGGCGATTGCATTCCTCGCGCCGATTTCGTGTCTGCCCATCTACGGTATCGCGCCCCGCGACGTTTCCTGTCGGGCGGATACTTCAAGCTGCCAATGTCGATCAGCGAGCAGATCGACGAAGCCGACATCTCCACTGGTCGCTGCTTCGATCTGGCCTGGTTGCGTCGGCAAGGACTGCCATTCTCAGCACGCAACGTAAAGCTGGCAGCACATGGTGCGGGTGCTGCCCTCCTCGACCGCCTGGTCACGGCGCGCGCCAGCTGGAATGGACATAACGCCTCCGGCTGGAAACACGATGTAGTGGCTGCGAACGGCTTCGACGAGCGGATGGGATACGGCGGCGAAGACCGCGAGCTGGGCGAGCGGCTGGAGAACGCCGGCATCGGCGGCAAGCGCATCCGCCACCGCGCGGTGGTGCTGCATCTGGACCACCCGCGCGGATACCGGACCGCAGAGGCGTTGCGCACCAACCGCGAGATCCGCGACGAAACCCAGGCGTTGAATCGCACGGTCACGCCGTGCGGCATCCGCGAGGCGCGTTGATGCCGATTCACGCCAAAAAGAATCCCGACATGCCAGCTACGTTGGCCAGCGTCATCATCAGCACCTACAACCATCCGGTCTGGCTGCAGCGCTGCCTTTGGGGCTATGCCTGCCAGGATCGCCTGGATTTCGAACTGATCGTTGCCGACGACGGTTCCAGTAGCCAGACGCGGGAACTGATCGAAACGATGCGGCCGCAACTGCCGTTTCCGCTGCGCCACGTCTGGCATGCCGACGACGGGTTCCGCAAATGCGTCATCCTCAATCGTGGCATCGAGGCAGCGCAGACCGATTACCTGATCTTCTCCGACGGAGACTGCGTGCCGCGCGCGGATTTCGTTTCGCAGCACCTGCGCCTGCGCGAGTCCGGACGCTATCTCGGCGGCGGCTACTGCAAGCTGCCGATGGCGCTGAGCGAGCGCATCGACCGCGACATCATCGAACGCGGCCTGCACACCGACTATGCCTGGCTCAAGGCCAACGGCCTGCCGCGCGGCAAGCGCTCGCTGAAGCTGTGGGCTCGGCCGGGCTGGCGCGAGCGCCTGCTCAATGCGCTGACCCCGACGCCGCCGAGCTGGGCCGGCAACAACGCCTCGGGCTGGAAGGCCGACCTGGTGCGGGTGAATGGTTTTGACGAGCGCATGAGCTACGGCGGCGAGGACCTGGAGCTCGGCGAACGGCTGACCCATGCCGGGGTGAGTGGAAAACAGGTCCGCTTCTCCGCAGTTTGCGTCCACCTCGACCACGCCCGCAGCTATGTCGACCCGGGGATGCGCGCGGCCAACCAGCGCATCCGCGACGCGGTGCGAGCCGAACGCCGCCGCTGGACCGAGCATGGACTGGTGCATGGGCCGGCGCCGGCAGGAGTTTGCGAGATACGGATCCCGCGATCCGTGATCACGTCGAGCCGATGGTGTAAAAATTCGTTGTGGCAGCGGCCATGCCCGTGATGGAGGATCAGCGCCTTGTCGCCGCCATGGCTGCTTCCACCAGAGGCATGCGTATGGCGTTCCTGCATCGTGGGTACTAATCGTGGGTACTAACCGCCGCCGTTCACGAGCGCATGCAGCCGCCGGTATTTCTCCAGCACATAACGCGAGTGCGCCTTGTGGAACAGCCAGCCTTCACGGCCATCGAGGAAGGCGCCGCGCAGCACGTAGGCCTTGAACAGCGCAGCGGCGGCATGGATCCAGCCGGTGAGTGCCGAGCACCGTTTGCCGGCCCGGTGCCGCTGCTCGGCCCACAGCGTGGCGTAGCGCGACAGCTTGCGCACGTGTTCGTCGTAGCTGCGCGCGGTGTCGTGCTCGATGTACGCATCCAGCGGCCGCAGCCGTTTGCCGCGCAAGTCGGGGCTCTCGTGCACCAGCGCCTGCAGGTAGCGCCAGTCCGGACGCACCAGTCGTTCGGAAGCCTCGCCGCCGCGGAGACGGCGGCCAAGAAACCAGTTGCGCCGGGTCAGCACCCAGGCATCGGCCTGGTCGTGGCGGCCGCTGGCGAACAGCGCACGGATGGCGTCCTCGGACCCCTCGGCCAGCCATTCGTCCGCGTCCAGCAACAGCAGCCACGGCTGGGTCGCACGCGAGATGGCCTGGTTCTTCTGCGCAGCGAATCCGAGCCAGTCCTGGTGCTCCACGCGCGCGCCTGCGGCCCGTGCAACGGCAACCGTGTCGTCTTCGGAGCCGCAATCGAGTACCAGCATGTCACTGCACACGTTGCGCATCGACTGCAGGCAGCGGCCGATGCGATCGCCTTCGTTCTTCGAAATCACGACGCCGGAAATGGGCAGCGGTGTGGCAGCGGTCATGGCATCGATCTGGCGACAGGCGCGCAAGGCATCACCATCGCAGGCGGCGCCTGGCCAGCGCGCGGCCAAGCTGCGCGTACAACGTCGCGGCCGCCTCGTGCGGCAGGAACCGTATCTGCAGCGGTGGCGACAGCCCTGATGCGCCCGCGGTATCCAGCCAAAGGGTGGCCGTTCCCAGGCGCCGATCGATCGGGGAGCGCACCAGTCGCAGCGCCTGCAGCTTGTCGATTTCGGCGAAGCGCCAATGGCGCGACCACCAGCCGCCACGCACGGCGACCATATGCTCGTCCACCAGATAGGCGGCGCGGCGGGCCCGCTGGCGCGCGCCGTAGGCCGACCACGGCAGCCACAGCAGCGGCAGCAGCCCCCACCCCGAACCCAGCTGGAAATAAAGTGCCGCGCTGCCGGCCGGGATCAGCAGCGCCGAGGGCACGAACATGCGCCACCATGCCGCCATCGGCAGCGCCACCCAGTCGCTGCGCGGCCACTGCGCCTGCGGCAGCAGCCGCTGCACCAGCGCGTCGCAGGCTTCGACCGTGGCAATGGGGGCCAGCTCCTTGAGCGCGCGCTGGCCTTCCTGGCCCTGCTGCTCGGCCACTGCGGTATCGATTCGAAGGCTGCGACGCTTCAGCAGCCGGTGCAGCAGGGTTTCTTGCAGCGTCCACGCCTGGATGCGGCGCCGCCCAACGCTGGTTCGAAGGCGGGACAGCAGTCCGCGCTCGACGGTGAGGCGCCGCTGCTCTTCGCTGAGCCGGAAGCCGTGGTACTGCACCAGCGCCAGCACCACAGACAGCAAGCGTAGCAGCAGCATCGCCAGCACCACCAGCGCCACGCCCGCCGTGGCGGTGCTTATCCAGCCCAGATGCAGGTCGCTGGCGTAGCCGAACAGCTCGCGGCCGAAGCGTTCGAAGAAGTTGGCCACCACCCGGTCCGGGAACACCTGCCAAGCCGCACCGAAGGCGGCGGCCATGACGATCATTCCGCGATTGGAGACCAGGCCAAGGCGCACGATCTCTGCGGTGGGCAGCGCCAGCAGGTGGTCGGCAGCAGGCCTCCCGGCGGTGGCTTCGACCCGCTGTCCGCGGTGCCGGACCAGGCTTTCCAGGGCCAGCGCCTCCTCCATGCGCAGCACCCGCATCTGCGCCTCCGGCTTCTGACCGCCGGCCGATTCAAGACGCACCTCGGCCACGCCGAACATCCGGTGCAGCAGCGTCTGGTGCAGCACCACGTTGTGGATCCGCGAATACGGGATCTCACGCATCGAGCGGTGCAGCCAGCCCTCGCGCACGCTCAGCCCGTCTTCGCCAACCTGGTAGCGGTAGGTGAAGTACTGCAGGACCGACACCACCACCAGCACGCCCACGGCGATCAGCGGTCCTGCGCCCATCCAGAATCCGGCCGCATCGCCGCGGGCACCGAAGATCGTCAGCGCGACCAGGGGCACGATGAACTGCCGCAGCTGCTGCAGCAGCACGAACAGCCAGGACCACGGATGCAGCCGGCGCTCCTCCAGCGGCAGGGGCACGGCGGCCTCGCTCACAGCGCGTCGTCGTCGCTGTCGAGCTGGCGCGCCAGCCGGTCGCGAAGATGCTCGGCATCGGCGTCGTCCAGGCCGTTGACCGACACGGTGGCCATGCGCGTGCCCGCGGTGTGGATGACCAGCGTCGCCAGGCCCATGGCGCGCTCCAGTGGTCCGCGCTTCAGGTCCAGGTGCTGCACCCTGGAGATGGGGATGCGGCTTTCGATCCGCCACCAGCGACCGCGCTGCACCGCGAAGCCGTCCTCGTCCAGCCGCCACAGGGTGCGGCGGTGGCGCTTGTAGCCCAGCCACGCGCCGAACAGCGCCCCGCCCACAGCACCCACCGGAGCCAGTACCCAGGGCGAACCCAGGTTGGTGACCGCGGCCAGCATCCCCAGCGCGAACGCGGCCGGGATCGCCATGCCGACCGCTTCCCCAAGCGCGGCGAGCCTGGCCCCACGTGCGGGGAGGTGATGCCACTCGTGGTTTTCGTGCGCGGCGACCGGTGTTTCGGCCAATGGGCCCGTTGCGTTTTCCATCAGCAGGTGTCCTTCCGCACGTGGGTGGACGCGTACCTGCCGGCCGTCGCATTGCAGCGCCGTGCGCGACGGGATGCCTCGATCTGGCCGCGGTCGTGCGGCGGCGGCGGCAGATTCCATCTATTCATTGCCTTTTCAGCCTCATCGAAAGGTTGCGGCAGTGCACTCAGGCCATGCGCAGGTGCGGTTAGTTTCACACGCGCCGGCGGCGACGGGCCGGCACGGTGGCGCAGCAGACTGCTGCGGCATGATCAGGGTGCCACCCGCTTGTACGGGTTCGGCTCTCCGCTGCCGGGCGGACGCGCGCCGAAGCGCTTGTAGGTCCACTGGTACTGGGCTGGATCGCGGCGGGCGATGGATTCAATCTGCGCGTTGAGGACCGCGGCGGCGACTGACGCATCCGCATCGGCGATGCCGCTCGGCGCAGGCTGCACATGCAGCGAGAACGCCAGGTCGCCGCCGATGCGCTCGCACCAGGCGAACAGGACGACCGCCCCGGTGCGCTCGGCCAGCCGCGACACCAGGGTCATGGTCAGGGCCTGGATGCCGAAGAACGGCGCGAACTCCCCATCGCCCAGCTTCGGCTGCTGGTCGGGCAGGATGCCGACCACGCCACCCTGCTTCAGGACCTTCCACAGCTGGCGCACCGCCGGCCCTTCGGCGCGCACCTGACGGATATTGCCGGCGCCGCGCACGCGCAGCAGGAAGGCGTCACCCACCGCCGACTCGGGCGGTGCGTAGACGATGGCCAGGGGTCCTTTCGAAGCCAGCCACTGGTTGAGCAACTCCCAGTTGCCGAAGTGCGGCGCCACCACGATCACGCCCCGACCCGAGGCCACCGCCGCGTCATAAACGGCCTCGCCCGAGCGCGCCTCGATGCGCTGCAGGTTTTCCGCGTGGGGACGGGTCCAGAAGCGCAGCGTTTCCAGCGCCTGTCGAGACGTGGTTCGCAGCACGGCGCGGTGCAGTTCGCTGCGCTGCGAGGGCAGGAGTTCGGGGTAGACCAGTTCCAGGTTTCGCCTGGCGACCTGGCTTTCGCGCGCATCCAGCCGCCGCCACCACCAGGCCAGCGCATCGGCCAGAGAGCGCAACCACGGCCACGGCAGGCGGGTCAGCAGGGCGGCGAGCGTGTACAGCGCGTTGGCCAGCATTTCCGGTCTCATGGCCACAGTCTAGCGGTTGACCGGCGGGCCCAAGCTCGCCAGCATCGCCCCATGCTCAGCCTGATCCAGCGCGTCCTGCAGGCGTCCGTCCACGTGGACAATGCGTGCGTGGGCAGGATCGGCCCTGGCCTGCTGGCGCTGGTCGCGGTGGAGCCTGGCGATGACGAGCGGCAAGTCGAGCGCATGGCGCAGCGGCTGCTGGGGTATCGCATTTTCGCCGACGACGCGGGGCGCATGAACCGCTCGCTTCGCGATAGCGAAGGCGCGCTCCTGCTGGTCAGCCAGTTCACCCTTGCGGCCGACACGCGCTCGGGCATGCGTCCGAGCTTCACCACGGCCGCCGAACCGGTCGAGGCTGAACGCGTCTTCAACCGCCTGCTGGAAACCTGCCGGCAACTGCACGCGCACGGGGTGGAAAGTGGGCGCTTTGGTGCCCATATGGTGGTCAGCCTGGTTAATGACGGGCCGGTGACCTTTCTGCTGCGGCCTTGAAGCCCCGACATCGCCTGATTCCGGCGAGGCGTGTCTGGACTTGCGGGATTTCCCCGTGCCGCGGCGCGTTCAAGACCCCTGCGGGCCAAACCTTCCGCAGCGCGGTATAATGCTAGGTTCCCTTATCAAGCCGGTGGCGCAAGCACTGATGGCCAACGAACGTCCAGCCCAACAATCCGATATCAAGCTTCTGATCAGCAAGGGCCTGGAACAGGGCTACCTGACCTTTGCTGAAGTCAACGACCACCTGCCCGACGACATCGTCGATGCGGAGCAGATCGAAGACATCATCGGCATGATCAACGGCATGGGCATCGAGGTGCACGAAGTCGCGCCCGATGCCGAAACCCTGCTGCTCGCCGGCAACAGCACCGGCAACCGCGAAGTCGACGACACCGCTGCCGAGGAAGCCGCTGCTGCGCTCACCCTCGACACCGAAGGTGGCCGCACCACTGACCCGGTGCGCATGTACATGCGCGAGATGGGCACGGTGGAGCTGCTGACCCGCGAAGGCGAAATCGCCATCGCCAAGCGCATCGAGGAAGGCCTTAGCCAGGTCCAGGCCTCGCTGGGCAACTTCCCGCTGTCGATCGAACTGCTGCTCGAAGACTGGGAGCTGCACAAGGCGGGCAAGAAGCGCCTGGCCGAGATCGTGGTCGGCTTCAACGACGGCGAAGAAGAAGTGCCAGAGCCGCCTGCGCCGGTGGTGGCTGCGGCGGCAACCGACGACAGCGACGACGATAGCGACAACGACGATGAAGAAGAGGAGGCCGGTCCGACCGGTCCGGACCCGGAGGAAGTGGCGCGGCGCATGCAGGTGCTCACCGACGGCTACGCCAAGTTCAAGCGGTCGTATGCCAAGAATGGCGCAGATAACAAGGCCGTGGCCAAGTTGCGTACCGACCTGGCCGAGACCTTCGTCACCTTGAAGTTCCCGCTGGCGCTGACCGACACCCTGGTGCGCAAGGTGCGCGAGGTGGTGGGCCAGATCAAGGACCACGAGCGTCGCGTGCTGTACCTGTCCACGCAGTCGGCCAAGATGCCGCGCAAGGATTTCATCCGCTCATGGGAAGGCAACCAGACCAACGTGGGCTGGGTGGACGAAGTCCTGAAGCGCAAGCAGAAGTGGTCTTCGGCCCTGCGCGACGTCAAGGACCAGATCATCGACGAACAGCAGGCCACCATCGCCCTCGAGCAGGCGATGCACCTGAACCTGGCTGACATCAAGGAGATCAGCCGCGCCATGGCCTATGGCGAGGCGCGTGCACGCAAGGCCAAGCGCGAGATGGTGGAAGCCAACCTGCGCCTGGTGATCTCCATCGCCAAAAAGTACACCAACCGCGGGCTGCAGTTCCTGGACCTGATCCAGGAGGGCAACATCGGCCTGATGAAGGCGGTGGACAAGTTCGAATACCGTCGTGGCTACAAGTTCTCGACCTACGCCACGTGGTGGATCCGCCAGGCCATCACCCGCTCGATCGCCGACCAGGCGCGCACCATCCGCATCCCGGTGCACATGATCGAAACGATCAACAAGCTCAACCGCATTTCCCGGCAGATGCTCCAGCAGTACGGCCGCGAGGCCACGCCGGAGGAGTTGGCCAAGGAAATGGAGATGCCCGAGGACAAGATCCGCAAGGTGATGAAGATCGCAAAGGAACCGATCTCCATGGAAACCCCGATCGGCGACGACGAGGATTCGCACCTGGGCGACTTCATCGAGGACACCAACGTGGAGTCCCCGATCGAGAACACGGTCAACATCAACCTGTCCGAGACCGTGCGCGACGTGCTGGCCGGGCTGACGCCCCGCGAGGCCAAGGTGCTGCGCATGCGCTTCGGCATCGACATGAACACCGACCACACCCTCGAGGAAGTGGGCAAGCAGTTCGACGTCACCCGCGAGCGGATCCGCCAGATCGAGGCCAAGGCGCTGCGCAAGCTGCGTCACCCCAGCCGTTCGGAACAGCTGCGCAGCTTCCTCGATATCGAGTAGGTTTCGCCCGGAACCCGAAAGCACCAGGGGCCCCGCAAGGGGCCCTTGTTCGTTGGTGCCCGCGAGCGCTTCGGCAAGACAGCCGAATGTCGGCTCGTTCCTGATGCGGGGTCGCCGTGGCGACGAAAGGGTTGGGCGCGCCAGTTACAATTCGGTATGCGGGCCCATAGCTCAATGGTTAGAGCAGAGGACTCATAATCCTTTGGTTCCAGGTTCGAGTCCTGGTGGGCCCACCAACTGCCGTCCGACGTGGTCTGGATACCCCCGAGGTTGCTGGTTTATCTACGTGGCGAGAGCCCGCTCAGCCAGCCCATCGAGTCGTCGCTCGCGCGCCTCGCGCCGCTGAAGGCTGCACAGGTTTGGCCTGCCACGGCGGCTGCGTCCCCGGAAGCGCGGGAGCGGGGGCTTCATTGGCCCTGCCGCCCAACTGGGCGACAATGCGCAATGGATGCAAACAACAGGATTCTCGACTCGGTTGAACTCGAGACCGGCCCGGCGCCGCAATGGTCGGTGATCTGGCTGCATGGCCTCGGCGCTGATGGAAACGACTTCGCACCGATCGTGCCCGAGCTGGTGCGCAAGCAGTGGCCTGCGATTCGTTTCGTGTTCCCGCATGCGCCGGTGCGGCCGGTCACCGTCAACAATGGCGTCCCGATGCGCGCGTGGTACGACATCGTCGGCATGGATTTCGCGAGCCGTGCCGACAGCGCGGGCGTGGACGAATCGATCGGGCTGGCCAATGCATTGATCGAGCGCGAGCACCAGCGTGGCGTGGACGCAGGCCGCGTGCTGCTGGCGGGCTTCTCGCAAGGTGGGGCAATCGCATTGGCCGCGGCGCTCCGGCGCACCACGCCGCTGGCGGGCATCATTGCGCTCTCGACCTACCTGCCCGGTGCCGAAACCGCCGCAAGGTCCGTAACCAGCGCCGCAAAGTCGCAACCGGTATTCATGGCTCACGGCAGTGGAGACCAGGTGATTGCCCTGGTCCACGCCGAGCGCAGCAAGGACCTGCTGCAGTCGCTGGGCCTGGACGTGCAGTGGCACGCCTACACCATGGCCCACCAGGTCTGCGCCGAGGAAATCCGCGACCTTGGCGACTGGTTGACGGTCCGGTTCGAGGCGGCAGGCGTTTGACCCGGCTCCGCGTGACTGCTTCGGCGGGTGCTCCGGGGCGCTGGCCTGGTTGGCAGTGACGCTGCGCCGGTGACACGGCGACTATCGGGTGGACCTCGTTCTGGCGGTTGCCCGGCAGTGTCGCGATAGGGAGGGGAGACGCATGAAGGTAGTGATTGCCGACGATGAGCCACTGGCGCGCGAGCGCCTGCGTACGCTGCTCGCTTCAGAACCCGGGCTGGAGGTGGTGGCCGAGGCCGAGAACGGCCTGGACGCGCTGCAGGCCTGCGCCGAGCACCGGCCCGACCTGGTCCTGCTGGACATCTCCATG
The DNA here is from genome assembly GCA_041688625.1 of Pseudoxanthomonas sp. Classification (GTDB taxonomy): domain Bacteria; phylum Pseudomonadota; class Gammaproteobacteria; order Xanthomonadales; family Xanthomonadaceae; genus Pseudoxanthomonas_A. The sequence continues at coordinate 34,803 of JBDNHW010000053.1, forward strand.
CCGGGCGTCAACGGCCTCGAGGCCGCGCGCCACCTGGCGGCGTTCGACCCCCGCCCGGCAGTGGTGTTCTGCACCGCCTATGACGACCACGCGCTGTCCGCTTTTGAAGCGGCCGCCATCGACTACCTGATGAAGCCGGTGCGGCCCGAGCGGCTGGCCGCCGCAATCGAGCGCGCACGACTGTTCATGGCGGGGCGTGAATCGCACCAGCCGGCGCCGCCGGGCCAGCAGGCGCGCACCCACCTGTGTGCCCGACTGCGCGGCAGCCTGCGCCTGATCCCGATCGAGGACGTCCACTACCTGCAGGCTGACGAGAAGTACGTCGTCGTGCACCACGTGCGCGGCGAGGATCTGATCGAGGAATCGCTCAAATCCCTGGAGGACGAGTTCGGATTACGCTTCGTGCGCATCCACCGCAACTGCCTGGTGGCGCGCCACGAACTGATCGAGCTGCGTCGCAACAACGATGGCCACGTGCAGGCCGTGCTGCGGCACGGCAAGGAGCCGCTGGAAGTCAGCCGGCGCTGCGTCCCTGGCCTGCGCGAGACCGTTCGCAACCTTTGACCCAGGCGCCCACGCCTATCCAGTGTCCTGACCGGCGGCCATAATGGCTGGATGAAACCGCTGCGAATCGCCACCCGAAAGAGCCCGCTCGCGCTCTGGCAAACCGAACACGCGGCCGCATTGCTGCGCGACGCGCACCCGGGCCTGGACGTGCAGCTGGTGCCGATGAGCACCCGCGGCGACGAGGTCCTGGACCGCGCGCTGTCGGCGATCGGCGGCAAGGGCCTGTTCCTCAAGGAGCTGGAGCTGGCGATGCTTCGCGGCGAGGCCGACTGCGCGGTGCATTCGCTCAAGGACGTGCCGATGGATCTGGAAGGGCCGTTCGTGCTGGCCGCGATCCTGGAGCGCGCCGATGCGGCCGATGCCTTCGTCTCCAACCAGCACGCCACGCTGATGGACCTGCCGCAGGGCGCATGCGTGGGAACCTCGTCATTGCGGCGCCAGGCGCAGCTGCGCGCATGCCGCCCGGACCTGCAGTTGCGTGACCTTCGCGGCAACGTCAACAGCCGCCTGGCCAAACTCGATGCCGGCGACTACGACGCGATCGTGCTGGCGTGCGCAGGGCTGCAGCGGCTTGCCCTGGGACACAGGATCACCCAGCGCCTGCAGCCGACCGAGTGGCTGCCCGCGCCGGCGCAGGGCGCGATCGCGATCGAGTGCCGCGATGATGATGCCGCCGTGCAGGGCCTGCTGGTGGCGCTGGACCATGCGCACACGCGTACCCGCGTCGAGGCGGAGCGGGCCATGAACCGTGCCCTGCACGGCAGCTGCCAGGTGCCCGTCGCGGCGTATGCGCAACTGCACGGGTCCGGCCTCTCGATGCATGGGCTGGTGGGCAATGCGGAGGACGGAGAACTGGTGCGCGCCCACGTGCAGGGCGCTGCCTCTGCGCACGAGGCGCTGGGGCTGGAACTGGCGCAGTCGTTGCTCGACCTGGGCGCCGGTGCGTTGCTGGCTTCACCCGATCCGGACCGACCGATCCGCTGAGCCCTGCCGGCTTCCCTGGCGCGTCCGCAGGCACTTCACCACCAAGCTTCAGGGCGCGCAGTACTCACGTTGCTGTCGAAGTTCTTCCTGCAGCAACTCCCGGTCGCGTTCCGAAGTCGAGGTGAGCAGCCCGGCGATGTTCTCCCGCACGCGAGGACACGGCGGCGGATAGCTGCCGAACAGCCCGCCGATGAACCCGGCCACGTCGCCCGGAGTCACTGCCTCGCGCATGGCGAAGGTGTCGCGCCTTTGTCCTCCAGGCAATCGTGCGCGGCGGCTGCGCAGCGGGTCGGGTGTGAAGGTGGGTGCGTCCGATAGGTCCTGCCGACGGGCCACGTCGCGCGCCTGCTGCTGCCAGTCGACTGCTTCTTCGAAACTCGGGGGCACGGCGTCGGGCGGCGCGGCGAGCGGGTCGTCGATGCGCGGCCGCACTGGTTCGATGATCCTGGCCTGCGGCGTTTTCCGCGGCGCATCGGGGTTGGCCAGGGGAGCAACCGGAACCGCGGGCGAGGCGGGCAGGACCAACCTTGGCAGGAGCACCAGGCGCATCCGCACCGGATCGCTGTCGACGCGGCGCGCCATGGGCGTGTAAGTCAGCAGCCAGAAAAGACCGATATGCAGGCCCGCCACCAGGCCCCACGCGACAAGCCGCTCCGCCTTGCTTTCGTTCCGCATGCCCACTGCCTGCCTCCGTGCTGGCCGCGGAGTCTGGCAGTGCGCTGGTTAAACAGTGGTTACCCGCGCCGCGCGCCGCGCAAGGCCATGAGTTCAGACCGCGTGGAACGGGAAGTAACGCGGGATCAGCAGGATCGCCATGATCCAGAACACGATGTTGAGCGGCAGGCCGATGCGCATGAAGTCGCCAAAGCGATAGCCTCCGGCGGTGTAGACCATGGTGTTGGTCTGGTAGCCGACCGGCGTTGCGAAACTGGTGGAGGCGGCGAACGCGACGGCGACCAGGAAAGGCTTGGCGTCCACGCCGAGCGAATCGGCCGCGGCAATGGCGATCGGCACCACCAGCACGCCGGCCGCGTTGTTGCTCATGACCTCGGTCATGGCTGCTGTCAGCAGGTAGATCAAACCCAGCGTGGCGACCGGGCCATAGGGTCCGATGACGCTGATCGCCTGCCGCGCAATCCAGTCGGCGCCCCCGGAGTTCTGCAGGGCGATTCCAAGGGGCAGGACCCCGGCCAGCAGGATGATCACCCGCCAGTCGATGGCCGCGTAGGCCTCGTCGGTGTCCAGGCAGCGGAACACCACCAGGGCGACGCAGCCAAGCAGCGCCGAGGCCACGATCGGCAGCCAGCCAATCGCGGACACGCCAATCACACAGCCCAGGATCAGCATCGACACCAGTGCCCGACGCCAGTCGATGCGCTGCTGCGCACGTTGGCTCAGCACCACCAGCCCGGGATCCTTGCGCAGCGCCTCCAGCGAGGCCTCCGAGGCGTCGACCAGCATCACGTCGCCGACCAGCAGCGGCACCTGGTCCAGCGGCCGCCTCAGCACTGCACGGCGCCGCTGCAGGCCGTGCACCCTGGCCCGGTAGGTGTGGGCAAAGCGCATCCCGGCAATGGTGTGGCCGACCATGTAGGAGCCCGGGGCCACCATCACCTCGGCCTGCAGCCGCTTGTCCTGATCTTCGTCTTCCAGGCCGGCGCCCACCGGCTCGAACTCCAGCTTCAACTGCTTGCGCGCCCTGGTGATCTGCTCCCAGTCGCCACGAATCAGCAGGCGATCACCGGCCAGGATGGACTCGGACGCAGGAGAGGGGACGAACAGCCCGTCACGCAGCACCTCCAGCACGTTGGCGTCGTCCAGTTCATCGGGCATCACCTGGGAGGCGCGCTGGCCGATTGCCGGCGACTTTTCGGGCACCAGCAGTTCCACCAGGTAGCCGCCGCCGTGCCCGCTGTCGCCGGACTCGGGCACGCCCAGGTCGGGCAGCAGGAAGCGCCTGGCGATCATCATGTAGACGATGCCGACGCCGACGAAGATGATCCCCAGCGGCGCGAATTCGAACAGGGTGAACCCTTCCCGTCCCGCCTGTCGTGCCAGGGAGTCCACCAGCAGGTTGGTGGAGGTGCCGACCAGGGTGCACACGCCGCCGAACTGGGCCGCGTAGGACAGCGGGATCAGGAACTTCGACGGTGCCCGCCGGTTGGCGATGGACGCGGCGATGACCAGGGGCAGGAACACCGCCACGGCGGCCGTGTTGTTGACGAAGGCGGAAATGAAGGCGATCAGCAGCATCATGACCAGCGCAAACAGCCAGCTCGAGCGGATCTTCGCCAGCGCTCCGCCGACCGCCAGCAGCGCGCCGCTGCGCTGCAGTCCCGCGCTCAGCACGAACATGGCCGCCACCGTGATCGTGGCCTGGCTGCTGAAGCCCGACAGCGCCTCTCGCGGCGTCACCAGGCCCAACACCAGCAGGCTGGAGAGCACCAGCAGGGCCACTACGTCGACCGGGAGCTTCTCGGTGACGAACAGCGCCACCGCCCCCACCAGCACCACCAGCACCAGCCATATTTCCATGCCCATCAGACCGGCAGGCGTCCGTTGTGCGGCCGGGTGCCGTGGGCACGGCGTTTGATCGCTCGGAGAGTCTGGTGCATGCGCGCATTGTGCATGCGCGTCCGGGGCTGCGCACCATGCCGCTGACTGGGCGACATCGATGGCGATGGCCGCACCGGCGCGGCAGGAGCAACGAATGGTCCTGACCTGCGCGCAGGAGGCCGGCTTCCCTTGTTCACCGACTGCAGCGGCAGTCCATCGGCGCCGAGTCGGTAGGCCACTGTGCCGCTGTCCGCTGACCATGGAGGCGGCGTCCAGGCCGGCCGGTGGAGGCGCCGGGCAATGCAACCAGGGTGGGTGCCTCACCGACAGAAGGAACGCGAAGCGCTGGACGGCCAACTCCAGGCTGCCCTCGGCCATAATCGGCGCATGGACAAGATCGAACGCATCACCGCCCTGCATCGCACCCTCAAGGCCGCGCGTTACCCGGTGACGGTGAAACGGCTTCAGGACGAGCTGGGTTGTTCACGGGCCACGGTTTACCGGGACCTGGCCTACCTGCGCGATGCGCTGATGGCGCCGGTCGAAGGCGACGGCGACTCCGGCTTTCGCTACCAGACCGGGGAGAGCGACCGCTTCGAACTGCCTGGCCTGTGGCTGAGTTCGGAGGAGCTGTACGCGCTGCTGGCGGCTCAGCAGCTGCTGGTGCGCACCGCCGGCGGCGTGCTGTCCGGGGCGCTGGCTCCGCTGCAGAAGCGCATCGAGGGACTGCTGGCCGACCACACCGGCCTGGCGCAGTGGCCGGTCGAGCGGGTGCGGGTGATCCCGCACCGCGGCCGGCGCCTGGATGAGGTCAGTTTTCGCGTCGTGGCTTCCACAGTTCTCGAGCGCCGCCAGCTGACGTTCGAATACCGGGCGCGTTCGACCGACGAGCGCACGCGGCGTACGGTGTCGCCGCAGCGGATCACCCACTACCGCGACAACTGGTACCTGGATGCCTGGGACCACGAGCGCGAGGGCCTGCGCAGTTTCGCCGTCGACCGCATCACCCATGCCAAGGCCGTGGACACGCCGGCGCAGGATCGGCCCGAAGCCGAGCTCAACCAGCACCTCGCCTCGAGCTACGGCATCTTTTCCGGCGAGCCAAAGGGCTGGGCCACCATCGTCTTCAGCGCCAAGACCGCGCGCTGGGTCGCCGACGAGCAATGGCACTCGAAGCAGGAAGGCCGTTTCCTGCCCGACGGGCGCTACGAGTTGAAGGTGCCCTACAGCATGTCGCGCGAGCTGCTGATGGACATCCTGCACTACGGCGCCGACGCCGAGATCATCGAGCCACCGGTGCTGCGCGAACGCGCCAAGGCGCTGCTGGAACTCGCCCTCAGCAACTACGAGCGCTGATGGCCGCGGCTGCTCCAAAGATTGGCGGTGGCGAGAAGGTTGCGCTTGCGCTGGGCGCCGGTGGCGCACGCGGGCTGGCGCAGGTCGGGGTGATCGAAGCGCTTTGTGCGCGCGGGCTGGACATCGTGGCGGTGTCCGGTGCCTCCAGCGGCGCGCTGGTCGGCGGCATCTACGCGGCCGGCAAGCTCACCGAATTCCGCGAGCAGCTGGAGCGGCTCAAGCGCAGGCACTTCCTGCGCCTGCTCGATCCGGTGGTCGGGCAGGGCGGGCTGATACGCGGCGACGCGCTGGTGGCGGCAATGCGCGAAGTGGTCGGCAATCCCGACATCGAAACCCTGCCGATCGACTTCACCGCCGTGGCGGTTGATCTGGAGCGCCAGCGCGAGGTGTGGCTGCGCTCGGGTCCGCTATGGGATGCGCTGCGTGCCTCGTTCGCCATCCCGGGCGTGTTCACGCCGTTCATGCTGCACGGGCGGGCGCTGGTCGACGGCGGCCTGCTGGCGCCGCTGCCGATCGCGGCCACGCGCATGTCCGACGCGCATCGGCTGATCGCCGTGGACATGCACGACTGGCCGCGCCAGCCACCGGGGCAGCCGGCCGATCCCGCGCAGCCCGGCGTGGAATCGTCATCGATGACGCAGCGCCTGGGCGACTGGATCGAGCGGCGTCGGGGTACGGATGAGGACGACGACGGCGAATTCGGCATCGTCGAGATGATGTCGCGTTCGCTGGACACCATGCAGGCGCAGATCTCGCGCGTGCACCTGGCGCTGGATCCACCCGAGCTCGTTATCCGCATCCCGCGCGACGCCTGCCAGTTCTACGAGTTCTGGCGCGCCGCCGAACTGGTCGAAATCGGCCGCGCCGAAACCGAGAAGGTGCTGGACGCCGCCGGCTATTGAGCGCGAGCGTTGCTGATCGCGTGTGTCACGATTTCTTCGGCGCCGCGAAACCCGGCTTGCCCACCTGCTCTGCGAGCTGAGGCACGCGCACCAGCTTGTCTGTGTCCACGCCATGTCCGCGCATCTTGTCCACCAGTTCAGCGTATTGCGCATCGCCCATGTCGGCGGTGCGCGCGAATACCCACGCCAGGTCGCGACCGGGGTAGTCGATCAGCGCCCATGAATAATCCGGTGCCACCTCGAGGATGCGGAACTTGGTGGGGATCACCCCGAAAATCCAGGTGGTCCAGCGGCGGTTGCCAGTGCCGTCCTTCACCGTGGCCCTGGAGTCGAGGGTCTTGACCGGTTCACCGAACCCTTCCTGGTAGGCGTAGTGCACGCCGATGCCGCCATCCTCGCGCAGGGTGTATTCATCGCGGCTGGCGACGTGGCCACGCTCGCCAAAGTACGGCACGTGGGCGATCACGTGCCAGGCGCCCATGAAGCGGGGCAGGTCGACAGGCTTGGCGTTGGTGTTCATAGGCGCACTCGAGCAGGCGGCAAGGAGAAACAGCATGAGCAGGCCCATCAACAGGGGTACGGGACGACAGCAGGCTTGCATAGGGTCCACTCCAATGGGCACTGGGCAGCTTAAGCCTCGAAGCGGGAAGAAGCCGTTAAGCCCGCCGTCGCAGTCCCTGAGATGCAGAGCGGCGACGCTGCTTGCGACCACCAAGGATCCTGCCGCGATGCCCAGCCCAACTGCTTTCCCGATCCCCGCGCCTGTGCCGGACCCGCTGCTGGAACGCTTCGTTCAAGCAGTCATGCTGCTCGCCCTTGCCCTGGTCATGCTGCTGCCGGACGCGCGCGCCTACAGCCCACTGCTGGGATGGGTGCCGCTGTGGCTGCTGGGCATGCCCGCAGTGGCGTGGTGGTCACTGTATCGGTTCCGGCTACCTGTTCGGGACGTCCCGCATGACGCGCCGGCGGGCATCCGCCGATCGAGCCGCCGCAGGGCATCTGACAAGGTGCGGCGCCGCGACACCTTTGCCCTGCCACGACGCTTGCCCCACGCCGCCTGACCTTCGGCACGGTGGTCCAAAGGCGGCCTGTGCTAGCGTTGCTGGCTCGAAATCGCCCTGATCGGAGTCGTCGATGCAGAACCTTTCCCATGCCTGCCAGGGCGTCTTGCTGGCTGCCGGACTCGCCGCGTCCGGCGCCGCCTTTGCCCAGGAGCCCGCGATGGCTGAAGACAAGTACGCATGGCTGGAAGACGTGGGCGGCGAGAAACCGCTGGACTGGGTGCGCGAGAAAAACGCCTTGAGTGAAGCGGAGATCGCCTCGACCCCGCAGTTCAAGCAGCTCGAGGGTGGCATCCGCACGATGCTCGATTCCGACGCCAAGATCCCCGGCGTGCAGAAGATTGGCGACTATTACTACAACTTCTGGAAGGACAAGAACAACGAACGCGGCCTGTGGCGCCGGACCACGCTGGAGGAATACCGCAAGCCGCAGCCGAAGTGGGACACCATCATCGACCTGGACGCTCTGAACCGCGCCGAGGGCGAGAACTGGGTCTGGCACGGCGCCGACTGCCTGCGTCCCGAATACACCCGCTGCCTGGTGGCGCTGTCACGCGGCGGCGCCGACGCCGACGTCACCCGTGAATTCGACATCCAGTCGCGCCAGTGGATCAAGGACGGCTTCTTCCGTCCAGAAGCCAAGGGCGGCCTGGGCTGGATCGACGCCGACACAGTCTACGTCTACACCGATTTCGGCGACGGCAGCATGACCCCCTCGGGCTATCCGCGCATCGTCAAGCAATGGAAGCGCGGCACCCCGCTGGGTTCGGCGACCACGGTGTACGAGGGCCAGCCGGCCGACATGTACATCGCCGCCGGCCACGACGACACCCCCGGCTTCGAGCGCGATTTCGTCTCGCGCACGCTGGCCTTCTACAACGACGAGCTGTACCTGCGCCAGGGCACCGATGCACAAGGATGTGCGAGTGGCGCGGGCGCAGGATGCGCAGGAGCGCCCGGAACGTTGGTCAAAGTCGATGCGCCCAACTCGGCGCAGAAGTCGGTGCACCGGCAGTGGCTGGGCCTGGAGCTGCGCGAGCCATGGACGGTGGGCGGAAAGACCTACCAGGCCGGCGCGTTCATTGTCACGCGGTTCGATGCGTTCATGGCCGGCAAGCGAGAGTTCGACGTGCTGTTCGAGCCCACCGAAAACACCTCGCTCGCCGGTGCCACGCTGACCCGCAACCACGTGGTCCTCAACGTGATGGAGGACGTGAAGAACCGCCTGTCGGTGCTGACTTACAGCGACGGCAAGTGGAGCTCGCGCCCGCTCCCGGTCGGTGACCTGGAGTTCGGCACCACCAGCGTGAGTGCGGTGGACGCCGACCAGAGCGACGCGCTGTGGCTGACGGTCACCGACTACCTCACCCCGACCACACTGATGATGGCCGACGCCGGCAGCGCGACCGGCGCGATCGAAGTGCTCAAGACCATGCCGGCGTTCTTCGACGCCTCCAGGCACGTGATCGAACAGCATTTCGCCACCTCCAAGGATGGCACCAGGATCCCGTACTTCATGGTCCGGCCCAAGGACCTGGAGTACGACGGCACCACGCCGACGCTGCTGTACGGCTATGGCGGCTTCGAGATCTCGATGACGCCCGGCTATTCCGGGGGCGTGGGCATGGGCTGGCTGGAGAAGGGCGGCGTGTACGCGGTGGCCAACATCCGTGGCGGTGGCGAATACGGGCCACGCTGGCACCAGGCCGCGCTCAAGGCCAATCGGCACAAGGCCTATGAGGACTTTGCTGCGGTGGCACGCGACCTGATCGCGCGCAAGGTCACCTCGCCGCACCATCTGGGCATCCAGGGCGGCAGCAACGGCGGCCTGCTCACCGGCAACATGCTGACGCAGTACCCGGAGCTGTTTGGCGCGGTGGTCGTACAGGTGCCGCTGCTGGACATGAAGCGCTACAGCCACCTGCTGGCCGGCGCCTCGTGGATGGCCGAGTACGGCGATCCGGACACCGCCGACTGGGAGTTCATCAAGACGTTCTCGCCGTACCACCTGTTCGATCCGGCCAAGGACTATCCGCCCACGCTGTTCATGACATCGACCCGCGACGATCGGGTGCACCCGGCGCATGCGCGCAAGATGGCCGCCAAGATGCTGGAGGCGGACAAGGACGTGCGCTACTACGAGAACATCGAGGGCGGCCACGGCGGCGCGGCCAACAACGCGCAGGCCGCGCACATGAGCGCGCTCGCCTACACGTTCCTGTGGCAGCAACTGAACGACTGATCGACCCGGCGCTTTCCGCCAGCACGACGGCCTCGGTTGTTCCGGGGGCGTCGTGCAGGTCTTGCCCGAGTCCGTAGCCTCAACTGCCGGAAACCTCCTCAATGAAGACACTCTCCCTCCTGATTGCAGCGACCCTCCTGATGAATGTTGCCCCGACCTCCGGTGCCGCCGAAGCGGCGACGCCTCCCGATGCGGAAAAGCGCGCACATGAAGTGAAGGCGCCGTTCGGCGCGGTGCGCAACGACGAGTACTACTGGCTGCGCGACGACAAGCGCGAGGACAAGGCGATGCTGGCCTACCTCGAGGCCGAGAACGCCTACGCCGATGCCGTGCTGGCGCCGACCCGGGCGCTGCAGGAGACGCTCTATAACGAGATCGTCGGGCGCATCAAGCAGGATGATGCCAGCGTGCCGTACCGCCAGCGTGGCTACTGGTACTACACGCGCTTCGAGGCCGGAAAGGACTACCCGATCCACGCGCGCCGCAAGGGCAGCATGGACGCACCGGAGGACATCCTGCTCGACGTCAACCAGATGGCCGAAGCCAAGGGCTATTTCAGCGTGGGCGCCGCCGAGGTCAGCCAGGACAACCGGATGCTGGCCTGGGCCGACGACGAAGTGGGCCGTCGCCAGTACGTGATCCGCTTCAAGGACCTTGAGACCGGGCAGGTGCTGCCCGACACCATCACCGCCTCGTCCGGCAACGTGGTCTGGGCCGATGACAACAAGACCCTACTGTATGTCGAGAACGACCCGGAAACCCTGCTCACGGTGCGGGTCAAGTCGCACGTGTTGGGTACGCCCTCCAGCGCAGATGTGCTGCTGTACGAAGAGGAGGACGACAGTTTCTACATGGGCATCGATCGCACCCGCGACGACCGTTTCATCTGCATCGGCGTGGAAAGCACCGTGTCTTCCGAACAGCGCTGCGCACCGGCCTCGGACCCGACCACCTTCACCGTGCTGGCCCCGCGCGAGCGCGACGTCGAATACACCGCCGACCACCTCGACGGGCGCTGGGTGATCCGCACCAACTGGAACGCCAAGAACTTCCGCATCATGACCGCGCCCACCGAAGCCACTTCGCGCGCGCAGTGGAAGGACTGGATCGCGCACAGCGATGAGGTGTACATCGATGGTTTCGAGGTGTTCGACGGCTTCACCGCCATCAGCGAGCGCTCCGAAGGCCTCGAGCGCCTGCGCCTGCTGCGCGACGCTGGGCAGGAGGAGTACGTCAAGGCCGAGGAGCCAGCCTATTCGATGGGTATCGACGTGAACTCCGAGCACGACACGCCGTGGCTGCGCTACAGCTACACCTCGATGACCACGCCGTCGACCACCTACGAGCTCAACGTCGAAACCGGTGAGCGCAAACTGCTCAAGCAGCAGCCGGTGATCGGCTACGACCCGACCAAATATACGACCGAACGCTTCTGGGCCACGGCGCGTGACGGCACCCGGGTCCCGGTGTCGGTGGTGTACAGGAACGGACTGAAGAAGGACGGCAGCGCCGCGCTGCTGCAGTACGCCTACGGCAGCTACGGTTCTTCGTCGGACCCGGGCTTCAACTCCACGGCGGTGAGCCTGCTCGACCGCGGCATGGTCTATGCCATCGCCCACATCCGCGGCGGCCAGGAGATGGGCCGCGACTGGTACGACAGCGGCAAGCTGTTCAACAAGAAGAACACCTTCACCGACTTCATCGACGTCACCGACGCACTGGTCAAGGAAGGCTACGCCGCGCCCGACCGCGTGGCGGCCTACGGCGGCAGCGCCGGCGGGCTGCTGATGGGTGCGATTGCGAACATGGCGCCGGACAAGTACCGCGTGATCGTCTCGCAGGTGCCGTTCGTGGACGTGGTGACGACCATGCTTGACCCGACCATCCCGCTGACCACCAACGAGTACGACGAGTGGGGCAATCCGGAGAAGAAAGCGTTCTACGATTACATGCTCAGCTACTCGCCGTACGACAACATCCGCGCGCAGGCGTATCCGGCCACCTTCGTCGGCACCGGCCTGTGGGATTCGCAGGTGCAGTACTGGGAGCCGGCCAAGTACGTGGCCAGGCTGCGCGACGAAAACACCGGCCAGCACCCGATCGTGTTCCGCACCAACATGGAAGCCGGCCACGGTGGCAAGTCGGGGCGCTTCCGTCGCTATCGCGAAGCCGCCGAGTATTACGCCTTCGTGCTGGACCAGCTGGGCGTGGCGGGGAAGTAAGGCCGGCACGGCGGGCGCTGCGTCTGCCGGCGTCGCCACCGTGGGTGACGACGCCGGGCGGAATCCGCCCGCGGAACGCGGCGCGCACAGGCCGTGGCCTATGATCCGGGCATGAGCGAACCTCGCCGTTTGCGCTGGGCCTGGTGGCTGCTGGCCTACGCCAGCCTGGGCGTCGGGATCATCGGCATTTTCCTGCCGGTGCTGCCGACCACGGTGTTCGTGCTTATTGCGGCGTACGCGGCCTCGCGCGGATCGCGGCGCCTGCACGGCTACCTGCTGCAGCACGCCGTCTTCGGCCCGATGATCCTGCAATGGCACCAGCATGGCGCGGCGTCGCGCGCGTCCAAATGGGCGGCGAGTTTCAGCATGCTGTTCTGCGCGGCGGTGATCCTGGTGACCATGCACTGGGCCGGCACGCACCACTGGTGGATGGCCGCACTCCCCATTGCCTGCATGGCCGCGGTGCTGGCGTGGCTGTGGCGGCGGCCGGAGCCGACCCGCCCGGGATGAACCTGCCGCCGCTGCCGCCTCCGTCGCGGCTGGCTATACTTTGCGGCATGAAAACCTACCTGCGCACTGCCGTGCTTGCCATTGCCATTGCCACCCTGTGCGCCTGCGGCGCCAAGGGCCCGCTGTTCATGCCTGAAGAGGATGCGCCGATGGAGATGCCGCCGGACGAGGCGGAGGCGGGCCTGCCGGGGGCGGAAGTCGACGCCGATGCAGACGATGTCAACGGCAGCGATGAGGCCGAAGAAGCCGAAGAAGCCAACCCCGCTCCACCCGACGACGGTGCCTGAGACATTGCCTGATGCCTTGTCGCCCTTGCGCTTCAGCAAGATGCACGGGGCCGGCAACGACTTCGTGGTGCTGGACCTGCGTGATGGCAGGGCAGTGCCCGATGCGCGCCTGGCCGCGGCGCTCGCTGACCGCCATCTTGGCGTGGGCTGTGACCAGATCCTGACCATCGAGCCGCCCCGAAGTGCCGGGGCCGTGGCTTCGTACCGCATCTGGAATTCGGATGGATCCCCTTCCCAGCAGTGCGGCAACGGAGCGCGCTGCGTGGCCGCGTGGCTGGCACGCGATGGTGCGGCACGATCCACGGCGTTCCTGCTCGACAGCCCACTGGCCACCCACGGCGTGACCGCGCTGGGTGACGGCCGCTATGCGGTGGCCATGGGCGTGCCCGATTTCGAACCGGGGCGCGTGCCGATGGCGGGCTTCACCGAAGCGCGCGATCGGTATGAGATCGCGGTCGGCGATGCGGTCATTGCGATCGGGGCCGTATCGATGGGCAACCCGCATGCGGTGATCGAAGTGCACGACGTGCGCAACGCCGCAGTGACGGTGCTGGGACCGTTGCTGCAGGGCAGTGACGTATTTCCGGAATCGGCGAACGTGGGTTTCGCCGAAGTGGTCAGCCGCGAGCGCCTCCTGCTGAGGGTGTATGAGCGCGGCGTGGGCGAAACCCTGGCCTGCGGCAGCGGCGCTTGCGCGGCGGCTGCGGTGCTGATGCGCCGCGGCCAGCTGGAACGCTCGGTGGCAGTGGCCCTGCCGGGCGGCGAGCTGCGCATCGACTGGCCCCACGACGCGGCGGAGGTCATCATGTCCGGGCCGACGGCATTCGTATTCGAAGGGGAATGGCAGCAATGAGCGAGACACAGGAAAAGATCGGTGCCCACGAGGTGGCCGCCTGGCTGCGGCGACACCCGACCTTCCTCAAGCAGTTCCCCGACCTGGCCCTGGCCTTGGTGGTGCCGCGCGAAGAGGGACCGACCGCGTCGCTGGCCAGCTACCAGCTGGAAGTGCTGCGCGACAAGAACCGCGAGCTTTCAAAGCGGCTGGGCGACCTGTCGGCGAACGCCCTGGACAACGAGCGGCTCGCGGTGCGTACACACCAGTTGGGCCTGTCGCTGATGAGGCAGGAAAGCGTGGCCGACACCCTGCGCGCCATGGCGGCCTCGCTTTCGGAGGATTTCAACGGCGACCTGGTGCGCATCGTGGTGTTCGAGCCCGTGGCTGGCCTGGAGGACGCGGAGTGGCTGCAGCAGATGCCCGAGGACAGCAAGCACCTCACCGCGTTCCGCGACTGTCTTAAAGATGGCGAGCCCATCTGCGGCCGCCTGCAGCCTGAGAAGAACGCGGTGCTGTATGCGTCCATTGCCGACGAGGTGCAGTCCTCGGCCCTGGTGCCACTGCCCGGCGTGGGCCTGGTGGCGGTGGGCAGTCGCGACGGCAACCGCTTCTATCCCGGCATGGGCACGCTGTTCCTGCGCATGATGGGTGAAACGCTGGTGGTCGCGCTGCAGCGGTTCGATGGCTAGCCGCTTTCGCGCAACGCTCACCCACTCTGCCGCAGGCCTCACGGCCTGAGGCAGCCCATGATCGACGCCTTCCTCTCGCACCTGCAGGTCGAGCGCCACGCCTCCCCGCACACGCTCGACGCCTATCGCCGCGATCTTGCCGCACTGGGCGCATGGGCGGCCTCTCGGGATCTGGGCGACGTGGTCACGCTGGACACCGGACAGCTGCGCGCCTTCGTTGCCGCCGAGCACCGGCGCGGGCTTTCGCCCAAGAGCCTGCAGCGGCGCCTCTCGGCATGCCGGAGCTTCTACCAGTGGCTGCTCAGGCACGGGCGCATCACCGCGACCCCGGCCGCGGCGCTGCGTGCGCCGAAGTCCCCGCGCCGGTTGCCGCAGGTGCTCGATGCCGATGAAGCATCGCGCCTGGTGGAAGTACCGACCGACGTGCCGCTGGGACTGCGCGACCGCGCCGTGCTGGAACTGTTCTATTCATCGGGCCTGCGCCTGAGCGAGCTGTGCGCGCTGCGCTGGAACGACATCGACCTGGCCGGCGGAGTCGTCACGGTGCTGGGCAAGGGTAGCAAGCAGCGCATCGTGCCGGTCGGCTCGCATGCGCGAAGCGCGCTGGCGGCGTGGCGCGCGGAGCAGCGCGCCGCGGCCGACGCACCGATCTTCCCGGGTCGACACGGCGCGCCCATATCCCAGCGCGCGGTGCAGCTGCGCCTGAAACTGCTGGCCCAGCGCCAGGGCATGTTCAAACACGTCCACCCGCACATGCTGCGCCACAGTTTCGCCAGTCACATCCTGGAATCCTCCGGCGACCTGCGTGGTGTGCAGGAATTGCTCGGCCATGCCGACATCGCGACCACGCAGATCTACACGCACCTGGATTTCCAGCATCTGGCCAAGGTGTACGACGCGGCGCATCCCAGGGCCAAGCGCAAACCCTGAAGCCGTGTAGATCCGGGCTTGCTCGGATGCTTTGGCTGTTGCATCGAACCAGGAGCCTCCGAGCAGGCCCGGATCGACCAGGCACGCGCGGGACAGTGGGGCCAGGCGTAAACGGTGACGGTGTGTAGATCCGGGCCTGCTCGGATGCCTTGGCTGTTGCATGTAATCAGGAGCCTCCGAGCAAGCTCGGATCTACCAGGCACGCGCAGGAACTGGCCGAGACTGGCTGCTGAAGCGCACGCTTGAACCCGACCACACCGTCCCCACCTTTTCTGGACACCTCCGGAGGCCGCATGGACCCCAGCCAAAACCCGAACGTTTTCCACGCCACCACGATCCTGTCGGTGCGTCGCGACGGCAGGGTCGCCGTTGCAGGGGACGGCCAGGTCACTCTCGGCAACACGATCATGAAGGGCAACGCGCGCAAGGTGCGCCGGCTCGGCCGTGACGGGCACGTGCTGGCAGGCTTCGCTGGCGCGGCGGCCGATGCCTTCACCCTGTTCGAACTGTTCGAGGCGAAACTGGAGAAGCACGGCCAGCTGCAGCGCGCAGCGGTCGAGATGGCCAAGGACTGGCGCACCGAGCGCCGCCTGGGCAAGCTCGAGGCGCTACTGGCCGTCGCCGATAGCGAGACCTCGCTGATCATCAGCGGCACCGGCGACGTCATCGAGCCGGAGGACGGTCTGATCGCAATCGGTTCCGGCGGGTCCTACGCCCTTGCCGCCGCGCGCGCGCTGATGGCGCACACCCAGCTCGATGCGAAGTCCATCGCGGTGGAGGCCTTGAACATCGCCGGCGATATCTGCATCTATACCAATCACAACGTGATGGTCGAGGAGTTGTAGGAGGGTGAGGCAAGAAGATGGGAAAGGGGACCTGGGAACAGGGAATGACCTGATCCTATCGCCCACTTTCCCGAGCTTGCATTACTGCCCTGGCCTCCAGCGATCCTGCATTTGAAGATGGGAACGGGGAACAGGAAGTGACCTGATCGCGTCGCCGTTTTCCCTGAGCCTGCCGTACGCGCCCCAGCCTCCAGAGATCCCGCATTTCCCGTTCCCCGCTCCCCGCTCCCCGTTCCCCGTTCCCCGTTCCCAATCCGGTCCCCACCATGATCCCCACCAGCAACAGCTCCATGACCCCGCGCGAGATCGTGCAGGAACTCGATCGCCATATCGTTGGCCAGCATGCGGCCAAGCGCGCGGTCGCCATCGCGCTGCGCAACCGCTGGCGGCGGATGCAGCTCGGCGACGAGATGCGCAATGAGGTCATGCCGAAGAACATCCTGATGATCGGTCCGACCGGCGTCGGCAAGACCGAGATCGCGCGCCGGCTGGCGACGCTGGCGAACGCGCCGTTCGTCAAGGTCGAGGCCACGCGCTTCACCGAAGTGGGCTACGTGGGCAAGGATGTGGAGCAGATCATCCGCGACCTGGCCGACACCGCGGTCAAGCTGTATCGCGACCAGGCCAAGGCCCGGGTGCGCATCCAGGCCGAGGAGCGTGCGGAGGACCGGATCCTCGACGCCCTGTTGCCGCGACGCAGCTCAGGCATCGGCTTCGACGCCGAGACGGCGCGCATGGAGCCGTCGGCGGCCGAAAGCGACACCCGGCTGAAGCTGCGCCGGCAGCTGCGCGACGGCGCGCTTGACGGCCGCGAGATCGAGCTGGAACTGGCGGCCAACGTCAGCATGGACATCATGACGCCGCCCGGCATGGAAGAGATGGGCCAGCAGCTGCGGCAGATGTTCTCCAACCTGGGCGGTGCCAAGTCGCACAAGCGTACGGTCACCATCAAGGCCGCGCGGCCGCAGCTGATCGAGGAAGAAGCCGGCAAGCTGGTCAACGAAGAAGACATCCGCGCCGCGGCGATCACCGCCTGCGAGCAGAACGGCATCGTGTTCATCGATGAGATCGACAAGGTCGCCAAGCGCGGGGAGAACGTCGGCGGCGGCGACGTGTCGCGCGAAGGCGTGCAGCGCGACCTGCTGCCGCTGGTGGAAGGCTCCAACGTCAGCACCAAATACGGCACGATCAAGACCGACCACATCCTGTTCATCGCGTCGGGCGCCTTCCACATGGCCAAGCCGAGCGACCTGATCCCGGAGCTGCAGGGCCGCTTTCCGATCCGTGTCGAGTTGTCGGCGCTGCTCAAGGAAGATTTCGTTCGCATCCTGACCGAGCCCAAGGCCGCGTTGACCACGCAGTACGTGGAGCTGCTGAAGACCGAAGGCGTGACCCTCGACTTCACCGCCGATGCGGTCGAGCGCCTGGCGGAGATTGCCGCGCTGGTCAACGAGCGCCAGGAAAACATCGGTGCGCGGCGCCTGCACACCGTGCTCGAGCGCCTGCTCGATTCGCTCAGCTATGAGGCGCCTGACCGCGACGGCGAGTCACTCAGCATCGACCGTGCGTATGTCGACAGCCACTTGGGTGAACTGGTCAAGGACCCGGACCTGAGCCGCTACATCCTCTAGTCAGCGCTCCTCCGCGCACCGTGATCAGCGCGGTTCGATGCTGATCTCGGTCCTGACCGAGTTGGCAATGAAGCAGTGCTCGTGCGACTGGTGGTGCAGTCGCTGCAGGGCGTCGTCGTCGGGCAGCTTGTCGCCGCTGAACACGATGTGCGGCCGCAGCACCACGCCGGTGACGGCCAGCCTGCCGTTGGCGCCCTTGGCCAAGGTGCCCACTGCATCGTCCTCGTACGATTCCACGACCCAGCCTTTTTTCGCGGCAATCGCGAGCAGGGTCAGCATGTGGCAGGACGACAGCGCCGCGACCAGCGCCTCTTCCGGGTCCACGCCTTCGGCACTGCCCAGGTAGGCCTGCGCCGCCGACGCGACAAGGGTCTGGCCGCCGTCGAAGCTCCATTGGTGGTCGCGGCTGTAGCCATCGTAGGTGAAGGGATGATTACCTCGGCTCCAGCGAATGGAGGCGTTGTGTTCGCTCATTGTCCGCTCCGGTTGCAGGTGGAAGGTAACCCACCCTGCATGCATCCGCGTGGACGTGGCGGCGTGCCGGTCGCCGAGCTGCTTGCGCTGGTAAGCTCGAAGCTCAAGCAACAGGAGCTGTCCCATGTCCCGACGTCCCATCTGCCTGGTGCTTGCCGCTGCCTGTGCCATCGCAATCGCGCCTGCCAGCGCCGCGGGCAACGTCGACTGCACGCTGCGCTTCAACATGTCCGGCTGGTCGCTCTTCTACAAGACCGCCTCCGGCACCGGCACGGTCACCTGCGACAACGGACAGAGCCGTGCCGTGCGCCTCAGCGCCAAGGGCGGCGGTATCACCGTGGGCAAATCGAAGATCGTGAATGGCATCGGCGAGTTCTCCGGCGTGCGCAGCATCGACGAGGTGTTCGGCAGCTATGCCGCTGCCGAGGCCCACGCCGGGGCGGCGAAATCCAGCAAGGCCCAGGCCATGACCAAGGGTGACGTGTCGCTGGCCCTGGCGGGCACGGGCCAGGGCTGGGACCTGGGCATCGCGTTCGGCAAGTTCACCATCGAGCCGCGCTGAGTTCGCGCTCGCCGCACGTGGTCGGTTAACGAACTAGGTCTTCTTGGTTCCCGCGGGCGTCTTCGCGCCCGGCCCGCGCGCCGTCGAACGCGCATTGACCTTCAGCTCCCGCGCGGCCGCCGTACTTTCGCTATTCATCGAATGCAGGTCGGACTCGAAGCCATGCAGTGCGCGATCGAAGATTACCGCCTTCTGCGTGGTGCGCGCGTTCGCTGGCTTCATCGAACCGCCTGCACCGCGCGAGGCTGCCTTGGCCTGGCGGTGCTCGAGTTGCCGGTGTTTGTCGCGGACCTCGCGGGTGCGCTTGATCAGCGACACCAGTGATTTCACTTCCCACGGACCTCTCGACTCCACCATCTGGCGTTCGCGTGCGGTCAACAGTTCGGCCTGCTTCTTCGTAAGTTTCATGTCCGGGGCCTACAACGCTGGAGGTCCGGCCAGTCTATGGGACGCCGGGTAGGGTTCCGTGCACGACCCGCCCGATGCCCAGGTTCACTCTTCGCCGATGTCTTCGTTCCAGACCTCGGGGTGTTCGTGGATGTAGTCGCCGAGCATGGCGATGCATTCCTCGTTGGCCAGGTCGACGACCTCGACCCCGCTTTCCCGCAGCCACTCGATGCCGCCTGTGAAGTTGACGGACTCGCCCACGACGACGGTGCCGATGTTGAACTGGCGCACCAGGCCGCTGCAGTACCAGCACGGTGCCAGCGTGGTCACCATGATCGTGTCGCGGTAGGAGCGCTGCCGCCCCGCCTTGCGGAAGGCGTCGGTCTCGCCATGCACCGAAGGATCGTCCTCCTGGATGCGCCGGTTGTGGCCACAGCCCAGCAGCCGACCGTCGCCATGGAACAGCGCGGCGCCGATCGGGATGCCGCCTTCGGCCAGTCCCTGCCGGGCTTCTGCAAGTGCGGCCTGAAGCATGGCCGGGTAGTCGGGAGTGGCAATCATGGCTTTGGCGTGCGAAACGAAAGACGCCACAGTCTGCTGGGATTGATGCGTCGGGTCGAGCCATTGCGTGCGACGCGTAGCGGCCGCGGGGGAATGAATTTGGTGTACAGGGCAGCGGGACGTCCGGGCCGACGGGCGCTGTCGGGCTCTGGCCGGGGAAGATCAGCGGTAACGGACCTGCGCCGTTTTGACAGCGAGGAGATTCACATGAAGAAGGAACCTACCCGCCGCGCGCGGCGCGGCCTGCTGCTGGCATGCGGCCTGGCCGTGGCGGCCCTGGCCAGCCCGGCGCTCGCGGCCCAGGAAGTCGTGCAGGGCCTCATGGAGCTGCGCTGGGGCGATCCCAAGGGCGGCGCAGGCGAACCGGCGCGACCGTCCCGTTTCACCGCCACCCTAGTCACCGACGACGGCAGGCGCATCGCGCTGGAGCCGGGCCATGCCAAGCGTGCCGCCGGTGATTTCTATGCCCTGGCCAACCGTCGCGTGGCCATCGAATTTGTCGCGCAGCAGAAGTCCTCGCGTCTGCGCGAGGCCAGCGTCATCGTGCCCGCGGACAGGCTGTCGATCGCACCGCAGGACACCAAGAGGGTCATGGCCGCCGCACCGGTATCGGGCAACACCCGCTGGGTCACCCTCATGTGCAAGTTCGCCGACGTGCTGGACGAACAGAGGGACGTCCTGTTCTTCCAGAGCCAGTACGGCACGGCACAGGGACTGCTCGGGCATTACTGGAACGAAGTCTCCTACGGCAAGGTCACGCTGACCAACAGTTCGGCACACGGCTGGTACACGCTGCCGCACCCACGCTCGACCTACATCACCGGAACCGGTGACGACGAGGATGCCGACCTGTCGCGGCTGTTCAAGGATTGCTCGGCCGCGGCCGATGCGGAGGTCAGCTTCTCCGGCGTGCAGGGCATCAACCTGATGTTCAATGGCAATCTCGACGGTTCGGCCTGGGGTGGCGGCAGCTGCGCGCCCCTGGACGGGGTCAATACCTGCAAGCGCGTCACCTGGAACCCGCCGTGGGCCTTCAGCAACCTGGCGCCACTGGCGCACGAGATGGGCCACGGATACGGACTTCCGCACTCGGACAACTCGGACGGCGACGACGACACCTACGACAACCCCTGGGATGTGATGAGCTCGGCGTGGAGCAACGCCGTTCGCGATGCCACCTTCGGCACGCTGCCCAAGCACATGAACATTTACCAGCGTGAGCGCCTGGCGTGGCTGGACGCCGCGCGCAAGGTCAGCATTCCGGCCAACAACACGAACCGAGTCCAGATCGCGCTCGATTACGCCAGCCTGGGAACGTCCAGCAATGCACAGATGGTGGTGATCGCGCTGCCTGACCAGGCCGAACCGTACCGCAACGTGATCTATACGCTGGAGGCGCGTATGCCTACGGGCAGCTATGAGTCCAAGCTGGCCGGCACCGCGGTGATCATCCACGAGCTGAAGTCGCTGGGCACTGCCAGGAGCATGGACGCCGACGTACCGCCCGCCAACGTATCCAACAACCAGGGCTCGATGTTCAAGGTAGGCGAAAGCAGGGTCTCGCCTGATCCGCTGAGTAGCCATTGGGTGGTGGTGGAATCAGCCACCGCCACCGGCTTCATCGTTTCGGTGGGGCCCAAGCCTCGCGCGACCGGCGGGCCGTCCAAGCCACGCGTCGCACCGTCGCCCGTGGCGGCGGCCCAGCCTCCGAAACCCGCGGCGCCTCCGCCTGTCGTGGAGCCGGCTGCCGATGCACGTCGCGATGGTGGCCAGCGCCGGCCGCGGCGCAGTGAGCGCTGAGGGCCAGAGGCGCCGCGCCGCTGGCGCGACGCCTGTTGATCTCCAGCGCTGCCGGCCAGTGCGATAATCGTGCGATGAGCGAATCCCCTTACGAAAGCGGCACCACCCACTTCGGCTTCAAGGACGTGGCGGCCAAGGACAAGCAGAAGCTGGTGGGCGAGGTGTTCTCCTCGGTCGCCGGCAATTACGACCTGATGAACGATTTGATGAGCCTCGGCATCCATCGGGTGTGGAAGCGCTACTTCGTGTCCACTGCCCAGGTGAAGCCCGGCGACCGCGTGCTGGATTTGGCTGGTGGCACCGGCGACATCGCCGCGCTGCTCAAGGAGCGCGTGGGCGACAGGGGTGACGTGGTGCTGGGCGACATCAACGCCGGGATGCTGTCGGTGGGCCGCGACCGCATGACCAACCGCGGCCTGGTCGCCGGGCTGGACTACGTGCAATGCAATGCCGAGGCGCTGCCGTTCCCGGACAGCAGCTTCGACCTGGTGACCATTGCCTTTGGCCTGCGCAACGTGACCGACAAGGGCGCCGGACTGCGCGAGATGTACCGGGTACTCAAGGTCGGCGGCCAGGCGCGCGTTCTCGAGTTCTCGCAGGTCAAGCCGGAGTGGTTCAAGCCGATCTACGACTTCCATTCGTTCAAGGTCCTGCCGCGGCTGGGCGAGCTGTTCGCCAAGGATTCGGCCAGCTACCAGTACCTGGCCGAGAGCATCCGCAAGCACCCGCCGCAGGACGCGCTCAAGCAGATGATGGAAGCGGCCGGCATGGAGCGCTGCAGCTACATCAATCTTTCGGCCGGCATCGTCGCCGTGCATACCGGCTACAAGGTCTGAACTCCGGGTAGGGCGTGGCATGGCGTGACGCGCGACCGCGCCGTTCGGGCGCCTGCGGTTAAACTTCAGCAGTCCCCCGATCCGGAATCATCGACGATGCGTTCAGCTTTCCTGCTTGTGTCCTGCGCGCTGGCGCTGGCGACCGGGTGCTCCCGCGAAGCCGCCACCCCGACCCCCATCGACGCCACCAGCGAGGCCGCAGTCGTGACCCCAAGCCGTAGCGACGACGAACACTCCTATGCGCAGCCGGCCAAGGTCGCGATCAAGGACCTGGCGCTGGACCTGGCGCTGGATTTCGAGCGCAAGCAGCTGTCCGGCACCGCGACCTATGAGCTCGACTGGAAGGATGACAAGGCGACCGAGCTGCTCCTGGACACGCGCGCCTTGGACATCCGCAAGGTGGAAGGCGAAGCAGCCGGCGGGATCTGGCAGCCGCTGAAGTACGAGCTGGCCAAGAGCGATCCGATCTTCGGCAGCGCGCTCACCATCCAGACGCCCGCGCGGAACCCGCGCATGCGCATCACCTACGCGACCTCGCCCGAGGCCTCGGGCCTGCAGTGGCTGGAGCCATCGATGACCGAAGGCGGGGAACTGCCTTTCATGTTCAGCCAGTCGCAGGCCATCCACGGGCGCAGCTGGGTGCCGCTGCAGGACACGCCCAGCGTGCGCTTCACCTACAGCGCGAAGGTCAAGTCGCGCCCGGACGTGATGGTGCTGATGAGCGCCGACAACGACCCTGCCGCGCCGCGCGATGGCGAGTACAGCTTCAAGATGCCGCAGCCGATTCCGTCCTACCTGCTGGCGATCGCTGCCGGCGACCTGGTGTTCAAGCCGATCTCCGTGCGCAGCGGTGTGTGGGCGGAGCCCTCCATGGTCGACAAGGCCGTGGCCGAGTTCGCCGACACCGAGAAGATGATCGCGGTGACCGAAGCGCTGTACGGCCCGTACCGCTGGGAGCGCTACGACATGCTGGTACTGCCGCCGTCGTTCCCGTTCGGCGGCATGGAGAACCCGCGCCTGAGCTTCATCACGCCCACGGTGATCGTCGGCGACAAGTCACTGGTGTCGCTGATCGCCCACGAGCTGGCGCACAGCTGGTCGGGCAACCTGGTCACCAACGCCAGCTGGAAGGACATGTGGTTGAACGAGGGCTTCACCAGCTACGTGCAGTCGCGCATCACCGAAGCGCTGTACGGCCAGGAAGCGGCGGAAATGGAGCGCCAGATCGACCAGGCCGACCTGAAGGATGAGCTCAAGGACATGGACGCGGCCGACCAGGTGCTGGCCCTGCCGGCGCTGCCTGGACGTGACCCGGACGAGGCGCTGACGGGGGTGCCGTACAACAAGGGTGCCTGGTTCCTGCAGTTCCTCGAGCAGCGCTTCGGGCGCGAGAAGTTCGACGCGTTCCTGCGCGGCTGGTTCGACGACCAGGCGTTCAAGAGCACCAACACGGACGAGTTCGTCGCCTACCTGCGCAAGAACCTGCTCGAAGGTAGCGGCGGCACGGTCACCGAGGCCGAGCTGCAGACCTGGTTGAACGAGCCGGGCATTCCTGATGTCGCCCCGCGCGCGCAGTCGCGCGGCTTTGCCATCGTCGACACCGCGCGCATCGCGTGGCTGGGCAGCGCGGTGTTGCCGAACGTGCAGATCACGTCCGAATGGAGTACCCAGCAGTGGGTTCATTTCCTCGACGGCCTGGGCGAGACGCTGAAGCCCGGGCAGCTCGCGCAGCTGGACGAGGCCTACAAGTTCACCGGTACGCAGAACGGCGAGATCGCCATGCGCTGGTATCCGCTGGCGATCCGCAGCGGCCATGAGGCGGCGCTGCCGGAGGTCGCCAGGTTCATCGAGCGCGTCGGCCGTCGCAAGCTGATCATGCCGATCTACGAAGCGCTGGCGAAGACACCTGAAGGCCTGGCCTTGGCCAGGGAGTCCTTCACGCGCGCACGCGCCGGCTACCACCCCATCACCACCGCATCGGTGGAAGCCGCGCTGGCCAAGGCGCCGGCGGCGAAGTAGGGCGGCTTGCGAGCTCGCCGCATGTTGACGGGCATCGCCGTGCTGGCGCTGCTCGTCGTGGTGGCTATTGCGGTCTGGCTGTGGCGAGACCCAATGGCGCTGGTGCATGCGGAGTTCACCCGGCAGCGCATTACCGCCGGGCTTTCGCTGCAGCGGGTCGAGGTGGCGGGGCATCGATGGTCCTATGCGCTGCGCGAGGCGGACCGGCCCGATGCGCCGACCGTGGTGATGCTCCACGGCTTCACCGGCAGCAAGGAAAACTGGTATCCGCTGGCCCGGCAGCTGCGCGGCCGCTATCGGATCCTGATTCCCGACCTTCCCGGCTGGCGCGACAGCGAGCGCAAGGGCGGAGCGGACTACGGGTACCTGGCGCAGGGCGAGCGCGTGGCGGCCTTCCTGGAGCAAGTGGCAAGGCAGCCAGGAAGCGAGGTCGTACTGCTGGGCCACTCGATGGGTGGCGGCATCGCGGCACTCACCGCGGCGGGCCACCCGCAGCTCGTGGATCGCGTGGGCCTGTTCGATGCAGCGGGCGTGCGTTTCCAGGACAACGACTTCGGAGAGGCGGTGCTGGCCGGCCGGAATCCTTTCGCGGTGACCGATGGGGCTTCACTGCGGCGCTACGTCGACACCGTATTCCATGACGAGTCGGCCAAGCCGTTCATTCCCTGGCCGGCCTCGCGCGCCATGATCCGCTGGCGGATCAGGCAGGCGCCGTTCGAGCAGGCCGTGCTGGACCGGATCGGACGCAGCGAGGAGCGCTTCGCGCCGGGCGAGGCGGCGATGGACATCGACAGGCCCGCGCTGCTGCTGTGGTGCCGCCAGGATGCGGTCATCGACGCCAGTGCTCTGGACCTCTACGCGCAGCGCATGCCGCAGGCGCTAAAAGTACTGCTGGACGACTGTGGGCACATGTCGATCATGGAAAAACCACGCGACGTGGCCACGGCGGTGCAGGCCTTGATTGAAGAAGGAGAACCACGATGAAGACGAAGATCCTGGTGTTGTCGGCGCTGCTGGCCCTGGGCGGGTGCGGCGATCGCGAGGCGCAGGAGCGGGAGGCGGCCGTGGTCCGGGCGGCGGCCGAAGAGAATGCCGCGGCCGCGCTGGCCAAGGAGTACAACGACGCGATCGCCGAACGCAACTGGGAGATGGCGCGCGTGCACGGCGCGGCGCTGATGGCCCAGTATCCCGACAGCCAGGCGGTCGGGGCGATGGCGTCGGGCTACGAAGAAGTCAAGGCCAAGGGCGAGGCCGCTCGCGAACAGCGCCGGATGGAGGCGCTGTGGAACTATTCGCAGATCGTTACCGAAGGCGGAATCCAGCGCTCGGCGATGATCTACGGCAAGCAGCCGGTGGACGTTGACGGCAGCGGCGCCAAGCAGGTGCAGCTGGTGTTCCGCGACCACCCCGAGTGGGAGCGCAGTGCCTACCTGGTCCTGCAGGCCGGCGACTTCCACTGCCCCGGCGGCTGCAAGGTGCAGGTCAAGGCCGACGCCGCCGCGCCGAAGTCGATGGACGCGTGGCGACCCGACACCGACGAAGCCATCGCCGTGTTCATCACCGATCAGAAAGCCCTGTGGAAGCTGCTGCGCGAAACCGACGTGGTCGAGATCGAGTTCCCGTTCAAGGCCGGCGGCACCCGCACGGCGGTGTTCGAAACCGGCGGGCTGGATGGCAAGCAGATGCCGGGCTGGGATTGATATCTATCGAATCAACCGCGTGCGCAAAGGCGCCTGTCTGGTCGCGACGCACCCAGCCAATGATGTGGCCTTGGCTGTGGCTTGATGCAGGCACCAGCCTGCGGGTATCTAATCAGGATCAACGGCACCCCTCGCCAACCCTGCCCTGCGCCATGCGCAAGGGAGGGGGCAGAACAACGTGCCTTGGAAGCTTGAGCTAGAAGGTCGAGAGGGAGAGTCGAGAAAGCTGCCGCTTCCGCCCCCTCCATTTGCGAAGCAAGGGGAGGGTTGGGGAGGGGTGCTTTTCGCGTAGAAGCTATCGCCATTC
>JBDNHW010000007.1:0-3525 GCA_041688625.1 Pseudoxanthomonas sp.
CACACCAGGGCTGTGGCGGCATAGACGGCCATCAGGCCGAACACGAGCATGCTCATCCACGCTGCGGGCACATGGATGTAGAGGATGCGGAAGCTGTCGCCTTGTTGGTAGTCGGCCGGTACCACGAACAGCGCCTGCCACAGGCCCCACGCCAGCAGCAGCAGCGCCGCCCCGTGGCACCACGGCGCCCAGCGCGCGGCGAAGCGATCGAAGGTCGGCGGCGAGCCGAGTGAGTGGAACCAGCGAATGGCAGGATTCATGGAAGGTCGGATCGATATCAGTTCAGGGCGATGCGGATCGCGGCAGCGGCCGTCAGCGGCGCCAGGATCAATGCGAGCACCAGTCCGGCGCCCAGCAGAAGCAGGGCACCCACAGCATCCAGGCCTTGGGCGCTGGCAGCGACACTGCCTGCGCCGAACACCAGCACCGGTACGTAGAGCGGCAGCGCCAGCAAGGCCACTAGGATACCAGAGCGCCTCATCCCGACGGTCAGTGCGGCGACCACCGCGCCCAGCAGGCTGAGCAACGGGGTGCCCAGCAGTAGCGAGGCGATCAGGACCGGCAGTTGGTCCCGCGGGAGGTACAAAAGTTCCCCCAGCACCGGAGTGACCACGATCAGCGGCAATGCCGTGGTCAGCCAGTGGCTGAATACCCGCACTGCGACCAGCCACGCCAGCGGCACCGGTGCCAGCACCCACTGCTCCAGCGAGCCGTCCTCGGCATCGGACCGGAACAGCGTGTCCAGCGCCAGCAGTCCGGCCAGCAGCACGGCCAGCCACAGCACGCCGGCGGCCACCGAGGCCAATGCATCGGCGTCGCCCCCCAGTGACAGCGCGAACAGCACCACCACCAGCAGCGCGAACAACGCCGGCTGGAACGCGTCGCCCCGGCGGCGCCACAGCAGACGCAGGTCACGGGTCAGCAGCGCGCGTGCGGCGCCGGGCAGCGTCGGCGCGCTCATGCAGCGGCGGCCGCCGACGCCAGGGTAATCATCCGGGTGCGCACCGGTGGGGCCGCATAGGCACCGTGGGTGGTGACCAGCGCCGCCCCACCGTCCCGCAGGTGCGCGCCGATCATCCGGTTGACCAGGTTGATCCCCTCGAGGTCGAGGTTGGCATAGGGCTCGTCCAGCAGCCACAGCGGTGCCGGGGACAGCCAGAGCCGCGCGAGGGAGAGACGCTTCTTCTGGCCTGCGGAGAGCTGGCGCGCCAGCGCATCCTCGCATCCGGCCAGTCCCACGATCGCCATGGCGCTGGACGGCAGCTGGCGTGGCCGACGCCCGTGCAGGCCGCACAGGAAGTCGAGGTTCTCCAGCGCGCCCAGATCGGCTTTGAGCGCGGGCAGGTGGCCCAGGTACGCGATGGCGTGGGCGCGTCGGCCGCGGTCGGCCGGCTCGCCGTCTACCTCGATCACACCAGAATCAGGCCGCAGCAGGCCGGCCAGCACGCGCAGCAGGGTGGTTTTTCCCGCGCCATTGTCGCCCTGCACCAGCAGGGCTTCGCCGCCGTCGATCGAGAAATCCAGTGGACCGAACACCGGCTCGTCATTGCGCATGAACGAGAGTTCCCGGGTGGCCAGCAACGGTACTGCGGAGCGGTGGGCATCGGTCATCGGCGCCCATTGTATCGGCTGGGTGCGCCTAGCCGGTCCAGTCGACGCAGTCGTGGCCCTGCCAATGCGGCGGCGGCGGTGATTGCATCCGCAGGAGCACCCGCTCACCCCGCTGCCAGTACACGATACCTGCCTGCCTGAACTCACCAGCCAGCAGATCGGCGGTGGCTCTGGGAAGATCCAGCACCAGCCACCCGTGCTCCCTGTGGTCACAGACGGAGTCGCCCCCCAGCGCCGAATGATGCTGGAAGCCTGCCAGCTGCAGGCGTGCCTGCAGCTGCTGGTCCGCCTCGATGTTGTCGCCCAGTCCGGTGTTCTCGGAGACCGGATTCCGCGCGGTGATGCAGAGGTAACACGCGCCCTGCAGCACGTCCTCGATGTCCGGGACGCAATCCCCGATGCGAAAGCGCCACTCGCACCGTCCCAGCGCAACGAGGTAGTCGGCGCGCACATAGGCCTGCGCCAGTTCGGCCATGCGCACAGGCGGCGGCGGGTAAAGCGGGTCCATGGCCGCATCATCTCTCGCCCCGGGCATTGCGTACACTCCACCTCCCAGAAAAACCACGGACTTGCCGATGCCCCTCGAGTCGAAGCTGCCCAAGGTCGGCACCACCATCTTCAGCGTCATGTCGCAACTGGCGGCCGAACACGGGGCGGTGAACCTGGGGCAAGGCTTTCCCGACTTCGACGTACCCGCACGGCTGGTCGACGAGCTGGACCGGGCGATGCGCGCCGGGCACAACCAGTACCCTCCGATGACCGGCATCCCCGCGCTGCGCCAGGCGATCGCCGGCAAGGTCCTGCGCTGCTACGGGCGCGAGGTCGATCCCGATACGGAAATCACGGTCACCAGCGGTGCCAGCGAAGCCATCTTCGACGCCATCCACGCCGTGGTCCGCCCTGGCGACGAAGTGATCGTGCTGGACCCGGCCTACGACTGCTATGAACCGGCCATCCTGCTGGCCGGGGCCACGGCCGTGCACGTGGCGCTGGATCCGGCCACTTTCGCCGTCGACTGGCCCAAGGTCGAGGCGGCGGTCACGCCGCGCACGCGGATGCTGATGGTCAACAGCCCGCACAATCCGTCGGGTGCCGTGCTGTCGCTGCACGACATCCAGGCACTGACGGCGCTGCTGCAGGGCACCGACATCGTGCTGCTGTCCGACGAGGTCTACGAGCACATGGTGTTCGACGGCCAGCGCCATGAATCGGTGCTGCGTCATCCGGAACTGGCGCAGCGCACGTTCGTCGTCTCCAGCTTCGGCAAGACCTACCACTGCACCGGCTGGAAGATCGGTTACGCGATCGCGCCGCCTGCGCTGACCGCCGAGTTCCGCAAGGTCCACCAGTACAACACCTTCACCAGCTTCAGTCCGGCCCAGCATGCCTTCGCCGCGATGCTGCGGGACGAGCCCGGGCACGACGAGGCCCTACCGGGCTTCTACCAGGAAAAGCGCGACCGTTTCCGTGCGCAATTGCTGCAGACGCGGCTCAAGCCGCTGCCGGTTCCGGGCGGCTATTTCCAGCTGGTGGATTATTCTGCAGTGAGCAATCTGGACGATGCGGAGTTCTGCATCTGGTTGACCGTCGAGCACGGGGTCGCGGCGATACCGCTGTCGCCGTTCTATGCCGTGCCTCCGGTAGGCCAGCGCCTGGCGCGGCTGTGCTTTGCCAAGAACCAGGCGACGCTCGATGCCGCGATCGAGCGCTTGAAAAAGCTCTAGCAGCGCGCGTTGCTGGCTAGTCGGATCACCGTCTCACCATCGCGGCAATCGGAGGATGACGTGCAGGACTTGAGGATTTCACTGGTGCAGGGCGCCACGCGCTGGCACGACCCGGCGGGAAACCGCGACTACTACGGCGGGCTGATCGAGCCGCTGGCCGGCACGACCGACCTGGTCATCCTGCCGGAGA
>JBDNHW010000054.1:0-3220 GCA_041688625.1 Pseudoxanthomonas sp.
CAGCACCGGTATCTGCGCGGCGCGCTTGAGCCAGTTGTCGTAGTCCTGCACGGTCTTGAACGGCTGCGCGCCGGTGCCCGAGCCCAGCTGCACCGCAGTGGCGGCGAAGTTGTAGAACTGGTTGATCGGCTGCTGCCAGCCCGGGAACTGGTAGCCGGCGATGTCCTGCTGCGCGTTGCGCACGAAGATCTGGTAGCTCAGCAGGTCCTGGCCCTGCAGGCCTTCAGCGCCCACCGCCTGTACGGTGTCGAGCCAGCGCCGGGTGAACGCACGCGACTTTTCGCGGTAGTCCTCGGACAGGAAATTGGGCAGCTGGTCGTTGTAGCGCGGGTCGCCCTGGAAGGTGGCGGCAAGCGGATTCAGCGCCAGCGTTTCTTCCCAGTACTGCGCGTAGAGGGCGTCCAGGCGTTCGGCTTTCGCCGGCGCGGTCGCGGCGGTTGATGAAGCAGGCGCGGCGACCGGGTTGGCGGCGGTCTGCATGCTGGCGCAGGAGGCGGTGGCCGATGCGATGGCAACGGCAAGCAGGCAGACGCGAAGGGTGCTGGGGATCATGTCTCTCTCCGGAGTGGATGCCCGCGCAAGCGCGCGGGCAGCGGAACCAACCAGAACCATACGCGAGGCGGCGTGAGCGGTGCTGGCCGCGCAGGTCGCGATGACCAGGCACGATCCAGCGGCCGTTGTCCGTGTTTGACCCGGGAGCATCCGGGCAAGCTCGGATCTATGCGGCAGGGCTTCTTGCTCAGCGTTCGCCGGCGCGGGTGAACGGAATGGTGTCCGGTGCGACGGCGCCGCCGGAGATGATGAAGCTCATGGCCTGGTCCACGGTCCAGTCGGTAGGCGTGAGTAGCTCCACCGGCACGATCTCCAGGTAGCCCGAAGTCGGGTTGGGCGTGGTCGGCACGTACACCGCCGCCAGCTCGCGACCGGTGCCTTCTTCGCGGATGACGCGGGTGACCAGGCCAACGGATTTCATCTCCTTGTGCGGGAAGTCCACCAGCACCACGCGCTGGGTGCTGCCCGGCTTGGTCTGCAGGATGTCCAGCAGCTTGCGCGCACTGGTGTAGACGGTGCTCGCCAGCGGGATGCGCAGCACAAGCTTTTCGAGCCAGCCCAGCATCTGCTGCCCGACCACGCGCTGCGCCATCGCGCCGACCAGCAGGATCAACGCGACGGTGGCGAGCAGCGCGATGGTGTTCTGCACCCACAGCGCACTGGCCCAGCCCAGCGCGCTGGGAAACGATGCGGCGATCTGCTGCGACAGCGGCCCCACCCAGGGCTTGCTGACGTCCGACAGGATGACGAACACGAACTTCACCACCACCCACGTCAGCCATAGCGGCAGCAGGGTGAGCAGGCCGGTGACGAAGAGTCGCCGAAGGGAGGGGCGGTGGGAGGCGCTGGCGCTGTTTGGCATGGCTGCATGCTAGCGGAGTGAACGCGTGGGCGGAACCTCGAGTGCGCCCGCCAGTGCAATAGTAGTGGCCTGCAAATCGACAGGGAGGTCTGGCAATGCTCAAGCGCATGACGGTAGGTTTCGTGTTCATGGTGCTGGTGGTGGCCGCGGTGGGGCTGGGTCTGGTCACGGCATCGCGGATGCGGGCACCCAGCGAGGAGCAGGCGGCAGCGCTGGCGCTGCTTGCGGCGCCGGTGCCGCCGCAGGGAAGCAATGCGTACCCGGCGCTCCTGCTGATGGAGTACGACGTGCCGGAAGCCGAAGTGGAAGCGCTGGCGCGGGCCGAGGCGGAGCGGTTCAACCGCACGACTATCGGAAGCCCCGGCTTCGAACTGAAAGTGCCGTGGAAGCGAACCGACACGGTTCGCGGCGAACCTGCGAACTGCAGCTGGAGTGAGCCTGGCTGCCTGGAGAAGGTGCGGAGCAACCGGGACGCATTCGCCGAGCGCCTCGAATCCCAGCAGGCGCTGCTGCAACGGATTGCCAACCTGTCCCGGCACGGCCACTACCGCAGCCTGATGGATCCGCGCATGGATGTCCCGTTTCCAGCGTTCCAGATGCTCAACGCTTCGACCACCCAGCATGCGCTGTGGTACGTGGACGGTAACGTGGAAGAGGGCCTGGCCGGCGTCTGTGGCGATGTGCTGACCTGGCGCACGCTGGCCCCAAACGCCGACAGCCTGATCGCAAGCATGATCGGGGTGGCGATCATCGAGGGCTCGACGTCACTGTTCGCCGACATGCTGGCGCCGTTGCCGGCCGATCATCCGCTGCCATCGGTGTGTGCCGCTGCATTTGCAGCACCAGTGAAAGGCGAGCTCTCGCTGTGCCAGGCGATGCGTGGCGAAGCCATGTTCTCTCGTAGCGCGGTGAACTTCATGGACGTTGAAGCGACGAAGAACTCACCGCTGCAGCGCGCATGGCAGCGGGTGGTCTACGACCAGGAAAAGACCGATGCGATGATGGCCCCGAACTTCGCCTGGGCCTGTACCGGGGAGGTGCAGGAGCAGATCGACCTCGACGTACCGGCCGTGCATCCGGGCAGGAGCCACCAGCCCCCGGCATGGCGCTTCGAGTGCGCCGGTAATGCGGCCGGCTGCATGCTGGCCGACATCGCCGCTCCCGCCTACAGCGATTACACGCTTCGAATGCAGGACGCCGGCATGGCGCTGCGCACGATGGGCACGGTGCTGTGGATTCGCGAGCGCCGCGCTGCGGGCGACACGCGCACCGTGGCCGAACTCGTTGCCAGCCAGCCCGCTGCATTGGCCAGCGCGTCGCGCCCGGTCGAGGTGGTGGACGGAGGAACCGCACTGCAGGTGCCGCGATTCGATGACAGACGCGGAAAGTTCCTGAAACTGCCGCTGCCCTAGGCGGTGGCGATGTCTTGCATTGCCGAAGTTGCTTCCACTCACACGCCCGAACCAGAAGAGAATCCCTCGCCCGTTTGCGGGAGAGGGGCAGGGGTGGGAGAACCCCTCGCCCGCTTGCAGGAGAGGGGCAGGGGTGAGGGCGCTTTCGCTGTAGGAGCGGGCCCTGCCCGCGAGCTTTTGCCTCTGGGTTTGCCTGCCAAGAGCCCCCCCCCTCATGCCACGGGCACTTCCGTTGGTCGACCGCCCTTCGGGCACCTACTCCCGCAGGCGGGAGAAGGGTTGGAGAACCCCTCGCCCGCTTGCGGGAGAGGGGCAGGGGTGAGGGCGCTTTCGCTGTAGGAGCGGGCCCTGCCCGCGAGCTTTTGCCTCTGGGTTTGCCTGCCAAGAGCCCCCC
>JBDNHW010000008.1:0-10603 GCA_041688625.1 Pseudoxanthomonas sp.
AATCCTACGCGCCCCACGAACATCAACCCGACCAGGATGGCCTGGCCGGCCGGTGGCATCTGCCCGGTGATGCCGGTCGACAGGCCCACGGTGAAGGCGGCCGAGATCGCCTCGAACAGCACGTCCTGCAGCGGGAAGTCGGTGACGCTGAGCAGGGCCAGGGTGCCCACCGCCAGCAGCGTCAGCGCCATCAGCACCACCGTCAACGCCAGGCGAAGGCTCTGCTCCGGTATCCGGCGGCCGAAGGCGGCCGTATCGCGATTGCCGCTGACCTCGGCCCAGACCGCGAGCCCCAGCAGGAAGAAGGTGGTGACCCGGATGCCGCCGGCAGTGCTGGCGCTGCCGCCGCCAATGAACATCAGCACCCAGTGGATGGCCTGGGTCTCGATGGTGGTTGCGCCCATGTCGATGGTATTGAACCCGGAGGTGCGCGCGGCGACCGAGTGGAACATCACGCTGGTCCACTTCCCGGTCGCATCCAGCGCCCCCAGCGTGTCCGGGTTGCGCCATTCGTACAGGCCGATGCCCAGCGCGCCCGCCGCCACCAGTACACCGCTGCCCGCCACGGTGATCTTGGTGTGCAGCGACCAGCGGGAAAACACCAAGCCAGTCCGCCGCAGCTCGTGCATGACGGGAAAGCCGAGCCCGCCGATCAGGACCGCGAGCGTGATCGGCAGGATGAACACCGGATCGTCCGCGAATTGCGTCAGGCTGTCGGACCAGGTCGAGAACCCGGCGTTGTTGAATGCCGAGACCGCCTGGAACAGCCCGTGCCAGGCGGCCTCGCCCCAGTCCATCCCGTAGCCGGTGCGCAGGCGCAGCGACAGCAAGGCCGCGGTCGCCAGCTCCACGACCAGCGTGGCCACTACCGCGACCTTGATCACCCCGGTGACGTTGCCCAGGCCGGTGCGGGTTTCGGCTTGCGCCACCAGCCGCGCACCCAGGTTGAGCCGGCCGGACACCATCAGCGCGAGCAGCGTGGCGCCGATCATGATGCCGAAGCCGCCGACCTGGAACAGGCCCAGGATCACCCATTGGCCGAAAGTCGACCAGTAGGTCGGCGTGTCGACCACCACCAGGCCGGTCACGCATACCGCCGAGGTCGCGGTGAACAGCGCGGTCATGAGAGGTGCGCCGCCGGGCCCCGCGGTCGCCGCAGGCAGCATGAGCAGCGCCGTGCCGAGCGCGATCATGGCTAGGAAGGCCAGGGGCACCAGCCGGGCAGGATGTCTGATGTCGCCTCGGCGCAAGCCCTTCTCC
The DNA here is from genome assembly GCA_041688625.1 of Pseudoxanthomonas sp. Classification (GTDB taxonomy): domain Bacteria; phylum Pseudomonadota; class Gammaproteobacteria; order Xanthomonadales; family Xanthomonadaceae; genus Pseudoxanthomonas_A. The sequence goes on from JBDNHW010000008.1 coordinate 1,261, forward strand.
AATGCGGATGGCCGCGAAGCACGGCGCGGATTGTGCCATGTCCGTAAAGGCACGAGGACATGGAGCCGGCCGGAACGCCTGCGTCCAAACCACTCTCGCTTTGGCGAAGCGGGCAATCGCGCCTGCCCGTGCGGCCTGCCCGTGCAAGCGTCGCGGACTGCCTGTTTGTCACGGCGCATGCGACCATAGGCCCATGAACGACGCGCGCCTCATCGCCGCTGGTGCCACCGGCGAGGACGCCGCCATCGAGGCGAGCATTCGTCCGAAGCGGCTGGACGAGTACCTGGGCCAGAAGCCGGTACGCGACCAGCTCTCGATCTACATCGAGGCGGCCAAGGGCCGCGGGGAGGCGATGGACCACGTGCTGATCTTCGGCCCGCCCGGGCTGGGCAAGACCACGCTGAGCCACGTGATCGCCAACGAATTGGGCGTCAACCTGCGGGTGACGTCGGGCCCGGTCATCGAGAAGGCGGGCGACCTCGCCGCGCTGCTGACCAACCTGCAGCCGCACGACGTGCTGTTCATCGACGAGATCCACCGCCTCTCGCCGGTGGTGGAAGAAGTCCTGTACCCGGCGATGGAGGATTTCCAGATCGACATCATGATCGGCGACGGCCCCGCCGCGCGCTCGATCAAGCTCGACCTGCCCCCGTTCACCCTGATCGGCGCCACCACCCGCGCCGGCATGCTCACCGCTCCGCTGCGCGACCGCTTCGGCATCGTGCAGCGGCTGGAGTTCTACAACCCGCAGGAGCTGGCGCAGATCGTGCGGCGCTCGGCCAGGATCCTCAACATCGACTGCGTGCCCGAGGGCGCGGTGGAAATCGCCAACCGGTCTCGCGGCACGCCACGCATCGCCAACCGCCTGCTGCGGCGCGTGCGCGACTTCGCGCAGGTGCGCGCGCAGGGACGCATCGACGAGGAGGTCGCGCGCGCGGCCATGGTCATGCTCAACGTGGATCCGGAAGGCTTCGACGAGCTGGACCGCCGGCTGTTGCGGACCATCATCGACAACTTCGACGGCGGCCCGGTCGGGGTCGAATCGCTGGCTGCGGCGCTGTCCGAAGAGCGTGGCACGCTGGAAGACGTGGTCGAACCCTACCTGATCCAGCAGGGCTTCCTGGTGCGCAGCGCGCGCGGCCGCATGGCCACCAGCAAGGCCTACCTGCACCTGGGATTGAAGCCGCCGCGCCGCAAGGTGCTGTCGGCGGACGCCGAGACCGACGGCCTGTTCTGATCGTGCGGTGGTGCGGCAATAACGCGTGCCTCTTGCGTGGCAAATCTCGAGATCTGGAGCAGCACACTTGAACTCCGATACCTGCGATACAGCTTTCATTTCCACACCATTCAGTTGGCCGACACGGGTCTACTGGGAAGATACCGACGCGGGTGGCGTGGTCTACCACGCGCAGTACGTCGCTTTCCTCGAACGCGCGCGCACCGAATGGTTGCGTAGCCGCGGCCACGGACAGGACCAGCTGCGCAGGGACCACGATCTCGTGTTCGCGGTGCGCGACATGCAGCTGGACTTCCTGCGCCCCGCGCGCCTGGACGACCTGCTGGCGGTGACCGTCAAACTGCGCCTGTGCCGGCGAGCGAGCGTGGTGTTCGCGCAATCGGTACTGCGGGGCGACGAAGTGCTGATGACCGCCCAGGTGCGCCTGGCAGCGTTGAGCGCGGAAAGCTTCAGGCCAAAAGCGGCACCCGATGCGCTGTACGAAGAAATGAAAGCCCTGCAAACCCCGGACAAGAGAGAGAGGAAAGACGGATGATCGCGATGCTCCTGGCAATGCAGGACACAGTGGTGGAAGCGCTGCCCGAAGAGGCCGCCACCACTGCGGCCGAGACCCTGGCCGTCGCCAGCCAGGAGGGCATCAACTACTTCGACCTGATGCTGACGGCGAGCCTGCCGGTCCAGCTGATCGTGCTGCTGCTGCTGGTCGGGTCCCTGGTCAGCTGGGTGATCATCTTCCGCAAGGCGCGCATCTACAGTCGCGCCAACCGGGACGCCGACGATTTCGAAGGGCGCTTCTGGTCCGGCTCGGAACTCAACAAGCTGTATTCGGCCGCCACCGACCGCAACCGGGTGGTGACCGGCCTGGAGGCGATCTTCGAGGCAGGATTCCGCGAATTCACCCGCCTGCGCGACAAGCGCAAGCTCGATGGGCGCGCGCCGCTGGAAGGCGCGCAGCGCGCCATGCGTGCCACCTTCGCCCGTGAGGTCGACCGGCTGGAACACAACCTCGAACTGCTGGCCAACATCGGCTCCACGGCGCCCTACGTGGGCCTCGTGGGCACTGTCTTCGGGATCATGGTGACCATGCACGACATGCTCAACAGTGGCGAGCAGGCCGGCATCGCCGCCGTGGCGCCGGGCATTTCCGAAGCGCTGTTCGCCACCGCCATCGGCCTGTTCGTGGCGATTCCTGCGGTATGGGCGTTCAACCGCTACACCACGCGCGTGGATCGGCTGTCGGTGCGCTATGAGAGCTTCGCCGAAGAGTTCAGTTCGATCCTGCAGCGCCAGGCCTCGGTCGACGACTAGGCGGCACTGACATGACCGCAGCCATTTCGCGCCGCAAGCGCCGCAAGCTCAAGTCCGAGATCAACGTCGTGCCCTACATCGACGTGATGCTGGTGCTGCTGATCATCTTCATGGTGACCGCGCCGCTGCTGACCCTCAGCGTGGACGTCGACCTGCCGGTGGCCAACGCCAAGGCGGTGCAGGACAGCACCGCGCCCATCATCGTCACCGTGCGGCCCGACGGCAGCATGACCCTCACCCTGCCCGAAGGCGAACAGAAGGCAGTCGACGCTGCCGGCCTGGAATCGACCATGGCCGCCATCGTCAGCCAGGACAAGGATGCGCGCGTGGTGGTGGCCGGCGACGGCCAGGGCAGCTACCAGGGCGTCATCGACGCGATGCAGATCCTGCAGCGTGCCAAGGTGAGCAAGGTCGGGCTGCTGACCGCCGGCGGCGATGCACGCTGAAGCAATCCATCGCCAGGCCAGCCAACCCGACGGCGGTCTGGGCCGGGACTTCGGGCTGGCGCTTGGGGTGCACCTGGGCATCGCCCTGCTGTTCTTCCTCGGCTCCATTTTCTCGTGGCAGCGCGAGTTGCCCGCCGCCGCCGGTGCCTCGATGGATGCCTCACTGGAGTTGTCCGCCAGCGAGACCCGGGCAGCCGAGCGCGCGTTGCGTGCAGCCGAGACCATCGAGCCGCTGCCCGCGCCGGTGGAGGAGCTGATGGAGGAAGACACGGTGCCGCCAGCGCAGCCGGTCCCCGAGCCGGTACCCCAGGATTCGCCGGTGCCGCTGCAGCAGGTCGCACAGGAACGCGTGCCCGTGCCCGACACCACCGACCAGGACCGCGCGGACGCCCTGGCGCTGTCGCGTGAGCGCGAGCTGCGCGAGCAGGAGGAAAAGCGCCGCCAGGAGCAGATCGACCTGACCGAGCGCCAGCGCCAGGAGGAAGCGGAGAAGCGCCGGCGGCTGGCCGAACAGCAGGCAGAAACGGACAAGCAGAAGCAGCTGGATGAAATCCGGCGCCAGCGTGCGCAGCTCGAGCAGCAGAAGAAGCTGCAGGAACAGAAGCTCAGGCAGCTGGCAGAGGCGCGCGCCCGGCAGGCGGAAAGCGCCGCGCCCACGCAGGCACCCTCGGCAAGCGCGCCGGCCGGCAACAACGGCGTGGATCCGGGGCTGCTGGAAGCCTACAAGTCGGCGATCCAGCAGGCTGTCGCCAGCCAGTGGACAAAGCCGGACTCGGTCCAGCCGGGCACGCGCTGCAAGGTGGTGATCCGCCAGCTGCCGGGCGGAGCGGTGACCAGTGCGGAGGTGCAACCCGGGTGCGGCATGGACCAGATTGCCCAGGACTACCTGGAGCGGGCGGTGCTGAAGGCGGATCCGCTGCCGTATCGCGGCTTCGAGGACGTTTTCAACCGCACGTTGATCTTCAACTTCGAGGCTCGCTAGGGGGATTCACATTACCTTCCGTTCACGTTTGCGAAACTCCGTGCACGCATCGGGTGCCAAGGCCTGTGCATGCTTCCCGTGCCACCCCCCAGCTTTGAAGAGCCCATGAAAATTCTGTCCCACCGGCTACTCCTGTTCGTGCTCCTGCTGCTGCCCGCGCTTGCGTCGGCACAGCAGCAGGGGCTGGAAATCGACATCATCGGAGGCAACGCCGCCGCCCTGCCCATCGCAGTGGTTCCGATGCCCTACCAGGGCAGCGCCGCGGCGCCGCCGACCGACGTGGCGGCGGTGATCCGGGCCGACCTGGAGCGCTCTGGCGCCTTCAGGACCCTGGCCGAAGCCAGCATCACCGAGCGCCCGGTGCGCGGCAGCGAGGTGCAGTACCCCACCTGGCGGGCGCTGCGCCAGGACTACCTGGTGGTGGGGCGCGTCGTCGACGCCCCCGGAGGCGGTTTCCGGGTCGAATACGAGCTGTTCGACGTGGCCAAGCAGGAGCGCATGCTGGGCCTGGCCATGACAGCGCGGTCCAACGCGATGCGCGATGTGGCCCACCAGATCGCCGACGCCATTTACGAGAAGATTCTCGGTGTGCGCGGCGCGTTCTGGACGCGCATCGCCTACATCACCCAGACCGGGCTGGGCGCCAATGCCCGCTACGCGCTGATGGTCGCCGACTCGGATGGCTTCAACCCGCAGACGGTGGTGCGTTCGGCCGAACCGCTGCTGTCGCCCTCGTGGAGCCCGGACGGGCGCCGGCTGGCCTATGTCAGCTTCGAGCGCGGCAACTCTTCCATCTACGTCCAGGACATTGCCACGGGGGCGCGCGAACTGCTTACCAGCTTCCGCGGCATCAACGGCGCTCCGAACTTCTCGCCCGACGGCCGCCGCATGGCGTTGACCCTGTCGCGCAGCGGCAATCCGGAGATCTACGTGATGGACCTGGGCAGCAAGGCGCTGGCCCAGATCACCAACCAGTTCGGAATCGACACCGAGCCGACCTGGAGTGCCGACGGCAACACCCTGTACTTCACCTCCGACCGTGGCGGCCGGCCGCAGATCTATCGCGTCTCTGCCAGCGGCGGCAGCGCCACGCGCGTGACCTTCCAGGGCAACTACAACGCGACCCCCACCGTGTCCTTCGATGGGAAGAAGATCGCCGTCGCGCAGGGCAGCGGCAGTACCTACCGCATCGCGATGATGGACAGCAGCTTGGGTTCGCCGCGCTGGAGCACACTGTCGCCAGGCTCGCTGGACGAGTCGCCGAGCTTCGCGCCCAACGCGAGCATGGTGCTGTACGCCGCCCGGGAAGGACGCCGGGGAGTGCTGTATGCCGTGTCTGCGGACGCCCGCGTAAGGCAGCGCCTGGTGCTGGCCGAAGGCGACGTGCGCGAGCCGGCCTGGTCGCCCTACCGGACGCCACGATAAACCCGGAAAGAGTTAAGCTTTTGTAGTTCTTCCCCAAACCCGAGCCAACCACAAGGAATCCACGATGAAGACAAGCACCCGCGTAGTGATGATGTCCCTCCTGTCCGTCGCCGTCCTGGCCGGTTGCAAGAAGACCGTCAAGGAAGAAGCCCCGCCAATGGCCGGTCCGGGCACCAGCACCGCCCCGATGACCGACATGCCCACCACCGCAGGCGCCTACGGCCCGAACGACCTGGACACCGACGCGTGCCTGCGCCAGCGCGTGGTGTACTTCGACCTGGACCAGGACGCCTTGAAGCCGGAATACCAGGCGATCGTTGCCTGCCATTCGAAGTACCTGCGTGACCGCCCGACCTCGCGCGTGAACCTTGAAGGCAACGCCGACGAGCGCGGCAGCCGCGAGTACAACCTGGGCCTGGGCGAGCGCCGCGGCAATGCCGTGTCATCGGCGATGCAGGCGCAGGGCGGCTCGGCCGGCCAGCAGAGCGTCATCAGCTACGGCGAAGAGCGCCCGGTCTGCACCGATTCCAGCGAAGACTGCTGGGCGCGCAACCGTCGCGTGGAAATCGTCTACACCGCCAAGTAATTCGCTGGCGGACACGGTCCGCAGCCGGTAATCCGGCTGCGGATCCGTTGAGCGCGGCACGAACACGGACCACGCCCTGATGCGTTCCAATCCGATTTCCACGCTGCTGACCGCCCTGGTGCTGTCGGCGGCGCTCATGGCACCGGCCCACGCGCAGCGCCAGAGCCTCGCCGACCGCGTGGCGGCGCTGGAGCAGAGCGCGGCCAACGACCGCGGCAACCTGGACCTGCTGAACCAGATGGGCGAGTTGCGCACCGAGGTGCAGACCCTGCGCGCACTCGTCGAGGAGCTGCAGAACACCAACCAGAAGCTAAAACAAGCGAACCAGGACCAGTACCTGGACCTGGATGGTCGGCTCAACCGGCTCGAAGGCGGTGCTGCGCCCGTCGTGCCGCCGGTAGCGCCCCTCGCCACGCCGGTCGCCTCCGGAACTCGCTCGGCGAATCCGCCATCGACACTCTCCGACGGACCGGCCCCGACAGTGCGCGGCGACGTGGGTGCCATGGCTGACGCCGGCCAGGAGCGCGCCGCGTATGGCGTGGCCTTCGAGGCGCTGAAAGCAGGTACCTACGCCGATGCCGCGCAGTTGTTCCTGAGCTTCCTGGAGATCTACCCGAATGGCGCCTACGCACCGAACGCGCTGTACTGGCTCGGGGAAAGCTACTACGTGACCCAGAATTACAATCTGGCCGCGCAGCAGTTCCGCAGCCTGCTGGAGCGCCACCCGACCCATGACAAGGCCCCCGATGCCCTGCTCAAGCTGGGCCTGGCCGAATTTGGCCAGGGCAAGGTCGAAGCGGCCGAAGCCACCCTGGCCGAGGTCACGGTCCGCTATCCCGGGAGCGACGCCGCACGCACGGCCGCAGACCGGCTGCGCTCGATCCAGCTCGGTCGCCTGCGCTGACCCGCCCGGCGCCGTAGGAGCGCCCCATGGGCGCGAGCGTTTGATCTTGCCGTTCGGACGAAGCAGAGCCTGCACCCACGCGTGCTCCTCCAGCGCCTCGCCGCGACGGCCGCCAGCCACGTAACCTATCCCCATGTCTGCAGCCTCCCTTCCCAGCGACATCGTCCAGTCGTCCACGGACCGCCTCAAGATCACCGAGATCTTCCTGTCGCTCCAGGGCGAAGCGGCCACCGCCGGCTGGCCGACGGTCTTCGTTCGCCTGACCGGCTGCCCCCTGCGCTGCCAGTATTGCGATACCGCCTACGCCTTCCATGGCGGGCAATGGCGCGAGATCGACGCCATCGTGCAGGAAGTCATCGAGCACGGCGTGCGTCACGTGTGCGTGACCGGTGGCGAGCCTCTGGCGCAGAAGCGCTGCCTGAAACTGCTGCACGCCTTGTGCGCGGCGGGGCTGGACGTCTCGCTGGAGACCTCTGGCGCGCTGGACATCTCCGAAGTGGATGCGCGGGTGTCGCGGGTGCTGGACATCAAGACGCCGGGCTCCGGAGAGGACGCGCGCAACCGTTGGGAGAATCTCTCGTTGCTGACGGGGCGGGATCAGGTGAAGTTCGTCCTGTGCGGCCGTTCCGACTACGAATGGGCCCGCGAACTGGTGGCGACCCATCGGTTGCATGAGCGCTGCGACGTGCTGTTCTCTCCCAGCAAATCCGAACTCGAGCCGCGCGACCTGGCCGACTGGATCGTGGCCGACCGATTGCCCGTGCGCTTCCAGATGCAGCTGCACAAGCTGCTTTGGGACGACGCGCCGGGTCGCTAGCGCACTGTTTCGCCAGTACACCGCGGCGCCGGATGGTCCAGCCGCACGAACTCTCCTACAGCTCCTGGAATGGTCATGAAGAAGGCAGTCGTACTCGTGTCGGGCGGCATGGATTCCGCCGTGGTGGTGGCCCTGGCGCGCGAGCAGGGCTTTGCGGTGCATGCGCTGAGCGTGCGTTACGGCCAACGCCATACTTCCGAACTCGATGCCGCCGCGCGCGTGGTCGCCGCGCTCGATGTGGTGGAGCACAAGACGGTGGCGGTGGACCTGCGCTCGATTGGCGGTTCGGCGCTGACTGCAGAAATCGAGGTGCCCGAAGCTGGTGGCGCCGGCATACCGGTCACCTACGTGCCCGCGCGCAACACGATCATGCTGTCCCTGGCGCTGGGTTGGGCGGAAGTCCTGGGCGCCGCCGACATCCTCTGCGGCGTCAACGCCGTGGACTACTCCGGCTACCCCGACTGCCGCCCGGAATTCATCGCCGCTTTCGAACGCCTCGCCAACCTCGCGACCAGGGCGGGTGTCGAAGGCGCTGGCCTGCGCGTGCACGCACCCCTGCTGGACATGAGCAAGGGCGACATCGTGCGCGAGGGCGCCCGCCTGGGCGTGGACTTCGCCCTCACCGTGTCGTGCTACCGCGCTGACGAGCAGGGGTTGGCGTGCGGCCACTGCGACGCGTGCGCGCTGCGCGCCGTGGGATTTGCCGACGCCGGCGTAGCCGATCCCACCCGCTACGCCTGATTTCGCATGTCGGCCCGGTGCGTTAGAATGCCTGCCCGGTGCAACGCCGGGCTGTACGCGGGCCGTTAGCTCAGTTGGTAGAGCAGAAGACTTTTAATCTTTTGGTCGATGGTTCGAATCCATCACGGCCCACCATTACGGATCAAGCACTTAGGCCGACATTGCGCTCGGCCTTCTTCGTCTCTGGATCGACCTAAACACGTTCTGACAACGGAACGTGCTCGAGGCGTTGTCTCGGCCAGGTCGAGGCACTGTGCCCCATCACGTCTCCAAGTTGCACGTATGTAAACGTTTCTCAGATTCGGAATGGTGATTCCAGATCCGCCATTCGTTTACATACGGGCAATGCCACCAAATGTTTTCATCTCTCTGTCGGCAAGAACGGCGCCGCTCTCTGCAGAGGGTCGCGCCAACCTCCTAAAAACCAACTAGAGAAAACTATGAAAACCTTTAACGAAGAGACGCTCCTCGCCCTGACCATCTTTGGCGACGAGTTTGAGAAGCACGGCGGCCTCCGCATCCTGACAATGGGGGCCATCCTGCATGACGAAGATCCAGTCGACGACTTCTGGTACTACGTCGAGGGCTGGTACCAGAACATGGACAAGGAACAGGTTCTGGCGGGCTACACAACGGACATGGACCTCATACCCCTCATCCGAGCCTGTTACGACCTGCGGATGGCCTACGGTCATAAGGTCTGGATCGGGTTCTACCCCGTTAACGCGGACACTTCAAAGTAGGCTCACCTTGAGTCAATAGGAGTGTCATGAGCAAGCGAAGAAGGTTCAGCGACGAGTTCAAACACGAGGCGGTCGCGCTGACGCGGCAGCCGGGCAGCACGATCACCCAGGTCGCCCGCGACATCGGGGTGACCGCAGGGTTGCTGGGTCGGTG
>JBDNHW010000055.1:0-2985 GCA_041688625.1 Pseudoxanthomonas sp.
CCGGCCTGCTACCACCTGCCGTACGAGCTGGTGGCCAAGGCCGTTAAACAGCACCCCGACCGCTTCAGCGCGCTCGCCGGGCTCGATCCCTACGAGGGCATGAGGGGCGTGAGGGAACTGGAGCGGGCGGTGAACGACCTCACTTCATCGGCGCGCACTTTTACCCCCATTGGTACGAGCTCGCGCCCGACCACGCCAAGTGGTACCCGTACTACGCCAAGTGCTGCGAGCTCGAGACGCCAAGATCAGGGAAGACATCGCGCGCTGGTCGCAGCTAGTCAAGACGACGGGAGTCACGATCTCGAAATGAGGCAAGCGGGATGAGCGCCGTCGCACACGAGCCTGCGGATCGCAACCGTCAGGTGCTGCTCGCATCCCGCCCCATCGGGACGCCAGGGCTTGGCGACTTCGCCATTGCGGAAGTGCCCATGCCCACACCTGGTCACGGCGAGTTTGTCGTTGCCGCCCACTACCTGTCGGCGGATCCCTTGCAGCGCTGGCGCATGGAAGCGTCGACCGACTATGGCGCAACGATTCCGGTGGGATCGATGGTATGGGGTCGGATGGTCGGTCAGGTCGTGCAATCCCGCAACGCGGAGTGGAGCGACGGCGATTACGTCGAGGGCATGCTGGGCTGGCAGGAACACGCGCTGTCGAAAGGGGAAACCGTCAAGGCCCGCTACGCGCCCGGCGTAACCCGTGTCGACCCGGCGCTGGCGCCGGTCTCCACCGCGCTGGGCGTCCTGGGCATGCCGGGCGTTACCGCGTACTTTGCACTGCTCGAGATCTGCAAGCCGCAAGCCGGGGAGACCGTCGTCGTCAGCGCCGCCGCAGGAACGGTGGGTTCGCTCGCCGGCCAGATTGCAAAGCTTCGCGGATGCCGGGTCGTCGGCATCGTCGGCAGCGCGGAGAAGGTCCGTCATGTCGTCGACGAGCTGGGCTTCGATGCCGCCATCGACTATCGCGCCCAGACCGACCTCGCGCACGCGCTGAAGGCCGCTTGCCCCGACCGGGTCGATGCGTACTTCGACAATGTCGGCGGTCCCGTGGCCGATGCGGTGCTGAAACATCTTGCGCGCGGTGCGCGGGTCGCGGTGGTGGGTCGTGTCGCACAGCTCGCCGGTCCGCGCCAACGCGACGATGCGCAGGAAGCCATCATTGCCGCGCGTGCGCGCATCGAGGGCTTCATCGTCTACGACTACGAGCAGCGCGCGCACGAAGCGCGTGCTGCCATCGCCGGGTGGATCGCATCCGGGCAGATGCAGTTTCGCGAAACGGTGCATTGCGGCATCGAATCGGCGCCGCAGGCGCTCATCGACGTGCTGGAAGGCAGGGGACTGGGGAAGCATGTGATCAGGATCGAACGAGGTTCGCCATGACGGCCGTCGATTGGGCCGAGGAAGTTGACGTGGTCATCGCCGGGGCTGGCGGCGCTGGACTCGAGGCCGCGATCGAATCTGCCGCCGCCGGCGCCACGACGATGGTGTTCGAAAAGCAGCCGCGACTGCTGGAATCCTCCACCGCGATCGCCGTGGGACGCATCAGCTTTTCCGGCACGCCGCAGCAGAGGAACTGCGGTGTCGAGGATTCCTGCGAACTGTTCTATGCCGACATCGTCGAAACCGGCAAGCACAGGAACGTTCCCGCGCTCGTCGAGGCCTACATCGCGCACCAGCTCGACACTTACCGCCAGTTGACTTCGCTTGGTATCAAGTGGTCGCCGACCGTGAGTGCGATGGCCGGGATGAGCGTGCCGCGTGGCCACCTCACCGATCCGATCGACCTCGTCAGGGGACTGAAGCGCGAGCTCGATGCACGCGGGGTGCCTGTCCTGTTCCAGACTCCCGTCACCGACCTCGTCACGGACGCCGACGGCGCGGTGATCGGTGTGACGATCCAGCAGCGCAACGGCGCGACAGTCCGTATCCGCACACGTCGCGGAGTGGTGCTCGCGAGCGGCGGATTCGCCCGTAATCCCGAGCGCCTGCGGGCCATCGAGCCACGGTTCGGCGAAGTGGTGGCCACGTCCGGCGCCGGTCATGCCGGTGACGCGCTGCGCATGGCGGAGGCATTGCGCGCGGATACTGCCGACATCGAGTTCGTGCAGCCGAGCTTCGAGCTGCACGCCACCGGCGGGACAGCGGACGACATCGTGCTGCTCTACTACCAGGGCGGCATCATCGTCAACGCATACGGCGAGCGATTCGTCGACGAGTCCATTTCCTACAAGGATATTGCGGGCGCGTGTCTCGACGAGCCGGGCCAGATGGGATACCAGGTCTTCGACAGCCGCGTCTTCGACAAGGCCGTCGCCGCGCAGGCGGCTGCGGGCCAGGGTTCGCCGATGACCCTCGATGCATCGAAGATCCGCCTGCTCGTGAAGGGCGCGACGATCGAGGCCCTGGCGGATCGCGCAGGCGTTCCGCCAGCCCGCCTGCGCGGTACCGTCGATCGCTACAACCGGTTCGTCGACGCAGGCGTGGACCAGGATTTCGGGCGGCAGGCACTCGCCGGGAACTACGGCAAGCCGCAAAGGCTCGACAAGCCGCCGTTCTACGCATTCGCCACGATCGGGCACCTGCTCGCCACGTACGGCGGCATTGCGGTCGACGCCGGCATGCGCGTCCTGCGTGAAGGCTGTCCGATTCCGGGCCTTTATGCCGCCGGCGAGGCGGTCGGCGGGTTTCACGGTGCGAGCTATCACTCGGGTACGGGCCTGGGTAAGGCGCTGGTCTTCGGGCGCATCGCGGGCATGCGTGCTGCGATGCGCCGTCTTCAACCTCGATGAAGGAGTCCTGGATGTTCGCGAATCAATGGAAGCACCTTGCCGCACTCGTCCTGCTGGCGGCGCTGCCGGCAGCTCATGCACTGGCCCAGACCTGGCCCGCCGACAAGCCGATCCGGATCATCGTGCCGTATCCGCCGGGCGGCAGCTCGGATGCGATCTCGCGCCTGGTCGCGCTGCATCTCGGAAAGCGCCTCGAC
>JBDNHW010000056.1:0-6863 GCA_041688625.1 Pseudoxanthomonas sp.
ATGGCCGCCGCGGCCGCGCCATCACCGGCACCAACAAGCGCCCGCTCAAGTCGCTGGCCGACATGATCAAGGGCAAGCAGGGCCGCTTCCGCCAGAACCTGCTGGGCAAGCGCGTGGACTACTCCGGCCGATCGGTGATCGTCGTTGGGCCCTACCTGAAGCTGCACCAGTGCGGCCTGCCCAAGAAGATGGCGCTGGAGCTGTTCAAGCCGTTCGTGTTCGCCAAGCTGCAGCGTCGCGGCCTGGCCACCACCATCAAGGCCGCCAAGAAGCTGGTCGAGCGTGAGGAAGCTGAAGTCTGGGACATCCTGGAAGAGGTCATCCGCGAACATCCGGTGCTGCTGAACCGTGCGCCGACCCTGCACCGCCTGGGCATCCAGGCGTTCGAGCCGGTGCTGATCGAGGGCAAGGCCATCCAGCTGCACCCGCTGGTCTGCACCGCCTTCAACGCCGACTTCGACGGCGACCAGATGGCCGTCCACGTCCCGCTGAGCCTGGAGGCACAGCTGGAAGCGCGCGCGCTGATGATGTCGACCAACAACATCCTGTCGCCGGCCAACGGCGAGCCGATCATCGTGCCGTCGCAGGACGTGGTGCTGGGCCTGTACTACATGACCCGCGCCCTGGAGAACAAGAAGGGCGAGGGCATGGCGTTCGCCAACATCGCCGAGGTCAAGCGCGCCTACGACAACCGCGTGGTGGAACTGCACGCCAAGGTCAAGGTCCGCATCACCGAAGTGACCAGGGACGAGGACGGCAACAAGGTCCGCAACAACGCCATCGTCGAGACCACCATCGGCCGTGCGCTGCTGGCCGAGATCCTGCCCGAGGGCCTGCCGTTCGCGCTGGCCAACACCGAGTTGAACAAGAAGGCCATCAGCCGCCTGATCAACTCCAGCTACCGCATGCTGGGCCTGAAGGACACGGTCGTGTTCGCCGACAAGCTGATGTACACCGGCTTCGCCTACGCGACCCGCGCCGGCGTCTCCATCGGCATCGACGACATGCTGATCCCGCTGGAGAAGAAGGGCATCCTGGGCGAGGCCGAGGCCGAAGTCCTGGAGATCCAGGAGCAGTACCAGAGCGGCCTGGTCACCGCCGGCGAGCGCTACAACAAGGTCGTGGACATCTGGTCGCGCACCAATGAGCGCATTGCCAAGGCGATGATGGACACCATCGGTACCGACAAGGTGCAGAACGCCAAGGGCGAGACCATCAACGAGAAGTCGATGAACTCGCTGTACATCATGGCCGACTCCGGCGCGCGTGGTTCGCAGGCGCAGATCCGCCAGCTGGCCGGCATGCGCGGCCTGATGGCGCGTCCCGACGGCTCGATCATCGAGACGCCCATCAAGGCGAACTTCCGCGAAGGCCTGAACGTGCAGGAGTACTTCAACTCCACCCACGGCGCGCGAAAGGGCCTGGCCGACACCGCGCTGAAGACCGCCAACTCCGGTTACCTGACCCGTCGCCTGGTCGACGTGGCGCAGGACGTGGTGATCACCGAGGTCGACTGCGGCACCAGCGAAGGCCTGATGATGACCCCGATCGTCGAAGGCGGCGACGTGGTCGAGCCGCTGCGCGACCGCGTGCTGGGCCGCATCGTGGCCGAGGACGTGTTCCTGCCGGGCAACGACGAGGATCCGATCGTCACCCGCAACATGCTGCTCGACGAAGCCTGGGTGCAGAAGCTTGAAGATGCCGGCGTGCAGGCCCTGAAGGTGCGTTCCACCATCACCTGCGCCTCGACCTTCGGTGTGTGCTCGCACTGCTACGGTCGCGACCTGGCCCGCGGCCACACCGTCAACATCGGCGAAGCGGTCGGCGTCATCGCCGCGCAGTCGATCGGCGAGCCCGGCACCCAGCTGACCATGCGTACCTTCCACATCGGCGGCGCGGCTTCGCGTGCTGCCGCGGTGGACAACATCACGGTCAAGACCACCGGTTCGATCAAGTTCAACAACCTCAAGTTCGTCGCCCACGCCAATGGGCATCTGGTCGCGGTGTCGCGTTCGGGCGAGCTCTCGGTGCTGGACGGCCACGGTCGCGAGCGCGAGCGTTACAAGCTGCCGTACGGCGCCACCATCGCGGTCAAGGACGGCGCGGCGATCAAGGCAGGGCAGTCGGTGGCCAACTGGGATCCCCATAACCACCCGATCGTCTCGGAAGTCGCCGGTTTCGTGCGCTTCGTGGACTTCGTCGACGGCATCACCGTCATCGAGAAGACCGACGAACTGACCGGCCTGGCTTCGCGCGAGATCACCGATCCCAAGCGTCGCGGCTCGATGGGCAAGGACCTGCGTCCGGTCGTGCGCATCGTGGACAAGGCCGGCAAGGACCTCAACATCCCGGGTACCGACCTGCCGGCGCAGTACCTGCTGCCGCCGCGCTCGATCGTCAACCTGCAGGACGGCGCCGCCGTGGGCGTGGGCGACGTGGTCACCAAGGTGCCGCAGGAAGCCTCCAAGACCCGCGACATCACCGGCGGCCTGCCGCGCGTGGCCGACCTGTTCGAGGCGCGCAAGCCGAAGGATCCTGCGATCCTGGCCGAACGTTCGGGCCTGATCAGCTTCGGCAAGGACACCAAGGGCAAGCAGCGCCTGATCATCCGCGACACCGACGGTAGCGAGCATGAGGAGCTGATTCCCAAGTTCCGCCAGATCATCGTGTTCGAAGGCGAACACGTGGCCAAGGGCGAAACTGTGGTGGACGGCGAGCCGACCCCGCAGGACATCCTGCGCCTGCTCGGCGTGGAGCCGCTGGCCGCGTATCTGGTCAAGGAAATCCAGGATGTGTACCGCCTGCAGGGCGTCAAGATCAACGACAAGCACATCGAGGTGATCACCCGCCAGATGCTGCGCAAGGTCGAGATCACCGACGCGGGCAACAGCAAGTACCTGCACGGCGAACAGGCCGAGCGCCAGCGTGTGCTGGAGGAAAACGCCAGGTTGATTGCCAAGAACGAGCTGCCGGCCAAGTACGACCCGGTGCTGCTGGGCATCACCAAGGCCTCGCTGGCGACCGAGTCGTTCATCTCCGCCGCTTCCTTCCAGGAAACCACCCGCGTGCTGACCGAGGCTGCCGTCCGCGGCACCCGCGACAATCTGCGCGGCCTGAAGGAGAACGTCATCGTCGGCCGTCTGATCCCGGCCGGCACCGGCCTGACATACCACAGCAACCGCCGCAAGAACGCGTCGGGCCTGACCGCCTCGGAGATGGAAGCCCTGGTTGCAAGCCCCGGTGAAGTCCGGCAGGACGAGCCGGCAGTCGCCGTCGACTCCCCGGCAGCGGGCGAAGAGTAGGCAACAACGCTCCCGGATCATGTCCGGGAGCCGCTATACCGGGCGCAGGACGCGCCCGCTGCGGCCACGGAGGGTTGGGCAGGGCACCGGTCGGTTGACGCGGTTTTGGCCTGCCCGCTATACTTTCCTGTCTCGGCAGGCCGGCTTACGGCCTGCCGTCGTTTTCCACGCACAAGGCTGCGGCCTTCATTCGAAAGAATCCATAAAGATGGCAACGATCAATCAGCTCGTCCGCAAGCCGCGGCAGGCACCCACCTATAAGAGCCAGTCACCCGCGCTGGACAAGTGCCCGCAGCGTCGCGGCGTGTGCACCCGCGTGTACACCACCACCCCCAAGAAGCCGAACTCGGCGCTTCGCAAGGTGGCCAAGGTGCGCCTGACCAACCAGGAAGAAGTCATCAGCTACATCGGTGGCGAAGGGCACAACCTGCAGGAGCACTCCGTGGTGCTGATCCGTGGCGGTCGCGTCAAGGACCTTCCTGGCGTGCGCTACCACACCGTCCGCGGTTCGCTTGATGCTTCTGGCGTGGCCAAGCGCCGACAGAGCCGCTCCAAGTACGGCACCAAGCGCCCGAAGGCTTGAGGCGCGTTTCGCCTTGGCGAAATGCCAAATCACAGATTTGAACAGGTAAAGCAAATATGTCGCGTAAAGGCTCAACCCCACAGCGTACCGTCCTGCCCGATCCCAAGCACGGCAGCCTGACCATCGCCCGCTTCATCAACATGGTCATGTACAGCGGCAAGAAGTCCGTCGCCGAAAAGATCGTGTACGGCGCCATGGACGTCATTGGCGAGAAGAACCCCAATGCCCTGGAGCTGGTCGAGAAGGCGCTGGACAACATTTCCCCGACCGTGGAAGTGAAATCCCGCCGCGTCGGTGGTGCCACCTACCAGGTCCCGGTCGAAGTGCGTTCCTCGCGACGCCTGGCCCTGGCGATGCGCTGGCTGATCGAGTCGGCGCGCAAGCGTGGCGAGAACTCGATGCCGCGCAAGCTGGCCGCCGAACTGCTGGACGCCTCCGAGAACCGTGGCGGCGCCGTGAAGAAGCGCGAAGAGACCCACCGCATGGCGGAAGCGAACAAGGCGTTCGCACACTACCGCTGGTAATTGGCCCGGGTCCGCAGGCGCTGCTTCGATGCGGCACCTTTGCAGGCGGACCCTCCGGCACCTTCCAGGTGCCCCTGCGACACGCCTGTGTCGCAGACGAATCCGAAGGCCGCCTCAGGGCGGCGTTCGGCCATCCGCAAGATTGAAATCATAAAGAGAGACTGTCGTGGCTCGCACCACCCCCATCGAGCGTTACCGCAATTTCGGCATCATGGCCCACATCGACGCGGGCAAGACCACCACGTCGGAGCGCATCCTGTTCTACACCGGCGTCAGCCACAAGATCGGTGAAGTCCACGACGGCGCCGCGACCATGGACTGGATGGAGCAGGAGCAGGAGCGTGGCATCACCATCACGTCCGCTGCGACCACCGCGTTCTGGAAGGGCATGGACAAGTCCATGCAGGAACACCGCTTCAACATCATCGACACCCCCGGACACGTCGACTTCACCATCGAGGTCGAGCGTTCGCTGCGCGTGCTCGACGGCGCGGTATTCGTGCTGTGCGCGGTCGGCGGCGTGCAGCCGCAGTCCGAAACCGTCTGGCGCCAAGCCAACAAGTATTCCGTGCCGCGCATGGCGTTCGTCAACAAGATGGACCGCACCGGTGCCAATTTCGACAAGGTCGTCGAGCAGCTGAAGAGCCGCCTGGGCGCGTACGCCGTGCCGATGCAGGTGCCTATTGGCGCCGAAGACGGCTTCGAGGGCGTGGTCGACCTGATCAAGATGAAGGCGATCCATTGGGACGTGGCCTCGCAGGGCACCGCTTTCGAATACCGCGAGGTCCCCGCCGATCTGCTCGAGATCTCGGTGGCCGCGCGCGCGTTCATGGTCGAAGCCGCGGCTGAAGCCAGTGAAGTCCTGATGGACAAGTACCTCAACGAGGGCGAACTGACAGAAGAGGAGATCATCAGCGGTCTGCGCGAGCGCACCCTTAAGGTCGAGATCGTGCCGGTGTTCTGCGGCAGCGCCTTCAAGAACAAGGGTGTCCAGGCCATGCTGGACGGCGTCGTGCACCTGCTGCCGTCGCCCTCCGATCGTCCGCCGGTTGCGGGTATCGACGACAACGAGAAGGAGGACAGCCGTCCTGCCACTGACACCGCCCCCTTCTCGGCGCTGGCGTTCAAGATCATGACCGACCCGTTCGTGGGTTCTTTGACCTTCTTCCGCGTGTACTCGGGCGTGCTCAACTCGGGCGACGCGGTGTACAACCCGGTCAAGTCCAGGAAAGAGCGCGTGGGCCGCATCCTGCAGATGCACTCCAACGAGCGCAGCGAGATCAAGGAAGTGCGCGCTGGCGACATCGCCGCCGCGGTGGGCCTGAAAGACGTGACCACCGGCGACACACTGTGCGCGCTCGATCACATCATCACCTTGGAGCGCATGATCTTCCCGGAGCCCGTCATCTCGATGGCGGTGGAACCAAAGACCAAGGCCGACCAGGAAAAGATGGGCGTCGCCCTGGGCCGTCTGGCGCAGGAAGACCCCTCGTTCCGCGTGCGCACCGACGAAGAGTCCGGCCAGACCATCATCGCCGGCATGGGTGAGCTGCACCTGGACATCCTGGTGGACCGCATGAAGCGCGAGTTCAACGTGGAAGCCAACGTCGGCAAGCCCCAGGTCGCCTACCGCGAAACCATCCGCAAGGCGGTCAAGCAGGAAGGCAAGTTCGTACGCCAGTCCGGCGGTCGCGGCCAGTACGGCCACATCGTCATCGAAATAGAGCCGCAGGAGCGCGGCGTGGGCTTCTCGTTCGAGAACGCGATCGTCGGCGGCGTGGTTCCCAAGGAATACGTCACCGCGTCGGGCAAGGGCATCGAGGAAGTGCTGAAGAACGGCGTGCTCGCCGGCTTCCCGATCGTCGACGTGGCGGTACGCGCGGTCGACGGCTCGTTCCATGACGTCGACTCCAACGAAATGGCGTTCAAGATCGCTGGCTCCATGGCGTTCAAGGAAGGCTTCAACAAGGCCAGCCCGGTCCTGCTCGAGCCGATCATGAAGGTCGAGATCGTCAGCCCGGAGGATTACCTGGGCGACGTGATGGGCGACGTGAGCCGTCGTCGCGGCATCCTGCAGGGTCAGGACGACAGCCCCTCGGGCAAGATCATCAACGCGATGATCCCGCTGGGCGAGATGTTCGGGTACGCCACCACCCTGCGCTCGATGTCGCAGGGTCGCGCCACCTTCACGATGGAATTCGACCACTACGCAGAAGCGCCGGCCAACATCGCCGAAGCGGTCATCAAGAAGAACTGACGAGTGCCGGCTGCGGCCGGCCCTTCGACTAAACGATCACCAGAACAAGGTAGAGACAGCCATGGCAAAGGGTAAATTCGAGCGCACCAAGCCCCACGTGAACGTGGGCACGATTGGCCACGTGGATCACGGCAAGACGACGCTGAC
Source organism: Pseudoxanthomonas sp. (assembly GCA_041688625.1). Lineage (GTDB taxonomy): Bacteria > Pseudomonadota > Gammaproteobacteria > Xanthomonadales > Xanthomonadaceae > Pseudoxanthomonas_A. Next base: position 6,814 of record JBDNHW010000056.1, read on the forward strand.
CGCGGCGCTGACGAAGATTGGCGCGGAGATGTTTGGTGGCGAGTTCAAGG
>JBDNHW010000009.1:0-14721 GCA_041688625.1 Pseudoxanthomonas sp.
CACCAATAGCTTGCTGCGGCAGTACTTCCCGGATGGAACTGACCTGTCGCTGCATTCGCAGGCTGCGTTAAACAAAGTCGCGCTACGCTTGAATCAGCGCCCCAGGAAAACGTTGGGCTTCATGACGCCAGCCGATAAACTAAGCGAGGCGTTGCGTTGACCGGTTGAACCCACCAGGCGTTAAATTTGAGCGGCAAGCCTGTGGATGCGACGAAAGTCTGGCGGTCGGCCCGGCCCGCTCCCTCCGCGCCAATCGGTCTGGCGTTGCGGTGGTGTGGCCTTGAAGCTGGACATGCCCGCGCACCGCTTGGCAGATTTGCGCGACCGGCCAGTGATCCGGTTGGCGCTAGCGCTCCAGCCGGCAATGACGCCGAGAGCAACCAGGAGCGGCGGACTTTGGCATGTTGCCGCCCGCGTCCGGGCATCTCGCCTGTTCAGCAGGAATCCGACGGAACTTTGACCCGGGGCCGAGGTCTGCTGATGCAAGGTCTGCGGCTCACTCCTCGTCGATGTTCCGCTGCAGACCTCCCAGAAGCCCCGGCTGCCCGCCGGGGCTTCTTTTCTGGTGGGCCGTGCGCATGACCGCATTCGCGCATCAAACTACCGGCAGATCCGAGCCCTGCCCCTGTAGATCCGAGCTTGCTCGGATGCGCTTGCCACAGACTCCGGAGCATCCGAGCGAGCTCGGATCTATGCGGAAAGCGCAGCTGATGACAGGCGGGCCGGGCGCATGACCGCAGGCGCGCATCAGGCTATGGGCAGATCCGAGCCCTGCCCCTCTAGATCCGGGCTTGCTCGGATGCTCTTGCCACGGAATCCGGGGCATCCGAGCGAGCTCGGATCTATGCGGAAAGCGCAGAGCATCCGAGCAAGCTCGGATCTACACGGAAACGGCTCGAGCATCCGGGCAAGCCCGAATCTGCGCGCTACGGGGAAGCCGCGGCCGGTTACCGAAAGCACAGGATCGCAGCGGCGGTGCCTGCCGCTACTTCTTCTTCGGGATGTACAAGTCGGTGATGGTGCCTTCGAACACCTCGGCGGCCATGGCCACGGTCTCGCCCAGGGTCGGGTGCGGGTGGATCGTGTGGCCGATGTCGGCCGCCTCGGCGCCCATTTCGATGGCCAGACACACCTCGGAAATCAGGTCGCCCGCGTGCACGCCGACGATGGCCCCGCCGATGATGCGTTCGCTTTCGGCGTCGAATATGAGCTTGGTGAAGCCTTCGCTGCGGCCGTTGCCGACGGCGCGCGCGGAAGCCGCCCACGGGAACTTGCCCACGCCGACCTTCAGGCCTTTGGCCTTGGCCTCGGTTTCGGTCACGCCCACCCAGGCCACTTCCGGATCGGTGTAGGCCACCGACGGAACCACCCGCGCCACCCACTCCTTCTTTTCTCCGGCGGCCACTTCGGCCGCCAGCTTGCCTTCATGGGTGGCCTTGTGCGCCAACATCGGCTGGCCCACCAGGTCGCCGATGGCGAAGATGTGCGGCACGTTGGTGCGCATCTGCCGGTCCACCGCGATGAAGCCGCGATCGGAAACGATCACGCCGGCCTTCTCCGCATCCAGCCTGCCGCCGTTGGGCGTGCGGCCGACGGCGACCAGAACGCGGTCAAACATGCCGCTTTCCAGCTCGGCCTTCTGCCCCTGCTCGGCGGCCTCGAACTGCACGGTGATGCCTTTCTTCGAAGCCTCGACCTTGCCAGCCCTGGTCTTGAGGTGGATCGCCACGCCCTGTTTCTTCAGTCGATCGGCCAGCGGCTTGACCAGGTCCTTGTCGGCACCGGGCATCAGCTGGTCCATGAACTCCACCACGGTGACTTCACTGCCCAGCGCGCGGTACACCGTCGCCATTTCCAGGCCGATGATCCCGCCACCGACCACCAGCATCTTCTTCGGGATCTCGGCCAGCTCCAGCGCATCGGTCGAATCCATCACCCGCGGGTCGTCCCACGGGAAGGAGGGCAACTTCACCGCCTGCGAACCGGCGGCGATCACGCACTGGCCGAAGCGCAGCAGCTGGGTCTTGCCGTCTTCGCCGACAACCTCGAGCTCGTTCGCCGAAACGAACCTGGCCACGCCCTGCACGCTGCGCACCTTGCGCTGCTTCGCCATCCCGGCCAGGCCCTTGGTGAACTGGCCCACCACTTTCTCCTTGTATCCGCGCAGCTTGTCCAGCGCGATCTTCGGCTTGCCGAAATCGACGCCGTACTCCGAAGCGTGGGCGGCTTCGTCGATTACGGCAGCCGAGTGCAGCAGCGCCTTGGACGGGATGCAGCCCACGTTGAGGCAGACGCCGCCCAGGGTCGGATAGCGTTCGACCAGCACGGTGTCCAGGCCGAGATCGGCGGCGCGGAACGCGGCGGTGTAGCCGCCGGGCCCGGCGCCGAGCACCACCAGTGCGCATTCGATGTCGGCCGTGCGGCCGCTTCCCAGTGCCGGCTTTGGAGCATCGCTCGCAGGCTTGGCCGGCGACGGCGCCACGGGCGGCGTGGTCGGAGTGTCGGCCGGAGTGTCGGCCGGCGGCTTGGGGGCCGCAGGCGGATCGGCGGACGTCGAGGGAGTCGAAGTCGAAGCCTTGGTCGCCTCGCCTTCTGCCTCGAGCACCGCCACCACGCTGCCTTCAGACAGCGTGTCGCCAAGCTTCACCTTCAACTCCTTGACCACCCCGGCCGCAGCCGAAGGCACCTCCAGCGTCGCCTTGTCCGACTCCAGCGTCACCAGGCCCTGGTCCTTGGCCACGGTGTCGCCCACGGCGACCAGGATCTCGATCACCGGAACGTCGGTGTAGTCGCCGATGTCGGGGACTTTTACTTCAATCGTGGCCATTTCGTTCCTCTGTCGAATCCGGTTTGTCGAGATCTCTTTTTTTCTCTTCGGCAATGTCGCGCTCGACGTCTTCGACCGCGTCGTTGGAGGTGGGCGTCTGCGCATCGGGCGGCGGCGGCTTCGGGACGTTCGCTTCCAGGCGCAAGGCGCTTCGCGCAGCTTCGCCGCTGAGACCGAACAGGCTGCACACGTGCAGATCCTGTTGCGGGAACGGGATCTCCAGCGAGTGACGCGCCAGGGCCGAGTGCAGCGCCCAGTTGTAGGCGGCCTTGACCGCTCCAGGGCGCTTGGTCGCCTCGGCGGTGAGCCACACCACCAGCTCGAAATTCAGGCTGCTGTCGCCGAACTCGCTGAGCCACACCTGCGGCTTGCGAGGCCCCTCCTGCTCAAGGGTGAAGGGAACTTCGGCGGCGGCTTCGAGAGCCGCGCGCTTGACTACTTCCTTGTCGCTGCCGTAGGCCACGCCGAAGGGGATGCGCACGCGCCGCGATACGTCGCGGTAGGTCCAGTTCACCACCCGGCCGGTGACGAACTCGGAATTGGGCACCAGGATGTCGATGTTGTTGTTGGTGACGATGCGCGTGGCACGGATCTTGACGTCGCGTACTTCACCATGCACGCCGGATTCCAGCTCGACGAAATCGCCCACCTTGAGCGACTTGTCAAAGAGCAGGATCAGCCCGGAAATGAAGTTGCTGAAGATCGCCTGCAGGCCGAAGCCCAGGCCGACGCCCAGCGCTGCGGCGAACACCGCCAGCCTGCCAACCGGAATCCCCGCCACCGTGAGCGCGATCAGCAGGCCGACCGCCAGCAAGGTGTACTGCAGCAGCCGGGTAATGGTGTAGAGCGAGGCGCGGTTGGCGTTGGGGTACTTCTCGCCATAGCGGGCCAGCGCGCGGCGCGCGGCCAGCGACAGGAACCAGGTGGCCAACAGCACCACGCTGGCCACCAGCAGGCCGCCGACGGTGATCGACATGCCGGCAAAGGGCAGCAGGTCGTAGCTCAGGAAGGGCCTGAGTCCGTCCGCGCTGTCGGACGCCAGCTGCCGTGCTGCCTCGGCAGAGCGTTCGCCCGCCGCGGCAAGGCGGTTGTCGTCCAGGGGCGCCGGCTGCGCCATCACTTGGCGCGCATGCCGAGGGCCTTCGCCCTCGCGCGCTGTACGAGCAAGCCTGGGCGGGCGCCGCGTCTCACAGCAGCACGCGGCGCATGTCGCCCAGCAGCTGCGCCAGATAAGCGGTGAATCGCGCCGCCGAGGCACCGTCGATCACGCGGTGGTCGTAGCTCAGCGAAAGCGGCAGCTGCAGGCGCGGCTGGAAGGCCTTACCATCCCAAAGCGGCTGCATCGACGACTTGGAAACACCGAGGATTGCCACCTCGGGCGCATTGACGATCGGCGTGAACGCGATGCCGCCGATGCCGCCCAGCGAGCTGATCGAGAAACAGCCTCCCGACATCTCGGCCGGGCCCAGCTTGCCTTCGCGCGCCTTGCCTGCCAGTTCACCCATTTCCCTGGCCAATTCGGCAACGCCCTTCTGGTCGACGTTGCGGATCACCGGCACCACCAGGCCTTTGGGCGTGTCGGCGGCGAAACCGATGTGGAAGTACTTCTTCAGCACCAGGTTTTCGCCGCTGGCGTCGAGCGAGGCGTTGAAATCCGGGTACTTCTTCAGCGCCGCGACCGTGGCCTTGAGCAAGAACGCGAGCATGGTGACCTTGATGCCAGCCCCGCCTGTATTGGCGCGCTCGTTTTCCTTGTTCAACACCACGCGCAGCTCTTCGAGGTCGGTGATGTCGGCGTGGTCGTGCTGGGTGACGTGCGGGATCATCGCCCAGTTGCGCGCCAGGTTGGCGCCGGACAGCTTCTGGATGCGCGACAGCGGCCTGGTCTCGATCTCGCCGAACTTGGCGAAGTCCACCTTCGGCCACGGCAACAGGTTCAGTCCGCCACCGCCACCGCCTGCCTGCGCCGCGGCAGGCGCGCCGCCACCGGCGAGCGCGGCCTTGACGAAGCGCTGCACGTCTTCCTTGCTGATGCGCCCGGCGCGTTCGCTGCCGGTGACCTGGTGCAGGTCCACGCCCAGCTCGCGCGCCATGAGGCGCACGGCCGGGCTGGCGTGCGGCACCTTGTCCGGCAGCACCGCATCGGCGTTGAATTGAACCGGGGGGCTGCTGGTCGGGCCACTGGCCGGCGTGTCGTCGCCCGGGGACTGGCTGGCCGGCGTTGCGTCGGTGCCCTTTTCCGGATCCTGGGCCCTGTCGATGTCGCGCTGGGCGAGCTTGTCCGGTGCCTTGTTGCCGGCCACCGGTTCCACTTCGGAGTCGGCTTCGGCATCGCCGGTTCCTTCCTGCTTGGGCGCTTCCTGTTTGGGCGCTTCCTGCTTGGGCGCTTCCTGTTTGGGCGCGTCGGCCTTGGACGCATCAGGTTTGGCCGCCTGCGATTGGTCACCCGGCCCGGGCGCCTCCGCCTCGCCCTCGTCCCCGGCCTCGATCATCGCCACCACGGCGCCTGCGGACAGTGCGTCGCCCAGCGTGACCTTGAGCTCGCGCACCACCCCGGCAAACGGGGCGGGCACTTCCAGAGTGGCCTTGTCGGACTCCAGGGTGATCAGGCCCTGGTCCTTGGCCACCGTGTCGCCCACAGCCACCAGGATCTCGATCACCGGCACGTCGTCGTAATCACCTATGTCTGGGACGCGTGCTTCCTTGAGTTCGGCCATGCGCAGCTCCAGTGATCCAGATCGATGAGGGAACCCCTATTGTGGCCATCTGGAGAGGATGCGCAAACCTGCGAAGCCACCAGCAGGCCTGGAGCGGGACAAGGCGTGCCTCCGGCACTCCACGGCGCGGCCCCTTTCGCGGCTATTTGCTGGTGCGCCTGGCGTCGAGCATGTTCAAGGCGCTGCCGTCCGGCAGACGATACGCCAGCGCATTGTCCAGGGCGTCCAGCGCCAGCATGCGCAGGCATAGCTGGTCGGCGCGCTTTTCCAGGGCCTTTGCGCGCGGCTCGATCTGCGCCTCGATCTTCTTGTCCAGTCCATCCATCGCCTCGAGCCGCGAGGTGTCACCGGTCAGCGCCGCGCTCACGGCTCCACCCACGATGTCGCCGACGAGGGTCGGCAGCACCTCGCCGACCACTTCGCCGATGCCTTCGCCCAGCGCGTCCTCGTCGAAGCGGTTGGCGGTCACCGATCGTGCGAGTCGCGTATCGATCTGCTGCCGCGCCTTCTCCAGGGTCCTGCGCGTGCGCGCTGGGTCGCTGCTGAAGCCGGCAGCCAGTTCGCCCAAGGCAATGAAGGCGATATCGGCGGCGTCGCGGCCGATGCCGCTGGCCAGCGGCATCACGTCGCGCACGCCGATGTCGAACGCGTCGATGCGCTTGCGGTCCTCCGGGCCCAGCTGCACCCAGCGGTCGTCCACGAACAGCCGGTCCTGGCGGATCACGATCCACTTCGGCGTGCCGCGGTCGCGGGTCAGGATGACGCTCGTGTCGTTGATAGTGAGGCCGTAACCGCCCTCGACGTTGCAGCTGAAGTCGCGCGCCTGCGGCAACGAACGACAGGAGGAGCAATACTGGATAACGTGACATCGACGACTCCGCAGGCCCGGGGGAGCGCCAGCGTGGCACCGGTGGTCGCGAATTCCGCATGCCGTCGGTCATGCCCGCGTTCGCGTCGGAGGCGCTCCAGACACACGTTCCACCTCGTGCTGCGCTAGGGTGGGCCACCTTCCACAGCTGGAAACCTCATGCGCCTGATCGTCCTGCTGATGTCACTCGCCATGCCGCTGGTGGCATGGTTTTCCAACCAGGGCATGTTTGGCCCTGACAACGCCGAGCTTTCCAGCCGATATCCCACGCTCCTCGTCGCCGCGGGCTACGCGTTCTCCATCTGGGGGCTGATCTTCCTGCTCGATATCGCCTTCGGAATCTGGCAGATGTCCTCGCGCCGCCGGCCCGATGGCGCGATCGCGCGCATTCGCATCCCTGCGGCGCTGGGTTTCGCCCTGACCGCACTGTGGATGCCGGTGTTCTCCGCGCAGGTGTTCTGGCTGGCGCTGGTGGTCATCTGGGCGGCGCTGGTGTGCCTGCTGTTTTGCGCGCTGGTCCTGTCACGGGACCCGGGCCTCGAGCCGGGCCAGCGCTGGCTGGCGTGGCTGCCGCTGTCGCTGCACGCCGGCTGGCTGTCACTGGCCGCGTTCCTCAACACCGCGCAGGTGATCGTGGCCTATCGGCTGCTGCCGGTCGACGACCAGTTGGCCTGGAGCATGGCGCTGTGGCTGCTGGCCGCGGCCCTGCTGTTGGCCCTGAACCAGCGCATGCGCGGCAACCTGGTCTTCGTCGCGGCCGCGCTGTGGGCGCTGGTGGCAGTGTACGTGAAGCAGTCGGGCAGCGCGATGGCCGGCGCGGACGTGACCGCGTGGACGGCAGTGGCCATTGCACTGGTGCTCGCAGCACACACGCTATGGCTGCGGTTGCGTCAGGCGCCTCAGCCGGCCTAGCACCGGTGATAGAGGCGGCTACTGCCAGGGCTTCACCACCAGCAGCGCACCGCCGGCCACCATCACCACACCGACCAGGCGAAGCGCGTCGATCGGCTGGCGTGCGCTGAGCACGCCGTAGTGATCGACCACCAGCGAGCCCACGAGCTGCCCAAGGACCACGAGGCACATCAGGGCGGCCGCGCCGGTGCGCGGGATCAGCAGAGTGGCGGCCGCGACGTAGAGCGCGCCGATCATGCCTCCGGTCCACGCCCACCACGGCACGCGGACCAGCGTCGCTACGTCGAACGTGGGTCGGGTGAACGCCCAGAACACGGTCAGCACCGCGCTCCCGACGAAGAACGAGCACATCGAGGCGAACAGCGGCCCGCTGGTCTGCTTGCCGAGGGATGCGTTGAGGAGCACCTGCAAGGGCAGGAGCACCCCGATCATCACCGCCAACCCGTAACTTGCTGCGTTCATTGCATATCCCTGGAAGATCGAAGCGGCACCGATTGTCGCCTATGCAACGAACATTTCGTGGCGCATGCAACAAAGATTTCACCGGCGCGTGCAAGACTGCGTAATGGCTGCTGCGACCCCTCACCGTCGTCCGCCACCCCCTCTGCTGGATCGTGCCTGCGCACTGTTCCTGGACGTGGATGGCACCCTGCTCGAGTTCGCGTCGCGCCCGGACCTGGTCGCGCTTCCCCACGGTGCCCTGGAGACCCTCGGCCGCATCAGCGACCGGCTCGACGGTGCCGTTGCCTTGGTCAGCGGCCGCCCTCTGCGGGAACTCGACGCGCTGTTCGCGCCGCTGCGGCTGCCGGCGGCCGGTCTGCACGGGCAGCAGTTCCGGGGTGTTGATGCGCCGGACGAGCGCACTGCCGATGACGATGCCCTCTTCACACTGCGCCGCGAGGCCAGCCTGCTGGTCGAACGCCATCCCGGCATCGTGGTCGAAGACAAAGGCGCCAACCTCGCCCTGCACTGGCGCGCGGCGCCCGAAGCCGAGGTGGCGCTGCGCGCACTGGCCGAACGACACCTGCCGCAGCTGACCGGCTACCGGCTGCAGCCGGGCGACCACGTGATCGAGCTGGTGCCGGCCGGCGTGGACAAGGGTCGTGCCGTGCTGACGCTCATGGCCGAGCCGCCGTTTGCGGGCCGCACGCCGGTGTTCGTGGGCGATGACCTGACCGATGAATTCGGCTTCGCCGCTGCCGATGCTGCCGGTGGCTGGAGCGTGTTGGTGGGGACCCGCGAACCCAGCTGCGCCCGCTACGCACTGCGCGATCCCAGCGCCGTCCACCACTGGCTGCGCCGCAACGCAGCCCGCGAACAGGGGCACGCATGACAGAGGCAAACCTCGAACTCGGAGTGATCGGCAATGGAAGTTTCGGCGCGCTGGTCGACCGGCGCGGACGCGTGGTGTGGAGCTGCCTGCCCGCCTTCGACGGCGACCCCGCGTTCTGCTCGCTGCTGTCTCCGCGCGAGCACGATGGCGGCGACTACGCGATAGAGCTCGAAGACCTGGCCGACAGCGAACAGGCCTACGTGCAGAACACGGCCGTCCTGCGCACGGTGCTGCGAGACACGCACGGCGGCTCGATCGAGATCATCGATTTCGCGCCGCGCTGGCGCCAGCACGACCGCTTCTATCGACCGGTCGCGCTGCTGCGCAAGGTCACCCCGCTGTCGGGCAATCCGCGTATCCGCGTGCGCCTGCGTCCGCTCGCCGACTGGGGTGCACGGGTGCCCGAGACCACCTGGGGCAGCAACCATATGCGCTGGCGGCTGCCCGACTTCACCCTGCGCCTGACCACCGACGTGCCGGTCCGCTTCGTGCGCGACGAGGCGCCCTTCGTGCTCACCCATGCGGTCCATCTGCTGCTGGGCGCCGACGAGCCGCTGACCCGCGGCGTTGCCGCGAGCGTGCAGGAGGCGCAGGAGCGCACCACCGACTATTGGCGCGAATGGGTGCGCTACCTGTCGATCCCGCTCGAGTGGCAGGACGCGGTGATCCGCAGCGCCATCACCCTGAAGCTGTGCCAGTACGAGGACAGCGGCGCGATCATCGCGGCCATGACCACTTCGATCCCGGAAGCGCCGCACAGCTCGCGCAACTGGGACTACCGCTACTGCTGGCTGCGCGATGCGGCTTTCGTGGTCCGCGCGCTGAACCGCCTTGGCGCCACGCGCAGCATGGAGGAGTTCCTGCGCTACATCTTCAACATCGCCACCACCGACGGAACCCTGCAGCCCCTGTACGGCATCGCGTTCGAAGAGCAGCTGCACGAGCATGAAGTCGAAAGCCTGGCGGGCTATCGCGGCATGGGTCCGGTGCGACGCGGCAACCTGGCCTGGGTACAGAAGCAGCACGACGTGTACGGCAGCGTCGTACTCGCCTCGACCCAGCTGTTCTTCGACCAGCGGCTGGTGGACCCGGGCACTATCGAAACCTTCAAGCGGCTCGAGCCGCTGGGCGAGCACGCCTATGCACTTCACGACGTACCCGATGCCGGCCTGTGGGAGTTCCGCGGGCGCGCCGAGGTGCACACCTACACCAGCGTGATGTGCTGGGCCGCCTGCGACCGCCTGTCGCGGATCGCCAGCGCGCTTGGCCTGGAGGACCGTGCAGCGTACTGGCGCGAGAGCGCCGACACCATCCATGCGCGGGTCTGCGCCGACGCCTGGAGCGAAGCGCGCAACCACTTCACCGATACCTTCAACGGCGAGCGCCTGGATGCCTCGTTGCTGCTGCTGGCCGACGTGGGCTTCGTCGCCGCCGGCGACCCTCGCTTCGTGGCAACGGTCGAGGCGATTGGCCGCGACCTCAAGCGTGGCGACGCGCTGTTCCGCTACATCGCTCCCGACGATTTCGGCACGCCCGAAACCAGCTTCACCCTGTGCACCTTCTGGTATATCGATGCGCTGGCCGCGATCGGCCGCACCGAGGAGGCGCGCGAGCTGTTCGAGCGCATCCTGCAGCGCCGCAACCACCTGGGTCTGCTGTCCGAAGACCTCGCGTTCGAGGATGGTGAACCCTGGGGCAATTTCCCGCAGGCCTATTCGCACGTCGGCCTGATCATCGCCGCTACCCGGCTTTCACGTTCCTGGCAGGAAGCCACATGAGCCGTCTGGTCGTCGTGTCCAATCGCGTCGCGGTCCCGGGCGAAAGCCGGGCCGGTGGCCTGGCGGTAGCGTTGCTGGCGGCGCTGGGCGAGCGCGGTGGTTTATGGTTCGGATGGAGCGGCAAGATAAGCCGCGAGCGCAGCGGCGCCCTGCACGAGCAGAGCGAAGGCGACATCCGGTTCGTGACCATGGACCTGGACCGCAAGGACCACGACGAGTACTACAACGGCTTCGCCAACCGCACCCTGTGGCCGCTGCTGCACTTCCGCCTGGACCTGGTCGACTATGACCGCGACAAGCGCGAGGGCTACCTGCGGGTCAACGCGCTGTTCGCCGACAGGCTCGCCCCGCTGCTGCGCGAGGACGACACGGTGTGGATCCACGACTACCACCTGATCCCGCTGGCGGCGCTGCTGCGCGAGCGCGGCGTCGGCTGCAAGATCGGCTTCTTCCTGCACGTGCCGATGCCCTCGTGCGACCTGGTGGCGGCCATGCCCGAGCATGCCCAGCTGTTTTCCAGCCTCTACGCGTACGACCTGGTCGGATTCCAGACGCGGCGCGACGTCGAGCGTTTCCAGGCGTACGTGCGCCTGTTCGGTGGTGGGAAAGTCCTGGACAACGGAGTGCTCGAAGCGCCTGGCGGGCGCAGGTTCCGCGCCGACGCGTTCCCCATCAGCATCGATACCGCGCTCATCGCCAGGCAGGCGAAGGCGGCGGAAAACAAGCCGGCGGTCCGCGACCTACGGACCAGCATCCAGCCGCGGCAGCTGGCCATCGGGGTGGACCGGCTGGACTATTCCAAGGGGCTCCTGCAGCGCTTCCACGGATTCGAGCGGTATCTGGAGCGACATCCGGACCAGAAGGGCAACCTGACCTACCTGCAGATCGCGCCGGTGTCGCGCGGCGAGGTGGCGGAGTACAAGACGCTGCGCAACCAGCTCGAACAACTGGCGGGCCATATCAACGGCAACCACGCCGAGCCCGACTGGACTCCCCTGCGCTACGTCAATCGCAACTTCACCCATGCCACCTTGACCGGCTTCTACAGGATGGCATCGGTTGGCCTGGTGACCCCCTTGCGCGACGGCATGAACCTGGTCGCCAAGGAGTACGTGGCGGCGCAGGATCCGCAGGATCCAGGCGTGCTGGTGCTGTCGATGCTTGCCGGCGCATCCTATGAGATGCGCGAGGCACTGATCGTGAATCCGCACGACCTCGATGGCGTGGCCGATGCCATTGCCACGGCATCCAACATGCCCAGGGCGCAGCGCATCGATCGCTGGCGCAGCATGATGGATCACCTGGAGACCAACGATATCGGCGCGTGGCGCCGCAGGTATCTCGAGGCGCTGGAGGCCTGCTGACGCGAGGATTCCGTCTCGTGGCACCGGTTGGAGCTTCGCTATCGATTCCCGGCTCAAGCCAAGACGCACGCTGCCCATCCAAGGCTACCGCCACGTCAGTCGCCGTCACCTGGTGAAACCTGCGGCAAGCCGCACCTGCCGACTTGCTTTTTTCGCTCACCCGCTCTTAGCGGTAGCACCGATAACGTGTCGGACAATTCCCCACACAGGCGAAACCCATGCCCACGCTCAGGATCCGCGTCACCGGCAGCGAGGACGGCACCAACCAGCTCATGCACGCGCTGGAAGCGATAGAAGGCATCGAGCGGGTGGAAGAAGTAGCCGACCTGATGCCGCACATGGACGACGAAGACTCCAGTTCGGCCGGGTTGCCCGATGACCTCGGCCCGGGCCTACACAATATCGAGGTGGAAGCCCCGAACGATGAAGGCATGCGTCGGATCCATGCGGTGGTGGAGAGAATGGCGGTGGAAGCCGAGCTCGCCGTCGAGTTCATCGAAGATTTCTAGGCCGGATCAGGGCAGCCGGCGCATGTTCGGGGGCAGGGGGCGAGGCAGCTTCGAACGCAGCCCCCAGTTGAATACCAGGTAATAGCCGATCAGAAGACCAGCCACAGAGAACAGGCTGGCATGCTCGAACACGGGGATAAGGGCGAGTGATTCGCGGCCCTGCCAGTAGCGCCACAGTTCGACGAAGGCCATGCCGATGCGTGCCGCGACGATCACGGTGAGGGCCAGGATGAGCCACGCGTTCGGCGTGTAGAACAGCCCTTGCAGATTGCGCTCGAAGCGGCTCGACAGAAGTCCAGCGCCACCCAGCAGAGCGCCTGTACCGACGCCGGCCGCCGCATAGGCCAGCGCGCCGGGCCACCAGTAGCTGGTGATCGCCATCGCGCCCAGAAACACCACGGCCGACAGCAGCAGCAGCCATGCGTTCAAGCGCACCAGCCAGGGCCAGGCGCGGCGGCGCGCCTTGCCGAAGCGGTAGCGCTGCCAGAGCGACACGGGCAGCAGCAGCAGCCAGAGCGCCAGCACGACCAGGATGACCAGGGGAAGGAACAACAGGGGCATGGCCGCATCATGCACGACGCCGGCGCCGGTCAAGCCGCGCGACATGCACTCAGGGATGTTCGACCGCGGCGTGGATCTTTTCCCGCCGTAGCAGGTAGAAGCCGCTGGCCACGATGATCCCCGCGCCCAGCCAGGTCACGTTGTCGGGCAGCACGCCCCACAGGAGCAGGTCCAGCGACACGGTCCACACCAGCGCGGTGTACTCGAGCGGTGCGATCAGCGAAGCCTCGCCGCGCCGGAATGCTTCAGTCAGGGCGACCTGCGCCAGCGATCCGGTCACTCCGACTCCCGCGATGGTCCAGACGTCGGAGGCCCGTAGCGGGATCCACTCCGGCGCCGCCAGCAGCCCGGCGCCCAACGACAGGATCACCAGGAACCAGAACACCATCGCCTGGCTGCTGTCGCGCCGTGACAGCAGCCGCACGGTGATGGCGCCGAAGGCATAGCAGATCGACGCCAGCAGCACCGCAAGCCCACCGAGGGTGGCCATGCCCTGCCCGGTCGGTCGCAGGATCACCAGCACCCCCACCAGCCCGATCGCAATGGCGGTCAAGCGCCGCGGTCCCACCTTCTCGCCCAGCAGCGGCACCGCCAGCGCGGTGACCAGAAGCGGCGCCACGAAGGCGATCGAATACGCGCTGGACATCGGCATGGCGCGCAGGCCGTAGACGAAGCCGAACATCATCGCGATGCCCAGCGCGCCCCGGAACAGATGCAGTCGCCAGTACACGTGCAACAGCGAGCGCACGCTCACCGTGCCCAGCACCCACACCAGCACCAGCGGCAGCGATGCCAGGCCGCGAAGCGTCGCCACCTGCAGCGGCGGGTAGTGTTCCACCAGCGTCTTCAACCCCGCGTCCATCAGCGCGAACATGAGCACGGCCAGCAGCATCAGCCCGATGGCGGGCATGGGGGAGGCAGGCGCGGGAGTGGGAGGGAAGGAAACGGCCATCACGCATTATCGCCTTGCGGTGCATGCTCCAACAGCACCCTGCAGCCGTCGTCGTGGCGAACCGCGCCTAGGCTGATGCGCCTGCAACCGGCCTTGCGCTACCCTTGCCGATCCCGAACACGCAGCGCGCCGCCATGCCCTCTTTCGATATCGTTTCCGAAGTCGACACCCACGAGCTGACCAACGCCGTCGACCAGGCCAGCCGCGAGCTCACCACGCGCTTCGACTTCAAGGGCGTGGAGGCGAAGTTCGAACTGGACGACAACGTCATCAGCCAGTCGGCGCCGAGCGAGTTCCAGCTCAAGCAGATGACCGACATCCTGCGCGCGCGACTGATCGCACGAGGCATCGACGCGCGCTGCCTGGACGAGGGCGACGTGGAGACCAACCTGGCCGGCGCGCGGCAGAAGATCACCGTCAAGCAGGGCATCGAGCAGAAGATCGCCAAGAAGATCAGCGCGGCGATCAAGGAAGCCAAGCTCAAGGTCGATACCCAGATCAACGGCGACAAGCTGCGCATCAACGGCAAGAAGCGCGACGACTTGCAGGCGGCGATGGCGATGCTGCGGCAGGGCGAGTTCGAGGTGCCGCTGCAGTTCGACAATTTCCGTGACTGACGACGTCGCCACCGGATCCGCCATGCCGGACGGGGCCATCGACCCGGTCGCGCAGACGCGACGGTGGCTGGAGCGTGCGGTGATCGGGCTCAACCTGTGCCCGTTCGCCAAGGCGGTGCATGCCAAACAGCAGGTCCGTTTCGTGCTCAGCGATGCGACCACGCCCGAAGCGCTGCTGGAACAACTGGCCGAGGAGCTGGTGTACCTGCGCGACGTGTCGCCCGAGGAAATCGACACCACGCTGATCATCCATCCCGAGGTATTGAATGATTTCCTCGAGTAC
>JBDNHW010000057.1:0-12376 GCA_041688625.1 Pseudoxanthomonas sp.
AGATCCGCCGGGGAACATCGCACGTCACTCGGTCCGCCGATTGCGGCCAACACTGGTCCGGACATAAAAAAACGGCCGAAGCCGTTGTTTTAATGGTGGGCGGTGCAGGGTTCGAACCTGCGACCCTTGCCGTGTGAAGGCAATGCTCTACCGCTGAGCTAACCGCCCGAAACTGGGTTCAATCGGGCCGCAAATGGTAAAGGTCGCGCGGGGCGCGGTCAATCGGCGCGGACGCCCCTGGCAGCAGCGCCGGTTTAGCACGACTTGGTACTGCGAAGCGCCAGCAGGCGCGGTGGTGGCGCGAATGAATCGCTGCGCGCCTCGGCCCAGAAATCGCGGAACACGGCGTGGGTGGGGACGCGGTCGATCAGCTCGCCCGGCTGCAGGTAGCTGAAGAGCGCGGCGAGCGAACGCACCTCGGTTGCCGAGACCCGGCGCAGGATGTGCTCGGGACCCAGTTGCTGCGGGTGCTCGAGTCCCGCAGCCCCGATCAGGTCGCGCAGCGCCCGCAACGTGTTGTCGTGGTAGAGGTGCACCCTGGCGGACTTGTCGGCCACGTCCAGTTTCCGCCAGCGCTTCGGGTTCAGCGTCGCAACGCCGGAGGGGCACATGTCGTTGTGGCAGCTCTGGGCCTGGATGCACCCAAGCGCAAACATGAAAACGCGGCCCGCGTTGCACCAGTCCGCGCCCATGGCCATGGTCCGGGCAAGGTCGAAGGCGCTGGTGATGCGCCCTGCCCCGGCCACACGGATCCGGTCGCGCAGGGCCAGGCCCACCAGAGTGTTGTGCACCAGCATCAGTGCCTCGTGCATCGGCACGCCCACGTGGTCGATGAACTCGGCCGGGGCCGCGCCGGTGCCGCCCTCGGCCCCGTCCACCACGATGAAGTCAGGCAGGATGCCGGTTTCGTGCATGGCCTTGGCAATGCCAAACCACTCCCACGGATGCCCGATAGCCAACTTGAAGCCGGTCGGCTTGCCGCCAGAAAGCTCGCGCAAGCGCGCAATGAACTGCAGCATGCCTATTGGCGTGGAAAATTCCGCGTGCCTTGCCGGCGACTCGCAGTCGATACCCACCGGCACGCCGCGAGTGACTGCTATTTCCTCAGTGACCTTGGCGCCGGGAAGCAGGCCGCCGTGCCCCGGCTTGGCGCCCTGCGACAGCTTGAGCTCGATCATCTTCACTTGGTCGGTGCAGGCGTTGGCCCGGAATCGGTCCTCGTTGAAGCGTCCCTGCTCGTCGCGGCAGCCGAAGTAACCAGATCCGATTTCCCACACCAGATCGCCACCGCCCTCGCGGTGGTAGCACGAAACAGAGCCTTCGCCGGTGTCGTGGTAGAAATTGCCGCGGCGCGCGCCTGCGCTCAACGCACGGATCGCGTTGGCCTAAAGCGAGCCAAAACTCAACGCCGAGATGTTGAAAACGCTGGCGGAATAAGGCTGGGCGGTCCCGGCACCAATGATGATCCGGAAATCGTGCGAGGACGCATGGACCGGCGCCATGGAATGGTTGAGCCATTCGTAGTCGACGCTGTACACGCCCTTCTGGCTGCCGAACGGCACCACGTCGCTGACGCCCTTGGATCGCTGGTACACCAGGGCACGCTGCTGACGCGAAAACGGCACCTCAGCTGTGTCGCCTTCGATGAAATACTGGCGCATTTCCGGCCCTGCCGATTCCAGCCCATGTCGCAAATGCGCAAGGAGTGGGTAGATGCCGCGCAGGGTGCTGCGTCGTTGCAGCAAGTCGATCGTGCCCACGACCGCCAGTGCGCCGAAAATCACCACGCCCCAGCCCCAGTTCGGCGTGCGCGGCAGCAACGCCAGTGACACGACGGTCAGGACGACGCTTAGAGCGTAAGGGAGATAGCGGATCATCACCCTCCTCGTTGGGATGCGGATAAGGATGCGCAGCCGCGGAGGCAACGCGTGTTACAGAATGTCGTTGGTGGTGCCCGGGGCCGGAATCGAACCGGCACGGGATTGCTCCCGGCAGATTTTAAGTCTGATGCGTCTACCAGTTTCGCCACCCGGGCATGACGCTAGCGTGCCCGATTGTCCTCCCAATGGGAACGACCGCCATCAGGGCCACGAAAACGGGGAACGCCCGCGAAGGCGGGCGTTCTCGTTGAAACCCCCGCTCGTTGCGGGATGGAGGCCTGGGTCGGAATTGAACCGGCGTACGCGGCTTTGCAGGCCGCTGCATAACCACTCTGCCACCAGGCCGGTGACTGTTGCGCCAGACTGGCGCAGTCGCGGCGCTTATTCAAGCGCCTTACAAGACAAAACCCCGCGAACGGGGCCTTGTTCGAAACTGGAGCGGGAAAAGGGATTCGAACCCTCGACCCCGACCTTGGCAAGGTCGTGCTCTACCACTGAGCTATTCCCGCTTGTTGAGACCGGAAATTTTACCGTCCTTCCGCGAACTGTCAACCGCAGCCCGTTCATCCTCCCGCAAGGTGGGCCACGCCGCCCGCAGGTACATGGCCCCGGACCACAGCGTAAGCAGTGCCGCGATGGCCAGCAGCCAGTCGCCGATGTGGAACACCAGCCAGCCCATCCAGATCTGGTCGCGCGGGACGTGGGCCGGAGTGACCGAGTACAGCAGGCAGCCCAGGGCAACCATCTGCGCGATGGTCTTGAACTTGCCGATGGTCGCGACCTTGACCGTGGCCCGCTGGCCCAGCTGCGCCATCCACTCACGCAGCGCCGAGACCGCGATCTCGCGGCCGACGATCACTGCGGCCCAGAACGCCATCCACGGCGTGGGGTGGCCTTGCACGATGAGGAACAGCGCGACCGCCACCATCAACTTGTCGGCCACTGGATCCAGGAACGCGCCGAATGCCGAATGCTGGTGGAAGCGGCGCGCGATCCAACCATCCAGCCAGTCGGTCAGCGCCGCCAGGATGAAGATGAAGACGGTGGCGAAATTGCTCCACTTGTACGGCAGGTAGAAAACAACGACCAGCACGGGGATCAGCAGTATCCGCAGCAGGGTCAGCCAGGTGGGGATGGTCAGCTTCATCAAGCGCGTTACCCGCTTTCCCTGGTGTTTGGCGCTGCCGGCTCTGGCAGCCCGTGCAGGTTAGCGTAGATTCGCTCGGCGAGCGCCGCATTGACGCCCTCGACCCGTGCGATCTCGTGGATTCCCGCCGCCTTGAGGCCGACCAGTCCGCCGAAGTGCTTGAGCAGGTTCGCGCGCCTCTTCGGACCGATGCCGGCAATGTCTTCGAGCTTGCTCGTGGTGCGCGCCTTCTGGCGTTTGCCACGGTGTCCGGTGATCGCGAACCTGTGCGCTTCATCGCGCACCTGCTGCACCAGCTGCAGTGCAGGCGACGCCGCGCCTGGACGTACTTCGCGCCCACTGGCCAGGATCAGCGTTTCGTGTCCCGCCCGGCGCTCCTCGCCCTTGGCCACGCCGACCAGCACCACGCTGTCGACGCCCAGCCCGTCCAGCGCCGAGCGCGCCTGCGTCAACTGGCCCGCGCCTCCGTCGATCAGAAGCACGTCCGGCATCACCCCACCCTCTTCGACCGCGCGGCGGAAGCGGCGCTGGATCGCCTGGCGCATCGCCGCGTAATCGTCACCGGGCTCGATGCCGGTGATGTTGTACCGTCGGTACTGCCCACGCACCGGTCCGCTGGCGTCGAAGACCACGCACGAGGCCACTGTCGCCTCGCCCATGGTGTGGCTGATATCGAAGCATTCGATGCGCTTGGCTGGCTCGCCGAGTCCCAGCAGTTCTCGCAATGCCTCGCTGCGCACCTGCTGCGCGTTGCGGCTGGAAAGCTCGGTTGCGAGGGTGATCTCGGCATTGCGCCGGGCCAGGTCCAGGTAGCCGGCGCGTTCGCCGCGGACGTTGCACTTCAGCTGGACCTTGCGATTGGCGGCCGCCGAGAGTGCTGACTGGATGAGTTCGAAGTCAGGGATTTCCCGGTCCAGCACGATCTCCGGAGGCGGCGTCTGCTCGGCGTAGTACTGCGACACAAATGCCGCCAGCACTTCGGCAGCGCTGTCCTCGCCGTTGGTGCGCGGAAAGAAGGCGCGGGTGCCCAGGTTGCGCCCGTCGCGGAAGGCCAGCAGCAGCACGCAGGCCCCCGTGCCCTGCATCGCGCAGGCCAGCACGTCCAGGTCGGCCGCGCGACCGTCCACGAATTGCCGCGCCTGCATGCTTCGCAGCGAGCCGAGCAGGTCCCGCAGCCGCGCGGCCTGTTCGAAATCCAGGCGCTCGCTGGCGCCCTCCATGGCTTTGGTCAGATCGTCGGCAAGTTCGTCACTGCGGCCGTCGAGGAACAGCCCCGCCCGCCGTACCGACTCCGCATAGTCCTCGGGAGAAACGAGCTCCACGCAAGGTGCGCTGCAGCGGCCGATCTGGTGCTGCAGGCACGGACGGGTCCGATTGCGGAAGACGCTGTCCTCGCAGTTGCGGATCTTGAACAGTTTCTGCATCAGGTTGAGCGTCTCGCGCACGGCGGTGACCCCGGGATACGGCCCGAAGTACCTGCCCTGCACCGCTCGCGGGCCGCGGTGCAGGGCAATGCGCGGCCAATCCTGCAGGGTCAGCAGAACGTACGGGTAGCTCTTGTCGTCCCGCAGCGACACGTTGAAGCGCGGCGCCAGCGACTTGATCAGCTGGTTCTCCAGCAGCAGCGCTTCGCCTTCGGTGCGGGTGACGGTGACGTCCATGCGCGCCACCTGCGCCAGCATCGCGTGTGCACGGGGGCTGCGTGGGGCGTTGTTGAAATAGCTGGCCACCCGCTTGCGCAGGGCGCCGGCCTTGCCCACGTAGAGCAGGCTGTCGTCGGCAGCGTACATCCGGTAGACGCCGGGGGCCGTACTCAGTCGTGCCGCGAACGCCTTGCCATCGAACTCGCCTGCTGCCTTGCTCATTCGCCGATTGGCACGTGTTCCAGTTGGCCGCTGGCAACGTCCAGGCGCAGCACGGAGTGCGCGTCGGTCTCGGCGATCCAGACCGAACCAGCGGTCACTGCAAGTCCCGCCGGCCCGTGGAGCTTCCGGGGAAGCTCTGCGGTGGCCACGTGGCCGCCACCAAGGCGCAAGGTGCGAAGGGTTCCGTTTCCGGTGTCGGCGATCCACAGCAGCGGCGCGTCCGGGCTGAGAGCGATCGCTTGAGGATTCTGCAGGCGGGCCTGCTCGCGCGGTCCGTCCGTGTCGCCAAACTCCCAAAGCCCCTGCCCGATCAGCGTCTGCACGACTGAATTTCGCAGCTGCACCGACCGAATGGCGGAGCCAAGGGCATCACATACGTAAAGCATCTGCTGCACGGCAGCCACTGCGACCGGCTGCGCGAACGAGGCCATCGCCCCCGCGCCATCACCCAGGTCGAGCTTTCCGGAACCAGCCGAACAGCGCATCTGATGATCGCTCAGCGAGTAGGTCCAGATACGGTTGTCGCCGGCCATGGCGATGTGCACTTCGCTCTCGGAAGCGGCCACGTCCTGGGGCTGGTTCAGTGCAACCGCGCGCGCCGTGGTGACCAGGCCTTCGGTCGGTTCCCCCGCGCGCCCGCTGCCGCATAACGTTTCCACCCTACCGGTGAGCAGATCGATGCGGCGCAGTGCATGGTTGCCGGTATCGGCCACGTACAGCGCTTCGCGCACCAGCGACAGTCCCTGCGGCCGACGGAACGCCGCCTGCTCCAGGTCGCCATCGATGAAGTCCGCGGTGGCCATGCCGAACTGGCGCAGTATGCGCCCGGAGTGCGTGCACTCGAGCACTCGATGATGTCCGCTGTCGGCGACATAAAGCCTGTCTGGGGTGGCGGCGAGCCCCGACGGGAAACACAGTGGCAGTCGCGGCTCCGGCCCCAGCTCGTGCACGGCCTGGATGTCTTCGTCGCTCGGTTGTGGAAGCGCATCGCACAGCGCAGCCAACGGCCGTTCCAGCAGCCCGGTCGAATGCAGACCCACGATCCGCTCGCGCACCACTCCTTCGGCATCGATCAGGATCACCGTGGGCCAGGATTCCACGCCGAAGCGCTGCCAGGCCTGCCAGTCGCGGTCGTGCGCGACGGGGAAAGTCACCCCCTGCCGCCGCAACTGCTTGAGCGCCTGCTGCGGGACGCGCTCGCTTTCGAAACGCGGGACGTGCACCGCAAGCGGCTGCAGCCGGCCGGGGTAGCGCGTATGCAGTTGCGCCACGTCGCGCAGGCGCTGCCAGGACCAGGCCGACGCCGCATTGACGGAGACCAGCGCCACCACACGCCCGCGCTGCTCCTGCAGCGAAGTGGGCGCAGCATTGAGCCATTTCAGGCTCTCGGGAAACTCCACGGCGGACGGGCTGCTCATGATTCCCGGATTATGCCGGACTCCCGACCCTCGTACAGTCGAGCGACAACGCCCCGCGCCGCGGCATCGACCAGCCGCCACGCCTCTTCGAAGTGCTCGGTGTCACCCGTGTAGGGGTCAGGAATGCTGCTGCATCCTTCGACGCGCGCCCACTCCATCAGCAGCGCCGCCTTGTGCCTGGCGTGAGGCGGCGCGAGGTGCAGGACGTTGCGCAGGTTCCCGGCATCGGCGCACAGCACCCAGTCGAAGTCCTCGAAGTCGCTTCCCTTTACCTGCCGCCCGCGCAACATGGAGATATCGACCCCGTGCCGCCCTGCGCAGTCGATGGCCCGTTGATCCGGCGGCTGGCCCACGTGCCAGTCCCCGGTTCCGGCCGAATCGACCTCGACTTCCCCCGCAAGCTGTGAAGACTGGATCCGGCGCCGCAGCGCGCCTTCGGCCAGCGGCGATCGGCAGATGTTTCCGAGGCAGACGACCAGCAGCTTCACGCCGCGCCCCCCGACAGCGACGCCTCGGCACGCACCAGGTCCTGCGGCGTGTCCACGCCTGGTGGGAACGGCTCGGGCGTCAGCGCGACCGCTATCCGGCAGCCCGCCTCCAGCACGCGCAATTGTTCGAGGGATTCCACCCGTTCCAGCCGGCCCGGGGGCATGGCCGCAAAGCGGCGCAGGAAGCCGGCGCGATAGGCGTAGATCCCGATGTGACGGAGATACTCGCCTTCGGGCATTGCCGACCTGTCGCTGGCGAAGGCGTCACGCGGCCAGGGGATGGGCGCGCGGCTGAAGTACAGCGCGTCGGCCCAGCCGGCGACTTCGCCTCCTCGCACCAGCTTGACCGTATCCGGGTCCAGCAACGCCTCCAGTTCGTGGATGGGCGTCGCCAGGGTGGCCATCTCGGCACCACTTCGGGACAGCGCGGCGGCCACGGCGCAGATGCCCGCGGCCGGCGCAAACGGCTCGTCGCCCTGCAGGTTCACCACGATGGTGTCGTCTGCCCAGCCGGCAATGTCCGCGCACTCGGCCAGGCGATCGCTGCCCGACAGGTGTGTCGTCGAGGTCATCGCCACCCGCACGTCCAGGCCCTCCAGGGCCTCCGCGATGCGCGCATCGTCAGCCGCCACCCAGACCTCGCTTGCACCCGCGGCCAGCGCGCGACGCGCGACGTGGACCACGAGCGGGACGCCGCCCAGCAGCCGCAGCGGCTTTCCGGGCAGTCGGGAGGCTGCGTGGCGCGCCGGAATCGCGACGACGAATTCGGGTGTCATGGGGATGCTCCTCGGCTGTGCTTCAGTTTCTCGAGCAGCGCCACCCAGAAGGCGGCAGGAAGTTCAGCGGTCACCGGCACGCTGTAGTGCCAGTCGGTGGCGAATTCTGCGCACTTCACCGCGTCTTTCTCGGTCATCAGCACGGGCAGCTCGCTGCCGAACGCCAGGTCCGCCGAAACGAACTGATGATGATCGTCGAAGGCATGCGGCACGACGCCGATGCCCACGCTTTTCAGCATGTCGAAGAAACGCTGCGGATTGCCGATACCCGCCACGGCGTGTACCCGATGCCCTCCGAACGAAGACAGCGACTGCATGCGCCCGCCGCGAGACGGCATCGCCCCGTCCGCGCGCAAGCGCATCGCCCACTCGCCAAATCCGGCATCGCCGCCGTTGACCACGCGGAAATCGCACAGAAGGCCGCGATCGGCAGACTCGCGGAGCGGCCCGGCCGGCAGCAAACGGCCATTTCCGTAGCGGCGTTGTCCGTCCACAACCTCGATCTCGATGTCACGCTGCAGGCGGTAATGCTGCAGCCCATCGTCGCACACGACCACGTCGCAGCCCTCCGCCACGAGCGCGCGCGCGCCGGCAACCCGATCGGCATCGACCCTGACCAGGACCCCGCTGCGGCGTGCGATCAACACCGGCTCGTCGCCACCCTGCACTGGTGAGGTCGAGGTATCGATCCACAGCGGCTTTGCATGCCTGTCACGGCCGTAGCCACGGCTGGCGACGCCGGGGCGATAGCCCGCCTCGCGCAACCGCTGGACCAGCTCGATCGCCAGCGGAGTCTTGCCGGTGCCGCCCGCCGTGACGTTGCCCACCACGATGACCGGCACGCCGATGCGGTGCGTCCGCAGCAACCCCATCCGCAGCAGCCTGCGACGCAGTCCCACTGCAGCGCCGAACGCCCCAGCCAAGGCCCGCGTGTAAAGCGGAGGGGCTGCGTCGCCGTACCACCAGGCGGGAGTGGTGTCCTGCGGCCTGCTCACTCGACCTCGCGGAACTGAAGGCCGTGAAGATGCGCGTACAGGCCGCCGCGGGCCAGCAGCTCCGTGTGCGTGCCCTGCTCCACCAGGCGGCCGTGGTCAAGCACCAGCACCTGGTCGGCGTGCTCGATCGTGGACAGGCGATGGGCAATGACCAGCGTGGTGCGGTCGGGCATCAGCCTCTGCAGGGCGCTCTGAACCAGCCGTTCGGATTCGTTGTCGAGCGCTGCGGTGGCTTCGTCGAGGATCAGCAACGGTGCGTCGCGCAGGATCGCCCGGGCGATCGCCAGCCGCTGGCGCTGGCCGCCGGACAGCAGCGCGCCATTCTCGCCAATGGGGGTGTCCAGCTGCTGGGGCAGTCGTTCGATGAACTCCCAGGCGTTGGCCGCTTCGGCTGCGCTGCGCACCTCGCCGGGTGTCGCCCGCGCACCGAAGGCGATGTTCTCGCCGATGCTGTCGTCGAACAGCATCACCTGCTGCCCGACCAGGGCAATCTGCCGCCGCAGGCTCTCCAGGCTGTAATCGTGGAGCGGGATGCCATCGAGGGTGATGGAACCCGCATCGGGCTCGTAGAAGCGCGGCACCAGACGCACCAGGCTGGTCTTGCCGCTGCCGGAACGGCCGATGATCGCGGTGACGGTTCCCGGCCGGGCAGTGAAGCTGATCTCCTGCAGTGCCCACTGCTCCTGGTTGCGGTAGCGCAGGCTCACGCCCTCGAACCTCAGTTCGCCGCGGACCCGCTCCACGGCGATGCCTCCGTGGTCCTGCTCTTCCTGCATGTCGAGGATGGTGAAAAGGCGCTCCGCTGCGGACACGCCGCGGGAAATCGACGTCTGTACGCTGGTGACCCGCCTGAGCGACGGGATGATGCCCATCATGGCCGTCATCAGCAGGATGAACTGGCCTGCGTTGAGGTCGCCGGCCAATGCCTCGCGCGTAGCCACCGCCACGATCACCGCCAGCGCCACGGCCGCCAGCAACTGCACCAGCGCCGAAGCCGAGGCGCGCGTGGTATCCACCTTCATGTTCAAGCCCAGGATACGGTTGGCGAGCACCGCGTAACGCGAGGTCTCCAGTGCCTGGGCGCCGTGCACCTTGACGTCCTGCTGCGCCGCCAGCGATTGCTCGGCTGCCTGCGCCATCCGACCCATGCCGTCCTGGATGCCACGGCTGATGCGGCGGTAGCGCTTGCCCACGTACCAGACGATCACGCCGATCAACGGCGTGATCACCAGCATCGCCACGGTCACCTTGACGCTGGTGTAGAGCATGACGCCCAGCAGGAACACGATGGTCAAC
This sequence comes from Pseudoxanthomonas sp., assembly GCA_041688625.1. Taxonomy (GTDB): domain Bacteria; phylum Pseudomonadota; class Gammaproteobacteria; order Xanthomonadales; family Xanthomonadaceae; genus Pseudoxanthomonas_A. The sequence goes on from JBDNHW010000057.1 coordinate 9,866, forward strand.
CCGTCGGTGATTATGGTCTTGAGCGCGTTGGAAGTCGCTTCTGTCACCTGTTCGGTGTCGTAGTTCAAACGGCTGACCATGACCGGCGTGGATTCATTGTCGAAATGCGTCGACGGCAGCCGCAGGTATTTCGCCAGTACCTGCTCGCGCAGGTCGCGGACCACGCTGCGCCCGGTGCGGGCCATGCCGTAATCGGTGCAGAAGGTGGCGGCGCTGCGCAGCAGGAACAAGGCGACGATGGTCAGCGGCAGCACCACCGCCATCTGCGGCTCCGGATCGACGAACCCGCGGTTGGTCAGCGGCTCCATCAGCCGGACGAACGCCGCGGCGGCCGATGCCTCTATCAGCATGCCCACCAGCGCCGCAGCCAGGAAGGGCCAGTAGCGGCGCGCATAGGAGAGCAGGCGCCGGTAGATCGGCCAGACCGGCTGCTCCGGCGGCTGCGCGCTCATCCGCGCTGCTCCGGAGCCGTCGCGATGGAGATCCGGCGGAAACCAAGCTGTCCCAGTGCATCAAGCGCCGTGACCACCGCCTGGTGCGGCGTGCGTGCGTCGGCGCGCAGCAGCACCGGTCGGGCGCGATCCTCGCCTCCCTCTTCGAGCAGGACCTGCTTCAGGGCGTCGAGGTCGGTGCGCAGCACTTCCCGATCACCGACGAAGTAACGACCTTCGGCATTGATGAGCACGCTCAGCACCGCCGCCTCGGTCGTCGTTGTATCGGCCGCAGCCTTCGGGAGCTGCAGCTGCAGCGTCGAACGCGCATCGAAGGTCGTGGTGATCACGAAGAAGATGATCAACACCAGGATTACGTCGATCAGCGGAACGAGGTTGATCTCCGGTTCGTCGCCGGCGCGATCATCGCGGATGCGCATCAGTCGGTCAGGCCCTTGCCGGAGCGGCGGCCGGATGTCCGGGCGCAGCCTTCGGCGCGATGACCGGCTTGCCGTCGAGCGCGTCGAGCAGGCGCGTTGCCTCCTGCTCCATCTCGATGACGTAGCCGGTGACGCGGCCCCGGAAGTAACGATGGAACATCAACGCCGGGATCGCCACGATCATGCCGGTGGCAGTGCACACCAGGGCCTTGCCGATACCGCCGGCCAGCTGGTTGACGTCGCTCACGCCGCTGTCGAGGATGCCCAGGAACATCTGGATCATGCCCACGACCGTGCCGAGCAGGCCCAGCAACGGGCCGGCTGCGGCGATCGTTCCCAGCGCGTTGAGGAATTTTTCCATCCGGTGGACCAGGTGCCGGCCGGTGTCCTCGATCCGCTCGCGCGCCTGTTCGCGAGGACGGCTGCGGCTCTCCAGCGCGCTGGCCAATAGCGCGCCAAGCGGCGAATTGCGGCGCAGCGACTCCACGTGCGACGGGTCGAGCTGTCCGCGCGCGGCCCACTTGCGCACCTCCTCGCCCAGGCCCGGTGGCAGGACTTCCTTGCGCCGCAGCGTCCAGAACCGCTCGACCACGATCGCCAGCGCGACCACAGCCAGCAGCAGCAGCGGGATCATGGGCCATCCACCGGCCTTGACCAATTCCAGCACGTTCAGTCCTCCGGCCCACGCGGCCGTTCGCTTTCCGATCGATAGGATAGCCCAGCCGCCCGGCGCACCCGCACCGCATCCCAAATCCGGGCACGGGAGGCGCGCTGTTCACGAACGGAGAGTCCAGAGGTGCCGAGCCATACGCGGATTGCGCCGCTGTCTGCGGTATTGAGCAATTCAGCGCCGCGCAAGCGCCAGCGCTCCGCTACCTCGGGCCTCGGATGACCGAAACGATTGCCGAAGCCAGCCGAGACGATCGCCAGCCGCGCCCCGGTCGCACCCACGAACTCCTCGACCGAGGAACCGCCGCTGCCGTGGTGTGGCGCCAGCACCACGTCCGCCCGAATTTGGCGCGGGCCGCGTTGCACCAGGCTCCGTTCGATCACTTCGCCGATGTCGCCGGTGAGCAGCGCAACCCCGTGCCGGGATTGGATCCGGAGTACGCAGCTGGATTCGTTGCCGAGGTAGGGAAAGTGCGGCGTCGGGTGCAGGAAGCTGAATTCCACGCCGTCCCAATGCCAGCGTTCGCCCGCAACACAGGGCGCGTCGGCGGGCGTTGGCGATCCCTCCGGCGCCTGCACGAGACTGGTTGGAACGACGCGCATCACCGCCTGCAGCCCTCCCGCGTGGTCGTTGTCTCCATGGCTGGCCACAACGCGATCCAGCCGGCTGACGCCCAACGCACGTAGAGCCGGCACCACCGCCCGTTCGCCTGCATCGAAGCCGTCTACCACGGCCGGACCGGCGTCGTAGAGCAGCGCGTGGGAACGGGTCAGCACCAGCACCGCCAGGCCCTGCCCCACGTCGATCACGACCAGCTCCACTTCCCCCTTGCCCGGTCGCTGCAGGTCCGGCCACAACAGCGGCAGCCAAAGCAGTGCCGCCAAGGCCTTGCCCGGCACCGCACGCGGAAGCAGGAGCCAGAACGCACCCAGCAGCGCCAGCGGAAGGGCGAACCATCGCCCCTCCGGCA
>JBDNHW010000058.1:0-22161 GCA_041688625.1 Pseudoxanthomonas sp.
CCGAACTCCACTGCATGTCGGATTTTTCGTTCCTGCGCGGCGCCTCCAGCGCCGAGCAGCTGTTCACTCGCGCGCTGCGCTGCGGCTACGAGGCGCTGGCGATCACCGACGAATGTTCGCTGGCCGGCATCGTGCGCGGGCTGGAGGCCTCACGCGCCACCGGCCTGAAGCTGATCGTGGGCAGTGAGTTCAAGCTTGAGGACGGGCTGCGCATGCTGCTGCTGGTCGAAGACCTGCGCGGCTACACCCGGCTGTGCGGGTTGATCACGGCCGCGCGCCGCGCCGCCAGCAAGGGCCACTACCGGCTCACGCGCAAGGACGTGGAAGCGCACTTCGGCGGCGATGCGGGCGGGGTGTTTGCGCTGTGGTTGCCGCCACGCGTGCTGGAGGCGGGGCAGGGCGCATGGCTGCGCGAAGTGTTCGGCGAGAGCGCCTTCATGGCGGTGGAGTTGCATCGCGAACAGGACGATGCCGCGCGCCTGCAGGTCCTGCAGGCACTCTCGAGCCAGCTGCAGCTGCCGGCGCTGGCGGCCGGCGACGTGCACATGGACCTGCGCCGCCAGCGCGCGCTGCAGGACACCATGACCGCGATCCGCCATGGCCTGCCGCTGGCCGACTGCGGCGCGCAGCTGTTCCGCAACGGCGAGCGCCACCTGCGCACGCGCCGCGCGCTGGGCAACATCTATCCGCACGCGCTGCTGCAGGCAGCCGTGGACCTGGCACGCCGCTGCCGCTTCAGCCTGGACGAAGTGCAATACCGCTACCCGGCCGAACTGGTGCCCGCGGGGCAAACTCCTTCAAGCCACCTGCGCGCGCTCACCGAAACGGGCATGCACGAACGCTGGCCCGAAGGCGTTCCGCGGGCGGTGGCAACACAGGTCGAGACAGAGCTGGCGCTGATCGCCGAGCTGCAGTACGAGGCGTTCTTCCTCACCGTCGAGGACATCGTGCGCTTCGCGCGCGGCCGCGGGATCCTGTGCCAGGGCCGCGGCTCGGCGGCCAATTCGGCGGTCTGCTTCGCGCTGGGAATCACCGCAGTCAACCCGACCGAAAGCCGATTGCTGATGGCGCGGTTCCTGTCGAAGGAGCGCAACGAGCCGCCGGACATCGACGTGGATTTCGAGCACGAACGCCGCGAGGAAGTGCTGCAGTACGTCTACGCCAAGTACGGCCGCGAGCGCGCGGCACTGGCGGCCACCGTGATCCGCTACCGCGGCAAGAGCGCGGTGCGCGACGTGGCCAAGGCTTTCGGCCTGCCGCCGGACCAGGTGACGCTGCTGTCCGAATGCTACGGCTGGGGCAACGGCGAGATCCCGATGGAGCAGCGGGTGAGCGAAGCCGGCTTCGACATGGCCAACCCGCTGATCGAACGGGTGTTGGGGTTGACCGAAGCGCTACGCGGGCATCCGCGGCACCTGTCGCAGCACGTCGGCGGCTTCGTGATTTCCGACGCTCCGCTGTCCACCGTGGTGCCGGTGGAGAACGCGGCGATGGCCGAGCGCACCATCATCCAGTGGGACAAGGACGACCTGGAAACCATGAAGCTGCTCAAGGTCGACTGCCTGGCGCTGGGCATGCTCACCTGCATCCGCAAGGCGGTGGAGCTGGTGGAGCGGCACCGCGGCTACCGCATCGACATCGCCACCCTGCCCAACGACGACAAACCCACCTTCGACATGATCCAGGCCGCCGACACGGTGGGCGTGTTCCAGATCGAATCGCGCGCGCAGATGACCATGCTGCCGCGGCTCAAGCCGAAGTGTTTCTACGACCTGGTGGTGGAAGTGGCGATCGTGCGCCCGGGCCCGATCCAGGGCGGCATGGTCCATCCCTATCTGCAGCGGCGCATGGGCCGCGAGGAAGTGACCTATCCCTCGCCAGAAATGGAGGCGATCCTGGGCCCGACCCTGGGCGTGCCGCTGTTCCAGGAGCAGGTGATGGAGCTGGTGATGCACGCGGCCGACTACAGCGATGGCGAGGCCGACAACCTGCGTCGTTCGATGGCCGCGTGGCGTTCGGGCGGGGACATGGAGCCGCACCGCCTGCGCATCCGCGAGCGCATGACCGCCAAGGGTTATGCGGCGGAGTTCATCGAGCAGATCTTCGAGCAGATCAAGGGCTTCGGTTCCTACGGATTCCCGCAGAGCCACGCCGCCTCGTTCGCCAAGCTGGTGCTGATCAGCTGCTGGCTCAAGCGCCACGAGCCGGCGGCGTTCGCCTGCGGGCTGCTCAACGCGCAGCCGATGGGGTTCTATTCGGCCAGCCAGATCGTGCAGGACGCGCGGCGCACGCGCGGCGGCCGCGTGGGCGTCGACTTCCAGCCGGTGGACGTGGTGCACAGCGACTGGGACAACACCTTGGTTGGAGGCGGTCTGGTCGGCGGCGGCTTGGTCGGCAACAGTCCGGACAGGGGCGATGAAGAGCGGGGCACGCAGCCCTCGATCCGCCTCGGCCTGCGCCAGGTCAACGGCCTGGCCGAAAAGGTGGCGCTGGCGATCATGCGTGCCCGCGCGCAGCGACCGTTCCGCAACCTCGCCGACCTGTGCCAGCGCGCGGGCCTGGACGAAAAAGCGCGCAACGTCCTGGCCGAAGCCGGTGCCCTGGAAAATCTCGCCGGTCATCGCCACGACGCGCGCTGGCTGGTCGCCGGCATCGAGCGACAGCGCCCGCTGCTGCCCGGCAGCCCCGAGGAAATCCGCATCCAGCTTCCTGCGCCCAGCACCGGCGAGGACGTGATGGCCGACTACCGCGCGACCGGCCTGACCCTGTCGGCGCATCCGCTGGCCCTGCTGCGCGAGAAGCTGCGCGCGCGCCGGGTGATCGGTTCGCGCGAACTGCAGGGCCGGCGCCACGGCAGCCACGTGCACACCGCCGGGATCGTGACCCAGCGCCAGCGCCCGCAGACCGCCAGCGGCACCATCTTCGTCACCCTCGAAGACGAGGACGGCATGGTCAACGTCATCGTCTGGCCGCGCGTGGCCGAGCGCCGTCGCAAGGCGCTGCTGGGCGCCACCCTGCTGTCGGTGCGAGGGCGCTGGGAGGAAGTGGACGGCGTGCAGCACCTCATCGCCCAGGACATGCAGGACTTCAGCGACATGCTGGGCGGACTGCGCATGGGCTCACGCGATTTCCACTGAAACCGCGGCCTGAGTCCGTGCGCAGTTCACTCCACAGACACATCGCTCTCGACGCCTGCGTTTCACTGCAGGCGGACTTCAGGCGATCTGGGCCCGAGGTGCCGGTGGACGATTCGGAACAGGAGATCCCGTGGACGGACTTTTCTTCAGCGACTGGCAGACCCTTGGCCGCACCCTGGTCATCGGGGTGCTGGCCTACGTGATGCTGATCGTGCTGCTGCGCGTCTGCGGCAAGCGCACGCTTTCGAAGATGAATGCATTCGATTTCGTGGTGACCGTCGCCATGGGTTCCACCCTGGCCACCATCCTGCTCAGTGGTGACCGGCGAGCCGCGGATGCTGCTCTACCAGGGGTTGCTCCTGAACGACGCGCTGAAAAGCGTGCGCATCACCGACGCATCACCGAGGAGGAGCTGCGCGCCTGCGTCCGCCCGAGCGGCATGCCTTCGCTGCAGGCGCTGGAAGCCGTGGTGCTGGAAACCGACGGCTCGCTGAGCGTCATCAAGGGCAGTGGCAACTCCCGGGCGACCAGCCTCAAGGGCGTGGGCACCCAGGACCAGTGACTGCGGGACACGACGGGCCCCTGGATCGCGCGCGCGCGCGCGCCCCGCAAAACCGGCCCCGATTGCATTACCATTGCGCCCTGCGCGGACCTGCCGTGCAGCCATCGACGAGGTGGCCGTCCGTCAAGGCCGGCCGAGCGTGCGACATGAGCACTACCACCGCCCAGCGCTGAGTCCCTGCCGCCACTTCGTGCACTGGCCGAAGGCGCGTGGCGCCTTTTTTGCTTTCCACGGTCCACTCAAATGATCACGATCACGCTTCCCGACGGCAGCCGCCGCGAGTTCGAACACCCCGTCAGCGTCATGGACGTGGCCCAGTCCATCGGCCCCGGCCTGGCCAAGGCCACCGTGGCCGGCGCGCTCGACGGCAAGCTGGTGGATGCCAGCGACCGCATCGACCATGACGCCTCCCTGCGCATCATCACGCCCAAGGACGAGGAGGGCGTGGAGATCATCCGCCATTCCTGCGCGCACCTGGTCGGCCACGCGGTCAAGCAGCTGTACCCGGAAGCCAAGATGGTCATCGGGCCAGTGATTGCCGAGGGTTTCTACTACGACATCTGGACCGAGCGCCCGTTCACCCCCGAAGACCTGGCCGCGATCGAGACGCGCATGCGCGAGCTGATCGAGCAGGACTACGAGGTGGTCAAGAAGGTCACCCCGCGCGCCGAGGTGATCGAGCTGTTCAAGGCACGTGGCGAGGACTACAAGCTGCGCCTGATCGAGGACATGCCCGACGAGACCGCCATGGGCCTGTACCACCACCTCGAATACGTGGACATGTGCCGCGGCCCGCACGTGCCGAACACGCGTTTCCTCAAATCCTTCAAGCTCACCCGCATTTCGGGCGCCTACTGGCGCGGCGATGCCAAGAACGAGCAGCTGCAGCGGATCTACGGCACCGCCTGGGCCGACAAGAAGCAGCTCGAGGCCCACATCACCCGCATCGAGGAAGCCGACAAGCGCGACCATCGGCGCATCGCCAAGCAGCAGGAGCTGTTCCACCTGCAGGAAGAGGCGCCGGGACTGATCTTCTGGCATCCCAAGGGCTGGGCGATCTGGCAGGTGGTCGAGCAGTACATGCGCAAGGCCTACCGCGACTGTGGCTACCAGGAAGTGCGCTGCCCGCAGATCCTGGACGTGTCGCTGTGGAAGAAGTCAGGGCACTGGGACAACTACCAGGACAACATGTTCTTCACCGAGTCGGAGAAGCGCACCTACGCGCTGAAGCCGATGAACTGCCCGGGCCACATCCAGATCTTCAACCAGGGCCTGCACAGCTACCGCGACCTGCCGATCCGCTACGGCGAGTTCGGCGCCTGCCACCGCAACGAGCCTTCGGGTGCGCTGCACGGCATCCTGCGCGTACGCGGCTTCACCCAGGACGACGGCCACATCTTCTGCACCGAAGACCAGATCGAGTCCGAGGTCACTGCGTTCCACCGGCAGGCGCTCAAGGTCTATGCGGACTTTGGCTTCAGCGACATCCAGATCAAGATCGCGCTGCGTCCCGAGCCGCGGCTGGGCGACGACGCCACCTGGGACAAGGCCGAAGCCGCGCTGCGCAATGCGCTGAAAGCCTGTGGGGTCGAATGGCAGGAGCTGCCGGGGGAGGGCGCGTTCTACGGTCCCAAGATCGAGTACCACCTCAAGGACGCCATCGGCCGCACCTGGCAGCTGGGCACGATGCAGGTCGACTTCATGATGACCGAGCGCCTGGGCGCCGAGTACGTGGACGAAAACTCCACCCGCCAGCACCCGGTCATGCTGCACCGGGCGATCGTCGGGTCCATGGAGCGCTTCATCGGCATCCTGATCGAGCACCACGCCGGGTCCTTCCCGTCCTGGCTGGCCCCGCGCCAGGCGGTGGTCATGAACATCACCGATGCCCAGGCCGACTACGTGGCCGAAGTCACGAAAAGCCTTGAGGATGAAGGGGTTAGGGTGGTCTCGGACGTGCGCAACGAGAAGGTGGGCTACAAGATCCGCGAGCACACCCTGCAGCGGATCCCCTATCTGCTGGTGGCCGGCGACCGGGAAAAGGAGAATCGCGTGATTGCCGTGCGCACACGCACGGGGGAAGATTTAGGCACAATGAGCGTCGCCGAATTCGCCCAGCGCCTGCGCAGCGAGCACGTCGCCTGATCCAGCCCGGCCCACGAGGGCCGGAATAGTCACTCACGGAGATTGCTCAATCAGTACCCCCGACAACAAGCAAAACCGAAAGAACCAGGAAATCCGCGTTCCCAACGTGCGCGTGATCGGCGCCGATGGAGAAATGGTCGGCGTGCTCTCGCGCGAAGTCGCGCTGGCGCTGGCCGAGGAATCGGCGATGGACCTGGTGGAGATCCAGCCCACGGCCGACCCGCCGGTGTGCCGGATCATGGATTTCGGCAAGTTCAAGTTCGAGGCGCAGAAGAAGGCCAACGCCGCCAAGAAGAAGCAGAAGCAGGTCGAGATCAAGGAACTCAAGTTCCGGCCGGTCACCGATGAAGGCGACTACCAGATCAAGATGCGCAACATCCGCCGCTTCCTGGAAGAAGGCGACAAGGTCAAGATCAACATCCGCTTCCGTGGCCGCGAGATGAGCCATCAGGAGCTGGGCCGCGAAATGGCCACGCGCATCGAAACCGAGCTGGGCGACGAGATCGTGATCGAGTCGCGTCCGCGCCTGGAAGGGCGCCAGATGGTGATGATGATCGCGCCGAAGAAGAAGTAGGGCGCTGTTCCCTTCTCCCCCGGCGCCCGAAGGGTGTGCAGGGCTGAGAAGGTGCCCCGAAGCGGCGGGTGAGGGCGCGCAACCTCAGATTGGCGAAACAGGTGTCCGTAGGCCGTAGGAGCGCCCCATGGGCGCGAGCCCTTCGCCTCATGCCCGCCGCCGGCAGGCAAGCCCGCTTCTTGGCAAGGCATCGCGCCCATGGGCGCTCCTGCGTCGGCATCGTCGAGGTGGGACGGGGAGCCAAACCCTGATTTGCAAGGAAAAGCCGTCGCGGGCATAATACTCGGCCCGGTCAGCCGGGCGGCCGCCTGCAGGGTTGGGGCAGCCACAGGACCTGTCGAGGTTTCCACTACGGATTCAACGACTTACAAGCCGACATGGGCAAGGATGGAAAGCGTGGCGCAGGCCACCGCCCCCGTCAGTGACAAAACACCTCAAGGACCAGCAATGCCCAAGATCAAGACCCATCGGGCGGCGGCCAAGCGTTTCCGGAAGACCGCTTCCGGCAAATACAAGGCAGGCCACGCCAACAAGAGCCACATCCTCACCAAGAAGACGACCAAGCGTAAGCGTGGCCTTCGTGCAACGAACATCATTCGTGCCGAAGACTCCAAGCGTCTGGATCGTATGCTTCCGTATCTCTGAGGACTGACAAATGGCACGAGTCAAACGTGGTGTAACGGCGCGCCGCCGTCACAAGAAAATCCTGAAGCTCGCGAAGGGCTACTACAACGCCCGCCGCAAGGTCTTCCGCGTCGCCAACCAGGCCGTCATCAAGGCCGGTCAGTACGCCTACATCGGCCGCAAGCAGAAGAAGCGCAACTTCCGTTCGCTGTGGATCACCCGCATCAACGCGGCGGCCCGCATCAACGGCCTGAGCTACAGCCGCTTCATGAACGGCATGCTGAAGGCGGGCATCACCCTGGATCGCAAGGTGCTGGCGGACATCGCCGTGCACGACGCGGCGGGTTTTGCGGCGCTGGCCGAAAAAGCCAAGGGCGCACTCGCGGCGTAAGCCTGCGGATTCCGACGTAAGCAACACTGGCAGTCCATCGCTGAACACGTGGGGAAGGGCGCAAGTCCTTCCCCATTGTTTTTTGGGTTCGTTATTCTTGGGAGCGCCCTCTGGGCGCGAGCTCTGGAACAGGCATGCGAAAGAAAGCTCGCGCCCATGGGGCGCTCCTACGAAGCGACGTGCGTGGCTTCATCTTCGGGGTTGATCGTCCATGAGTGAAATCGAATCACTGACCCGGCAGGCACTGTCGGAAATCGCGGCGGCCTCTGCGCCAGAGGCGCTCGAAGCGCTGCGGGTCGCGCTGCTTGGCAAGAGCGGCACCGTGACCGCCCAACTCAAACAGCTGGGGACCTTGCCCGCCGACCAGCGCAAGTCCGCCGGCGAAGCAATCAACGTCGCGCGTGACTCGATTTCCGGGGCGCTGGCCGCACGCAAGGCAGTGCTGGAAGATGCCGCGCTGGATGCAAGGCTGGCGGGTGAAAACGTTGACGTGACCCTGCCGGGGCGCAACGGCAGCCGCGGTGGATTGCATCCGATAAGCCGCACGCTCGAACGAATCACCGACATTTTCGGGCGGCTCGGATATGAGCTGGCGGATGGTCCGGAGATCGAGGACGATTGGCACAACTTCGAGGCGCTGAACTTCCCGCCGCACCATCCGGCGCGCGCGATGCACGACACCTTCTACTTCCCGCCTGACGGAAGCGGCGTGGCGCGCCTGCTGCGCACCCACACATCCGGCGTGCAGGTGCGCTACATGGGCCGGCTTTCAGACAGTGGCGGCGCGCCGCCGCTGCGCATGATCGCCGCCGGCAAGGTGTACCGCAGCGACAGCGACCAGACCCACTCGCCGATGTTCCACCAGGTCGAAGGCCTGCTGGTCGACGAACACTCGACCTTCGCCGACCTCAAGGGCACGTTGTCCGAGTTCGTGCGCGCGTTCTTCGAGCGCGATTTCGAGATGCGCTTCCGCCCCAGCTACTTTCCGTTCGTGGAACCCGGTGCCGAGGTCGACATCGCCTGGCAGCAGCCCGACGGCAGCACCCGCTGGCTCGAGGTGCTGGGTTGCGGCATGGTGCATCCCAGCGTCCTGCGCAACTGCGGCATCGACCCCGAGCGCTATACCGGCTTCGCCTTCGGCCTTGGTGTGGAGCGCTTCGCTATGCTTCGCTACGGGGTCAACGACCTGCGTGCATTTTTCGAGAACGACGTGCGGTTCTTGAAGCAGTTCGCGTAGGGCGGGTCTTGACCCGCCGTCTGGACATCACGGCAACTCAAAACGGCGGGTCAAGACCCGCCCTACGGACCACAGACACCCATGAAATTCTCTGAAAACTGGCTGCGCAGCCACGTCCCTACCAGTGCCACGCGCGACGAACTCGTTGCCACCCTCACCGCTATCGGTCTTGAAGTCGAAGAGGTCAGCGTGCTCGGGCAGTCGCTGGACAAGGTGGTGGTGGCGCGCATCGTCGAGTGCAGCAAGCATCCGGAAGCCGACCGCCTGCAGGTGTGCAAGGTCGACGTGGGCGTGGGCGAGCCGCTGCAGATCGTGTGCGGTGCGCCCAACGCTCGCGCCGGCCTGCGCGCGCCGCTGGCGCTGGTGGGCGCGCAGGTGGGCGGCATCGACATCAAGGCCGCGAAGCTGCGCAACGTCGACTCGAACGGGATGCTGTGCTCGGCGAAGGAGCTGGGCATCGACGTCGACGCGTCGGGCCTGCTGGAACTTCCCGATGACGCGCCGGTGGGCACGCCGATCGCCGACTACCTCGGCCTGCCCGATGCCAGCATCGAGATCAAGCTGACGCCCAATCGTGCCGACTGTTTCAGCGTGCGCGGCATCGCCTACGACGTGGCCGCCGCCTTCGGTAGCGAGGTGGTGGCGTTCGACGCGACGCCTATGCCTGCGCTGAATGACCAGGCGATGGTGATCGAGTTGAACGCCGGCGCCGATGCACCGCGTTACTGCGGCCGTGTCATCGAAGGAATCGACGCCAGGGTCGCCACGCCCGCGTGGATGGCCGAACGCCTGCGCCGCAGCGGCGTGAGGCCGGTGTCGCTGATGGTGGACATCACCCAATACGTGATGCTGGAGCTGGGGCAGCCGATGCATGCCTTTGATCGCGCCAGGCTGACCGGTCCCATTGGCGTGCGTCATTCGCGCGATGGCGAAATAGTGAAGCTGCTCGATGGACGCGAAGCGCGCCTGGACAGCGAATTCCTCGTGGTGACCGACGCTGATCGCGTAGTGGCGCTGGCCGGGCTCATGGGTGGCTGGGACACCCGGGTAACCGGCACCACGCACAACGTGTTCCTGGAGGCTGCGCACTTCGCGCCATCGGCGATCATCGGCCGGGGGCGCAAGCTGGGCATGCACACCGATGCGTCGCATCGCTTCGAGCGCGGTGTCGATCCTGCACTGCCCGCGCAGGCCATCGAGGTCGCCACGCGCCTGGTGGTCGAGCTCGCCGGCGGCAACCCCGGCCCGGTCACCGAAGCGGTCCTGCCCGAACACCTGACCCCCGCGCGTCCAATCACGCTGCGGCGCGCGCGGATCGCCCGACTGCTCGGGATCGAGATGGCCGATGCCGACGTGGAGCGCATGCTGCGTGCGCTGGGGATGCAGGTCAGCGCCAGCGACGGGGGCTGGATCGTGGTGGCGCCGAGCCGGCGCTTCGATATTGCGATCGAGGAAGACCTGATCGAGGAGCTTGCGCGCATCCATGGCTACGAGCGCATCCCGACCACGCTTCCGGGCGGGGCAACGCGCATCGCGGTGCCGTCGGAGACAGACCTTGATGCCGCCACGACACGTCGCCAGCTGGTGGCGCGCGAGTACATGGAGGCGATCACCTACGCGTTCGTCGAAGCGACGCTGCTGCAGCTTTGGAACATGGAGGAAGGTGCGGTTCCGCTGGCGAACCCGCTGAGCGCCGAACTCGGCATGATGCGCACGGCGCTGCTGCCCGGGCTGGTGTCGGCCCTGCAGCGAAATGCGGCGCGACAGGCTGGCCGCGTGCGCCTGTGCGAGCTGGGGAACGTGTTCGAGGCGCGTGACCGAGCGGCACCGCTGGAGACCTCGCGCGTGGCGGGCGCGATCTGTGGTGAGGCGAAGTCGGCGCAATGGGGCGAGCCATCGCGCAAGGCGGATTTCCATGACATCAAGGGCGATCTGGAAAGCCTCGCAGCGGCGTCCGGGGTGAAGCTGGAATACTGGCCGTCGACGGCTGCGCACGGCCACCCCGGACGCAGTGCCGAGGTGCGGCGTGAGGGCCGCGTGATCGGTTGGATCGGACAGCTGCATCCGAGACTGCAGCGGGCGCTCGATCTGGACACCGAGGTGTTCGGGTTCGAGGTGGACCTGGCGCCACTGTCGGCACGCGCACTGCCGCTCTCCAAAGAGCTCTCGCGGTTTCCGTCTGTCCGCCGGGATCTCGCGTTCGTCGTCGCGGAAGAGGTGCCGTGGATCGCGATCGAAGCCACCGTCAGGGGCGCCGCAGGCCCGTGGTTGCGCGCCCTCGTGGTGTTCGATCGCTACGTGGGGCAGGGGGTCGAAACTGGTCAAAAGAGCTTGGCTATGGGCTTGATTTTGCAGGACAACTCCCGCACCCTGAACGACCGCGATGTGGATGGCGCCATTGCAGGGGTGGTGTCCGCGATCGAGCGGGACCATGGCGCCCGGATACGCGGCTGAGAGGAAGAGGACGGAATGGCACTGACGAAAGCTGAGATGGCAGAGCGCCTGTTCGACGAGGTCGGACTCAACAAGCGCGAAGCAAAGGAATTCGTCGATGCCTACTTCAATGTGCTCCGCGAAGCGCTCGAGCAGGGTCGGCAGGTGAAGCTTTCGGGCTTCGGCAACTTCGACCTGCGTCGCAAGAACCAGCGGCCCGGCCGCAATCCCAAGACCGGTGAAGAGATCCCGATTTCGGCGCGCACCGTGGTCACCTTCCGTCCCGGACAGAAATTGAAGGAACGGGTGGAAACTTACTCCGGCGTCGAAAATGCTTGATCCAGGCAGCAATCGCGAACTTCCGCCGATCCCGGCCAAACGCTACTTCACCATTGGCGAAGTCAGCGAGTTGTGCGACGTCAAGCCGCACGTGCTGCGCTACTGGGAAACCGAGTTTCCCAGCCTGGAGCCGGTCAAGCGCCGAGGCAATCGCCGCTATTACCAGCGTCACGACGTGCTGATGGTGCGCCAGATCCGCGGCCTGCTGTACGAGCAGGGCTACACCATCGGTGGGGCGCGGCTGCGACTGGAAGGTGACGGCGCCAAGCAGGAATCGGCGCTGAGCAACCAGATCGTCAAGCAGGTGCGGATGGAGTTGGAGGAAATCCTGCAGCTGCTGAGGCGCTGAGCCAAGCATTTCCTTCTCCCCTGGGGAGAAGGCGCCCGCAGAGCCTGACCCCGAATGCTCCAGACGGGAGGGGGGCGGTCGAGGGCATGCGTTTTCAGGTCGCTGGATGGGTTTCACCGGTCGGGGCTCTAGTCGCCCTCGCACCCCGACGGAACTTCCTGCGCACCACCGTCTCCGGTAGGAGAAGGAAATAGCAAATGCGGCTATAATTATCGCCCCGTCGTCAGGCGGGGACTTCGCATGATTCGGGGCGTAGCGCAGCCTGGTAGCGCATCTGCCTGGGGGGCAGAGGGTCGTCGGTTCAAATCCGGCCGTCCCGACCAATGCGAATGATGAACCCGTGACTCGCGTCGCGGGTTTTCCATTTCGGGGGTGCAAAATCCGATGGACCGATTACGATGGTGGGATGCATCCACGCGCACGCGAACTGATCCGAACGCTCGATCTCGAACCGCATCCCGAAGGTGGCTTTTACAAGCGGATCTACGAGGCCAGCAAGCAGGTGGAGGTCAACGGCCTGCTTCGCCCTACCATCACCTCGATCTGTTTCCTCCTCACCCCCGATGCTCCCAGCAAGTGGCACCGCATCGACGCGGTCGAGGTTTGGGACTGGCAGGAAGGCAGCGCGATGGAGCTGCTGATGTACGACGCGCCGGCGCAGTCGCTCAGCCGCACTCAGTTGGACACCTCCGCGCGTGGCGGACAGCTTCTGCAGTCCGTGCCGGCCAACACCTGGCAGACAGCCCGCACCCATGGCGAGTACACGCTGGTGAACTGTTCGGTGTCGCCTGGCTTCATGTGGAGCGCATTGGAGGTGCTCGACGAGAGTAGCGAGCTGGCCTCGGACCTGCGGGCCGCTGGCAGCTTTACTTGATGAAACGTGCCTTGTTGGCTGAATCAGCCCGCTCCATGACTGATTGCATGCGCGCAGCATGGGCCGCTGCCGCTAGGCTTGCGGCTCCTCCCCCCACATCGAAGTTTCCAATGGTGTTTTCGAACGCTAGGGCGTACTGCCTCCTCGCCACCATGCTGCTGGCGCCTGCTGCGCTGGCCCAGGTTGCCGACCCCGCGCCCGGGATCGGTCCCGACGGCGTGGTGGACCTGCAGACCATGGTGGTCAGCGGGGTGCAGCCCGGCCCAGGCATGTGGAAGGTGCGTAACGGCGACAACGTCCTGTGGGTGATGGGCACGCTCAGTCCGCTACCCAAGCGGATGAGCTGGCTGTCGCGCGACGTGGAGGCCGTGATCGGGAGCGCGCAGGAGGTTATCCGGCCGCCGTCGGTGACCGTGACCTCCGGCCTGGGACGCTTCCGCTCGCTGCTGCTGCTTCCGTCCATCCTGCGCGCGCGGAAAAACCCTGAAGGACGCCCGCTTGAAGAAGTCCTGCCGGCGGACCTCCATGCGCGCTGGACCGTATTGAAATTGCGCCATCTCGGTCGCGGCAGCAAGTTGGAGCGCTGGCGCCCGGTGTTCGCCGGATTCAAGCTCTACCAGGCCGCCCTGGACGACGCAGGCCTTGCAGATCGAAACCTGGTGACGCCGGTCGTGGACAAGGCCGCCAAGCGACATTCGGTGAAGGTGACCACGCCGATGGTGACGCTGAAGATCGACGAGCCCAAGAAAGTAATCAACGAATTCTCCTCTTCATCGCTCGGCGACGTCACCTGCTTCGCCACGACCATCTCGCGGCTGGAAACCGATTTGGACACGATGACCATCCGCGCCAACGCCTGGGCCACGGGCGACATCGAAGCGCTCCGGTCGCTGCCTTACGAAGACCAGAATCGCGCCTGCCTCGACTCGTTGCTGCAGACCGAGCTCGCCCGCAAGCAGGGTTTCGTCGACCTCGAGCAGCGCGTGCAAGCCAAATGGATGGAGGCGGCCGAAGCGGCGTTGAAGACGAACCGGGTGACGTTCGCCACCCTGCCGGTCTCCGATCTGCTCAGGCCAAACGGCTACCTGGGGAGACTGGCGGCGAAGGGCTATGTGGTGGAAGAACCCTGATGCCTGCAGGTGCCCGACGGGCCTTGGTGGGCTGCGGGTGCGCTACCGTCGTCAGCCGGCCACGCTGAGTGGCGCGCTGCCCACCGCCAGCTGCGGCCAGCGTGAAAGAACCGCGGCTCGAATGCCCGCCGCATCGAGCCCTGCCTCGGCAAGGAGTTGCTCGCGGCTGGCGTGATGCTGGAACTCATCGGGCAGGCCCAGGTGCAGCACGGGCAGCACCACCTTCGCTTCATTGAGCAGCTCGGCCACGCCGGAGCCGGCGCCGCCCATGACCACGTTGTCCTCGATGGTCGCGAAGCCCTGATGGGTCTTCGCCAGTTCCAGCAGCAGTGTCCGGTCCAGCGGTTTGACGAAGCGCATGTTGACCACGGTGAGCCCGAGCTCGCGACCCACGTCCTCGGCAGCCGTGACCGTGGCTCCAAAGGCCAGCAGCGCCAGCCGTGTGCCGCGCAGGCGCACTTCTGCCTTGCCAATCGGCAACCCCTCCAGCCCGGGCTGCAGCGCCACTCCCGGGCCGGTGCCACGCGGGTAGCGCACCGCCGCCGGGCCGTCGTGACTGAAGCCGGTGCTCAGCATCATGCGGCATTCGTTTTCGTCCGCCGGCGCCATGACCACCAGATGCGGCACGCAGCGCAGGTAGCTGAGGTCGAGGTTGCCGGCATGGGTCGCGCCGTCGGGCCCGACCACGCCGCCCCGGTCGATGGCGAACAGCACGTCGAGCTTCTGTATCGCCACGTCGTGCACCAGCTGGTCGTAGCCGCGCTGCAGGAATGTGGAATAGATGGCGACCACCGGCTTGGCGCCTTCGCATGCCATGCCGGCGGCGAGCGTCACCGCATGCTGCTCGGCGATGGCGACGTCGAAGTATCGGTCCGGATATTCCCTGCTGAAGCGCACCAGGCCAGAGCCCTCGCGCATGGCCGGGGTGATCGCAAGCAGTCGTGGCTCGGCCGCGGCCATGTCGCACAGCCAGTCGCCGAAGATGTCGGTGTAGGTCTGCTTCTTTGCGCCGCTCTTGCTCACCAGGCCCATCGTGGGATCGAACGGCCCCACCGCGTGGTAGCCGATCTGGTCGCCTTCGGCCAGCTCGTAGCCCTTGCCCTTGGTGGTGATGATGTGGAGCAGCTGTGGCCCCTTCAGCGTCTGCAGCGTCTTCAGCGCGCCCACCAGTGTCGGCACGTCATGCCCGTCGATCGGGCCGGTGTAGTGGAAGCCCATCTCCTCGAACAGCGTGGATGGCACGAACATGCCTTTCCAGTGCTCTTCCCAGCGGCGCATGAAGCGCGCGGTGGGCTTGCGCTTGTCGCCGAGGAGCTTCTTGCCGCTCTCACGCAGTGCGTTGAGGGTGCGGCTGCTGCTGATCCGTCCCAGCATCTTGGTCAGCCCGCCGACGTTCTCGGAAATCGACATCTGGTTGTCGTTGAGTACCACCAGCAGGTTCGGCTCCGGGTCCTCCATTCCACCGGCGTGGTTCAGCGCTTCGAACGCCATGCCCGCGGTCATCGCGCCATCGCCGATCACCACCACCACGCGGCGGTCGCTGCCCGCCTGCGCGCTGGCAATGGCCATGCCCAGGCCGGCTGAAATGTAGGTGGAGGAGTGACCGACGCCGAAGGTGTCGTACTCGCTCTCCCCGCGCTTGGGGAAGGGCGCCAATCCGTCGGCCTGCTTGACCGTGTGGATCTGGTCGCGACGCCCGGTGAGGATCTTGTGCGGATAGGTCTGGTGGCCCACGTCCCAGACCAGCCTGTCGTTCGGCGTGTCGTAGAGGTAATGCAGGGCCACGGTGAGCTCGATCACGCCCAGGCCGGCGCCGAAGTGGCCACCACTACGGCCCACCGACTCGATCAGGTAGGCGCGAAGCTCCTCGGAGATCGCGGTGAGTTCGGATTCGCCGAACTTGCGCAGGTCGGCGGGATTTTCGATGCGCGACAGGCGCGGGTAGCGGATAGGGTCGATCATTACCCCTATTTTCCTCCCCAATGCTGGGGCGGGCAAGCGAATCGTTTAGAGGCTGGCGGAAAGCTTCGAACGCTTGGGCAGATGGGCCTTCAGGAAGGCCATCTGGTCGGCCAGGATGTTGCGGTTGGACAGGATCAGGTGCTCGATCCAGCTCGGCCTGTAGGGCACGGCGAGCAACGGCATGTTGGCCTGCTGCGGAGTGCGGTTGCTCTTGCGCGAATTACAGGTGAAACAGGCGCTCACCACGTTCTCCCAGGTATCGCGCCCGCCCTTGGACAGCGGCAGCACGTGATCGCGGGTCAGCGATGGACGCGAAAACTCGCGTCCGCAGTACAGGCATAGCTGTGCGTCACGCGCGAAAAGAGCGGTGTTGGTCAGCGCGGGCGTGGGCGAGAGCGAATGCGCGCGTGCATGGCCGCGTGAGGCGACGATCGGGTGCAGCTCGATGACGCTCTGTTCGCCCGTGATGCGGCTGGTGCCGCCGTGTACGCGCAGGCAGGGATCGCCCAGCGTCCAGGCCACGGCATTGCGTGCATACAGGCAGGTGGCGTCCTGCCAGTTGATCCAGTCGAGCACCCGGCCATGCGCGTCGAGCGACAGCAGGCGCAAGGTGGTGGAGCGGGAAGAGGGATGCAGGGCCACTGCGCCGGGGACGATCGTCTGGCCGGTCTCGATCAGTTGAAGCTGAGCTGTATCTGCTTCCATCGGGGAAACAGGTTATACCCAATTGTTGAACATTTGTGTAGAACCCGCGTGCCCGTGCCGGTAGGAGCGGCGTCCCGCCGCGTGCTTCCACCTCTGCTGGTGGGAGCGGCGTCCCGCCGCGAGCTCTCATGAATGCGTAAAAAGCTCGCGCAGGGACGGCGCTCCCACAGCCTCAATCAGCTGCCGAAGCGTTCGGCCTCCATCGCCATCAGGGATTCGGCGCCCGATTCGATCGCTGCCGCGTGAGTCAGCGTGCGCGGCAGGATGCGCGCAAAGTAGAAGCGCGCGGTCTCCAGCTTGGCCTGCTTGAACGCTGCATCATGCGCCGATGCATTGGCGGCGGCGACACTGCGAGCCCACCAATACGCCAGCGCGAGGTAGCCGGAGTAGAACGTGTAGTCGGTGCTGGCGGCGCCCAACTCTTCGGCATTGCCCGCCGCGCGCTGCAGGATCCGCTGGGTCAGCCCGGCCCATTCGACCGACTTCTCACGCAGTGGCCCGATGAATTCGGCCAACGCCGCGTCGCCCTCGTGCTGCTGGGCAAAGTCCTCGATCTCGGCCAGGAACAGCTTGAGCCCCGCGGCCTTGGTCGCGGCGGTCTTGCGCCCGATCAGATCCAGCGCCTGGATGCCCGTGGTGCCTTCATAGATCGTGGTGATGCGCGCATCGCGGGCCAGCTGCTCCATGCCGTACTCGCGTATGTAGCCGTGGCCGCCGAAGCACTGCATCGCGTGATAGGTGTTCTCAATGCCCCATTCGGTCTGGCACGCCTTGGCGATCGGGGTCAGGAAGCTCACCAGGGTGTCGGCGCGTTCGCGCTCGGCGGGATCCTCTGCATGCATGGCCACGTCGATCAAAGTGCCGGCGTGCAGCGCGAGCAGTCGACTTCCTTCCACCAGCGACTTCACCGTGAGCAGCATGCGGCGCACGTCCGGGTGGACGATGATCGGATCAGCCGGCTTGTCCGGGAACTTGGCGCCGCTCAGCGAGCGTGTCTGCAGCCGGTCCAGCGAGTAAGCCAGCGCGTTCTGATACGCGCGGTCCGAAAGCCCGAGCCCCTGCAGGCCAACGCCCAGGCGCGCAGTGTTCATCATCGTAAACATCGCCGCCAGGCCCTTGTGCGGCTCACCGACCAGGTAGCCCTGCGCGCCGTCGAAGTTCATCACGCAGGTCACCGACCCCTTGATGCCCATCTTGTGTTCGATCGAGCCGCAGCGCAGTGCGTTGCGTTCGCCCATCACCCCCTCGCGGTCGACCTTGAACTTGGGCGTCACGAACAGTGAAATGCCCTTGGCACCGGGCGGGGCGTCGGGCAGCTTGGCCAGCACCAGGTGCACGATGTTCTCGGTGAGGTCGTGCTCGCCGGCAGTGATGAAGATCTTGGTGCCGCTGATCGAGTAGCTGCCGTCGCCGTTGGGCTCGGCTCGGGTCTTCATCAGCCCCAGGTCGGTCCCGCAGTGGGGTTCGGTCAGGCACATCGTGCCTGTCCAGCGGCCTTCGACGATCGGCTTGAGGAATGCTTCGCGCTGCCAGTCCTCTCCATGGTGCTTGAGCGCTTCTACCGCACCGTGCGACAGCAGCGGAAAGTTGCCCCATGCCAGGTTGGCGGCATTGATCATTTCGTTCAAGGGAACGCCGACCGCATGCGGAAGCCCCTGGCCGCCGTGGTCGGGGGAGGCGGTCAGGCCGGTCCAGCCGCCTTCTACGAACTGGGTATAGGCCTGCTGGAAGCCAGGCGGCGTGGTGACTTCGCCACTGGCCTTGTCGAAGCTGCAGCCGATCTCGTCGCCTACGCTGTTCAGCGGCGCCAGCACCGTTTCGGTGAAGCGGCCGGCTTCGTCCAGTACCGCGTCGAGCACGTCCCGCGTGGCGTCGGAATAACCAAGCCGCGCGAAGAGCTTCTCGACCCCAAGCACGTCGAACATGGCGAATCGTATGTCGGTCAGCGGCGCTTTGTAGCTACTCATGGGGCATGGACTCTGGTTGAGTGGGTGACGATGCAATGTTCGCGGGACGTGGTACGCCCGGAGGGTGGAGTTGGTTTCAAATCTGCCGCGCTCAGCGCAGCACGCCGTCGAGTCCGGGCACCGGGCTCAAGGTATTGCTGGTATCGATCTTGAAGGTCCTGGACCTGGCCTCTTCCGGGGCCGCTTCCACGGTGCCCAGCAGGGTGTAGTCGACCGAGCGCCTGCTGGCCAGGGCATTGGCGACTGCAATCTTGGCCTGGGAGGAAGGCTGCAGGGCGATGCTGGCCACGTCCGCTGATGCGGGACCGATCGAGATACCGGGGGCAGCGATCAACGGGCCGGCTGGCGCTCCGGCCACGGCCATCTGCAGGTCCGTGCTCTCGAAGCGCATGGGAATGCTGCTGTAGTTCTGCAGTCGAACCAGTACGGTCCAGCTTCCATCGACGTTCACCGTGAGCTGCTGCACGCTGGCCGCAGGCGGGGAAACGCGCCTCACCGGACCGCTGCTGCACGCAGCGAGAAGGCCGGTGACGAACATCAGTGAAACCAGTAGAACGCGCCTCTGCATCTGCCTTGCCTCCGGACCACGGGCGGCAAGGATACTACGGCGTATGGAGGGGCTCGTTAGCGCAGGGGAGCGCTGATCACCAAGGGCCCCAGGTCATAGCCCATCGCTGCGGCCCTGGCCTTGATCTGCTCAAGCCGGCCGCGGTCCATACTCGGTTCCCTCGACAGGACCCACAGGTAGTCCCGCCCAGGCTCGCCAACCACGGCCCAGGTGTAGCCCGGGTCCAGGTCGATCACCCAGTAGTCGGCCCAAACGAAGGGCAGGCGCGACAGCCATCTCGGTGCAAAGCTCACCTGCAGACGGCCCGGATGGCCCGGCACGCGCCTGGCCACGCCTTCAGCGACGATCGGGTCACCCTTGGCCGTCCGGCAGGCGTTGCGCACGCCTATCAGCTCGTCTTCGCGCAGGGTGTAGGCCGCTGTGACGTCACTGGCACAGTTCTTCTGGAACGTTACCGGGAGTCGGGCGATTTCATGCCAGTGGCCGGCGTAACGTGAGATGTCCAGTTCGGGGACGGCGGTGACACGCGGATTGGCCCCCGCGGTCGGCGCGACGGCGGCAATGAGCAGCAGCAGGGCGCTCAGGCTATGCATTGGCGTTGGTTCCTCAGCAGGAAACCAAGCTTAGGCCCGCACGGGTTGGCAAGTGTAAAACTGTCGTTGGAACCGATGAAAAGCCCCGCCCGAACACCGGCCGATCCCTCTTCATCCGGTTATCACCAAAATGGCGGCCTGGCGTGGAATCGAGCCCCCGACGATCCCTGACCTGGAAGGCTCTGCGGCGCGAGCGCTGCGCCCACCCAGGTCAAAGGTGATCTGCGCGGCATCCTGCCCGCCTCCGCGATTGGCACAGCGACGGTCCGCGACATTGGGCAGAAGCTCGCCTTCGCACTTCTATTACAGCGGACTTGGCATCCTCATCGCGGCCGGAGTGCTGCATCCGGTGTCTATCCCGCTGTTCAGCCGATCGCCGCCGCGCTCGTCATTACCATGAGTTCAGTGGCCGTGATCCCCAATGCCGGCATCCGGACAATGTGCTATTTGCTGCAACGCCCATCCAATGACCGTCGCCCTGAGCCCGTAGACGGCCCGTCTGTCACCAGGCTCTTCCCCGCTACTGGAGCACCACCATGAAATCGTTGACCTCACTTATCACCGTCTCGCTGATGCTGGCCACCGGCTCCGTGATCGCGCAGGAACCGGTCAAGGGCACAGCCCCGCCCGCTGCGAACCCACAGGCCATGGATCACGGCAAGATGGGTATGTCCGGCATGAGCGAAGCCGACCATCAGAAAATGGCCATGGCCCAGTTTGCCAAGCTCGACACTAACAACGACGGCAGCCTCAGCAAGACCGAGTTCGCCAAGCATCACGCGATGATGGGCATGCAGCACGGGTCGATGGGCCACGGCATGATGGACATGCAGCACGGCAGGATGGATCACAGCAAGATGGATCACAGCAAGATGGAGATGGCCGGCATGAAAGCCGTCGACCACCAGAAGATGGCGGCGGAACAATTCGCCACGCTCGACAAGAACCAGGATGGCAAGCTAAGCAAGGGCGAGATTCCAGCCGACCATCCGCTGGCCGCGCATTTCGGCATGCTCGATGCAAACAAGGACGGCAGCGTGAGCAAGGCCGAGTTCGCCACGCACCACGGCATGTAAAGCCCGAAGGCGCGGCCGGCTACCAGCCAGCCGCGTCCCCGGTATGTTGCGTCGAGCCGACCACTTCCAGCGGCTTCGAGCCACCGGTCCAATGGCCGAAAGCGCCACGCAGACCGTGCAGAAGCGCCCCGTATCCGTGGCTGTCGACGGATCCGATGGCGTTCAAGGTTCCGCCACCGCTCAACGCGCCCGGTTCACTCTTCTTCGATACGCTCGGCGGTCACGGTTGCGCCGGTCGTTGCGGCCTGCGGCTGGACATAAACCGGCGCAAAGCCGCCTCCCGGGGTACGGAAGTTGGTGGTCTGGCCCTGATAAAGCCGTGCCGACAGCCATTGCACGTGGCCTTCGTATACGTAGTTGCGCACGTCGAACTTGAGCGTCTGCGGCGGCGACTGACCGGAGACCACGCGCTCTCCCGGTGCGACGATTGCCTGGGCCACATAGTCGCCCGCCAGGATCTCCAGCCAGACCCGCCGGGTGAGCTTGTCCCCGCGATAGGCGGCACGGCTGCCGAAACCCATTGCCGGCTTGAAGAACAGGTGCCGCCGCTCGGACCATAGCCGCTCGGCGTGGACAGGGTCGACGCGCTCGGTCGCTGGAATCCCGGCCAGCAGGACGTCGCGGCTGGCTGCCGGGACGCCCAGCGACTGCAATTGCCGGTAGTCACTCAGCAGCGCCAGACTGCGTTTGTCGGCGTACAGCGCGTGCGCCTGGGGATGTGGTGTCAACACCACGGCGTGCTGCAGGTAGGCTTCGCGAAGGACGGCGTTGGCGGGCTCGCGCAGCGAAAAATCGGTCAGCCGGTTGTAGACCAGGTCCACGGTCGTTGGACCGTTCCGGAGCACGCCGTCGCGCAGCGACAACTCCGAGGGATCGACGATGATGGCCTCGAAGCCATGGCGCCGGAAAAGATCCTGGAACAGCAGGAAGTCCGGATAGAGATATTGCTGCTTCGGCGCCTCGTCGACGATCGCGATGCAGCGCAGGGGTCCGCTGCGCCCGCTTGACTGCCATTCCCTGCGAAACATGGCGACAATCGCCGCTTCCATCGCGTCAGCTGCAGGGAGCATGTCGTGCAGCGGACCGCAACAGGCGCGTTGCGCACGGGCGAGCGCCACGTTGAGCATCGCACCACCGGCATTGGTGTTGATCTCGATCAGTCCAAGCCCGCCTTCGGTGACGTGGAAATCGTAACCAAGGAAAACACCGCCGGCACCACCGGGGTCGTGACGGGCGATGTCGGGCGCCGAGGCCAGTACCGCTTCGCGATATGCCGGCAGGGTTACGACTGACGTGACGGTGCGAACGATCTCCGCCATGCGTTCGCGATGGATACGGGTAATGAAGACCGGATTTGCGGCAAACAGATGCGGAGCGCGCTCCGTGATCAGATCGAACAGGTCGGGTTGCTGCAATTGCGATTGCAGTGCGCGGCGCAGTGCTGCCGGGTCCAGGGTGATGCAGAAGCAGTCGCTGTTGAGTGACTCGATTTCAC
>JBDNHW010000010.1:0-3874 GCA_041688625.1 Pseudoxanthomonas sp.
GACGATTTCGCGGTTGTGCTCGGCGACATGGGCGGCGAGCGCGTTGAAGCAACGCAGACCATCCGACCAGACCACGGTCTCGGTGCTCAATACATGCGCACTCCAGGTGGCGATCTCCCGGCCAGAGAACGCGGCCACCGGATCGAAACATACGAACATCGGATGGCCTTTCTCTTTTGTCTGCACGGCCGCGGCAAACGGCAGCTTGTTTTCCGAGCCACGTCCAGCTTCGCCGCCAGAGCGCTCACCGCCCAGGTAGGCGTCGTCAATCTCCACCCGGCCAGTGAGGACACGCCGACTCTCACGGTCGGCCATCACATCCATGAGCTTGTGCTTGATCAACCAGGCGGTTTTACAGGCAACCCCCAACTGGCGCTTGAGCGCCAAGGCGGACAGATTGTTCTTGGACTGGGTCAACAGGTGCAAGGCCAGAAACCACGTACGTAGGGGCAGCTTGCTGGCCTGAAACACCGTCCCCGCCAGCAGACTGGTCTGGTGCCGGCACCGTCTGCACTGCCAGAGCGATTGCTGATCGCGCTCATGGCGCGAGTAATCGCTGGACTCACAGCGGGGACAGCGAAACCCGTTCGGCCAACGCATCTGCTCCAGCGCTGCTCGGCAGAGGGCTTCAGACCCGTAGAGCTGTAAAAACTCAGCCATCGACAATCCCAGCTGAAATTGCGCTCGGTTGATCGCCATCATCGCTCTCCTCGTACGCTTCGGTCACCAGGAGTCTTTGTCTTCGCAGGCTCATCAGGTGAGACTGCGGAGGTTCGGTGCTAATCGGGAATTCCTAAGGCAACAATGGGGTAAGGCAACAACGGGGTCAGGTTGGACCACCCCGGATTCCTCGGACACGACGAGGCGAGGACAATCCCTGCACGCAGGTGTTCGATGGAGAAACGTCAGAAGTTCACGGCCGAGTTCAAGGGTGAAGCGGTCCGGCGATAATGGTCACTCATGCCGGTTCTTCGGCTGCCACGATTCCGAGGATCGAGATGGAAACGATGAAAGGGACATGCCACTGCAAGGCGGTGGAGTTCGAGGTCGATCTGGAGAACGGTTTCGAAAACCTGCGCCGATGCAACTGTTCGCTGTGCAGTCGCAATGTAGCGTTGATGGCGGGTGTGACGCTGGACCGGTTGCGGGTGGTGCGCGGGGCCGAAAAGCTCGGCCTTTACCAGTGAAACACAATGCAGGCGAAGCCTTTCTTCTGCGGTGTCTGTGGAATCTATACCCATCATCAGCGGCGCAGCGCGCCGAACGAGTACGGCTTCAACGTGGCCTGCATCGAGGGCGTCGACCTGAACACGATCGGGCCGGTTGGCACCGGCAACGGGGCGTCGCAGAGCCTGGTTGACAACACGGACTGACCGGCGGCAAGCGCAATTCTTTCTTCGTGGAGCTAGCAGGCGCGAACAAGAACAAGGGCTCCCTCCTGCAGGCAGCCGGAGGTTCCTCTCCGCGGGGTGACGAAGACTGGCCACGCGAGTGAGCCTGCACCGAGGCAACAGACGGGGGTTGGTGCGCGCCAACCCCCGTCCAGCGGTGTCGGCCAAATGCCGTGGGGTCCGCTGGCCCTCGTCTTCCTTCACCTTTCGCAAAACCGGCTACCCGGTTACCTCATCGTGCCTCGGGCAGCGGACGCTTGAGGCTCAACAGCACGGTCGTGGCGATGATCGCCACCACCACGCCCAGCGAGACCATGACCGGGATCTTGAACACGTCCACGATCAGCATCTTGGTGCCGATGAAGCCCAGCACCAGCGCCAGCCCGTAGGGCAGCAGGTGGAAGCGGTCGGCCATGCCGGCCAGCAGGAAGAACATTGCGCGCAGCCCCAGCACCGCGAACACGTTCGAGGTGAGCACGACGAACGGGTCGGTAGTGATGGCGAAAATCGCGGGAATGGAGTCCACGGCGAAGATCACGTCGGTGATCGCGATCATCACAAGCACGATGAACAGCGGCGTGTACTTGCGCCGGCTTCCAGTTCCGATCCACAGCGCCTCGCCCTGGTAGCGGCGGATCAGCGGCAGGTGCCCGGTGATCCAGCGCAGGATCGGGTTCTTGTCCATGTCCGGTGCCTTGCCCGCGGCCAGCCACATCTTGACGCCGGTCAGAAGCAGGAACGCACCGAAGATGTAGAGGATCCAGTGGAAGCGCACGATCAGCGCCGCGCCGATGAAGATCATGATCGCGCGAAGCACGATGGCGCCCAGCACGCCCAGGATCAGCACCCGCTGTTGCGACTGCGGAGGCACGCCGAAGTAGGTGAACAGCATCAGGAAGACGAAGATGTTGTCGATCGCCAGCGACTTCTCGACCAGGTAGCCGGTCAGGAATTCCAGGCCGACCTTGTTGCCCACCGCTGCGCCCGCCGTTTCCGTCAGATACCACCACAGGCCGGCATTGAACGCCAGCGCCAGGGTCACCCAGCCCGCGCTCCAGTACAGCGCCTCGCGGAACGTCACCCGGTGCGGCCCGCCGTGGCGCATCAGCACCAGGTCGACCAGCAGCGCCAAAACCACCACCACCAGGAATCCACCCCACAACCAGGGGTTGCCAATCGTTTCCATCTTGCTGCTCCCATGAAAGAAAGACGCCACGAACGCAAAGTTCGAGACGTCTGCACGGGATCAGATGGGGAGCCCGGGAATACGACCTGTCGCAATTGCGGCGAAGGTCTTGCCCGCCCACCGGTTCACTGGTGGGCTGCTGGACCGGGGCATTGCGCCCGTGATGACGGCCTCAGCGATTGGGAGCTACTCCCCTTCAGGCGCGGATTCTCCGGTACGCCACCGACGCGGTCAATAGACGTAGCGCGGCCATCGATCAGCCCTGGGCGGCGTGTGGTCGCCGGATGTCGACCGCCGGCTCGATGTTCCTGGTCCGCGGATGCAGATAGCTCAGGAACTGCTCGGTAGCCGCTCGCCAGGAGAAGTTCCTGGAGTGCTCGACCGCATCCTCGCGCCTGAGCTTCACCGCCTCCAGGCACGCCGTGCGCAGGTCTTCGTGCAGGGCACCTGCCTTCGAATCACCGATCACGTCCAGCGGACCGGTCACCGGATACGCGGCCACGGGAAGGCCGCACGCCAACGTCTCGAGCAGCACCAGCCCGAACGTGTCGGTCTTGCTGGGGAACACGAAGACGTCGGCGGACGCGCAGACCTCGGCCAGCTGCTCCTGGTTGAGCAGGCCCAGGTAGTTCACGTCTGGATAGCGCCGCTTGACCCCCTCGACCGCGGTGCCGGCACCGGCGACCCACTTGGAGCCAGGCAGGTCGAGGGCGAGGAACGCCTCGATGTTCTTCTCCACGGTCACCCGCCCGACGTACAGGAAGATCGGCGGCGTGGTGCCCAGGCGATTCACCTCACGTGGCCGGAATATGGTGTGGTCGACGCCGCGCGGCCACAGTCGCACGTTGCGGAAACCGACATCTTCCAGGTCGCGCACCACGAACTGCGTCGGCGCCAGGATCGCCTTGGACGGACCGTGGAACCAGCGCAGGTAGGCGTAGGTCCACGACAGCGGGATGCGCAGGCGCGCGTACAAGTATTCGGGAAAGCGCGTGTGGTAAGCGGTGGTGAACGGCAGGCCGTGCTTCATTGCGTAGCGGCGTGCGGCGAGCCCCAGCGGGCCCTCGGTGGACAGGTGCAGCGCGTCGGCATCGAAATCGTGCAGTCGCTGCGCGAGCTTTCGTCGTGGTTGCCGGGAACGTAGATGACCCGCGTGCCCTTGCGCGCGCAGCGCAGCAGCTTCTGCAGCACGTCGTTGTGCGACTGCGGCCAGCACCAGCCCTTGCGCAGCTGCCAGCCGTCGAGGATGTCGCCGACCAGGTAGAGGGTGTCGCAGGTGTGGTCGCGCAGGAAGTCC
>JBDNHW010000059.1:0-4048 GCA_041688625.1 Pseudoxanthomonas sp.
CCCGACAGCCCCAGGGCAACACCGCAGCAGTGCAATGCCGCGCAGGTGGCGGCGATCCGGGCAGGACTGGATTTCGCCTTGGCGCAGATGCAGGCGTGAGGCGGCCGCGGCCGACTTGACGCGCTACATGGATTTGAAAGGCGGCTTTGGCCGATCAGGAAAAAGTAGACCTGTAGTGTCCGAAGCCATCGCCAGACCGCGTTGAAGCCGCAAAGGGCCTCGCTGGCCTGGATCGGAGAGTACGGATGGCGCTTACCCGACGCAGCTTCCTGACCGCACCGGCCGCCCTGGCCGCCACCTCGCTGCTTCCGACGGGCCTGCTGTCGCCTGTAACGCGTCCCCCGGCGGATGGTCGCCGGTGGGCAGGAAGGTATTGGCGGTGACCACGAGGGCGAAGCGCTCCGGAAACGCCGCCACCAGACGCAATCCGATCAGCCCGCCCCAGTCCTGGCAGAACAGGGTGATGTCACGCAGGCCACTCGCCTCGAGCCACAGGCTCATCCACTCGACATGGCGCGCATAGGTGTAGTCGTCCTGCCCGGCGGGTTTGTCGGAGCGACCGAAGCCGACAAGATCAGGCGCGATCACGCGGCAGCCACCGTCGGCCAGGTGCCTGATCATGAAGCGGTAGAGGAACGACCACGAGGGCTCGCCGTGCATCAGCAGCACCACCGGCCCCGTCGCAGGCCCGGCCTCGACGCTGCCGACGCGCAGGCGCTCGTTGCGGCCGTCGGTGATCTCGACATGACCGGGCTGCCACTCGAAGTCGGGCAGATGGCTGAAGCGTTCTTCGGGCGTGCGCAGGATCTTCATGCAGCGGTCTCCGTCTCGATGGCGATGACTGCAGTATCGCCAGTGGCAACTTCGAAGGCGAGGCAGGACCAGGCGCAGATGCGTTTGCGAGGTGAGACGGCCTAACGATCAGGTGCCGCAAGAGTCACTACGACACGCGCTTCTCGCCCGCGTGCGGGACAAAGAAAGGGAAGGAAGGAAGCTCCTCCACG
This sequence comes from Pseudoxanthomonas sp., assembly GCA_041688625.1. Taxonomy (GTDB): domain Bacteria; phylum Pseudomonadota; class Gammaproteobacteria; order Xanthomonadales; family Xanthomonadaceae; genus Pseudoxanthomonas_A. The sequence goes on from JBDNHW010000059.1 coordinate 1,005, forward strand.
TGCGAGCGCACTCGCCGAGGCTCCTGGCCGGCGGAAGCGGAGTACTCCGTCCAAGGCACAGCAATTGTCGGCTCCGGAATCCGGGATCGTCACGAGACCGCTGTTCGTAGTATCCGCTCCGAACTCGGGAGGGAATCACGAGCGGCCGTGTCGCCACCGTGCAGGGTCTTAACCGGCCTCGCGCTATCGTCAGGCCTCGACAGGAAACGAGGTTTGCCCGGTGGGGAATGCAAATGGTCACCAAGCGGCAGGCACGACACCGAAGCAGAAACTGATCCGCTTCCTGGCAGTAGTCGGGATCGTGAGTCTGCTCTGGGCGCTGTATGTGTTGGTATCGCCCGAGCCGGTGGACCTGCCCCCGGATCGCATGAATGTCGCGGAGGGACTTCCCGCGTCGGCCGCCATGACCGCGCTGGCCGCCAACCTGGGTTCACCGGTGCTGGAAGACAACCGTGTGGACCTGCTGGTCAACGGCGAAGAGATATTCCCGCCAATGCTGGATTCGATACGTGGCGCGCGCGAGTCGATCAATTTCCTCACCTATGTCTACTGGAAGGGGGACATCGCCGAATCCTTCGCCAACGAACTCGCGGCTGCGGCCCGCCGCGGGGTCGAAGTGCGGGTGCTGCTGGACGCATTCGGTGCGCGGAAGATCGACGACAGATGGGTGGAAATGATGCGAGCGGCCGGTTGCCAGGTGGTCTGGTTCAGGCCGCTGCGCTGGAGCACTCTGCGTCGCGCCCAGCACCGCACGCACCGCAAGGTGCTGGTGGTCGACGGGCGGGTGGGTTTCACCGGGGGCGCGGGAATCGCTGAGGAGTGGACGGGGGACGCGCAGGACCCTAAGCACTGGCGCGACGACCATTTCCGTATCGAGGGCCCCGCCGTACGCTACCTGCAGGGATCCTTCGCCGAGGACTGGCGGCTGGCCTCAGGCGTGGTGCTGACAGGCGAGCGAATCTTTCCGACCATCGATGCGCTGGGCAGCGCAGGGATAGTACCGATCAGCACGGCGGCGAACGAACGTTTCACTGGCATCCCGTTCACCTACTGGTTCCTGTTGCGCAGCGCCCGCGAGCGCATCGTGGTCCAGACGCCGTACTACGTCCCGGACCCGTCGCTGGACGTCGGCTTGCTGGCTGCGGCGCGTCGCGGTGTCGATGTGACCCTGCTGGTGCCGGGCGAACACCAGGATTCGATCTTCGTGCGCTACGCGAGCCGAACCTACTACCGGGATCTGCTCCAGGCCGGAGTGCGCGTATTCGAGTACCGTCCGACCTTCCTGCATGCCAAGGTGATGGTCATCGATGATGAGCTTGCGTTGATCGGCTCCCCCAACTTCGACAGCCGCTCCACCGAGCTCAATCGCGAACTCGCTCTGGCGGTGCGCGACCAGGCGCTGGTCGAGGCTCTGGACGCATCGATCGCCGACGACCTGGCCCACTCCGACCAACTCACCCTGGCCGAGGTCGACCAGTGGTCGCCACTGGCCCGTGCGCGCAATTACGCGAGCCGCCTGCTGCGAGAGCAGCTGTGAGTGCTGCGGCCCGTGGCGGAGCACGCCAATCCCAAGCCGCCACTGCGGTGGCGGCGCTGATCGTGGCAATCACCGGCTCCGGGCGGTAAGGTTGCCGAGGGAGGCGCGGCCGACGCGGCGCACGCCAAGGGATCATCAGCACCTAGGGGAATCGCAGTTGGACAAGCCATTCGGAAGCAACGTTACTTCGCCTCTGGCACAGGCGGAGTTCGTCGACGTGGGCACGCGCGCCTTCGACAGCGGACAGACGCTGCCGCAGATGCTGGTGGAGGCGTGCGAGCGCCACGCCGATCGACCCGCCGCCACCAACCTGGATCACAGCCTCAGCTTCGCCGAGGTGAATCGCCTCAGCGCCGATCTTGCCGCCTACCTGCGCAGCGGATTGGGACTGCAGGCCGGCGCGCGCGTGGCGATCATGCTGCCCAACCTGCTGCAGTATCCGGTGGCGGTACTCGGGGTGTTGCGAGCCGACCTGGTCGCGGTGCTGGTGAACCCGATGTACACGGCGCGCGAGCTGCAGCACCAGCTGTCCGATTCCGGTGCGTCGGTGCTGATCGTGCTCGACAACTTCGGTTCTGTCGCCGCCGAGGCCCTCCAGGGCGCGCCGGTGAAGCACGTCATCACCACGCGTGTCGGCGACATGCTGCCGTTTCCCAAGTCGCTGCTCGTGGACACCGTGCTCAAGCACGTCAAGAAGATGATCCCGCCGTTCTCGATCCCCGGCGCGATCCGCTGGCCGCAGGCGCTCAAGGACGGCAAGGACATGCCGCGCGTGCAATCCCACGCGGGTCCCGAAGACACCGCGCAGCTCCAGTACACCGGCGGAACCACCGGCCTTTCGAAGGGCGCAGTGCTGTCACACAAGGCCGTAATCGCCAACATCGCCTCGGCCGAGCAGTGCTTTGGACGCGCCATCGAAGCCGACACCGACGTCGTGCTGATCTGCCTGCCGGTCTACCACATTGCCGCCTACAGCAACCTGATCTTCACCCTCGCGCACGGTTTCCACGCGGTACTGGTGACCAACCCGCGCGACATCCCGGGCCTGATTGCGACGTTCGCCAAGGTCAAGCCAGCGTTCTTCTCGGGAGTGAACACGCTGTATGACGCGGTGCTCAATTCGCCGGATTTCGCCAGGCTCGATTTTTCCGGCCTCAAACTGTGCCTGCAGGGCGGCACCGCCTTGCGCCGGGCCACCGCCGAGCGCTGGAAAGAGGTGACCGGCCTGCAGGTGGTGGAGGGCTATGGACTGTCCGAAACCAGCGGAGCAATCACCTACAACCGCTGGGATGCACCGAACCCGGTGGGTTCGATCGGCTTGCCACTGGCGGAGGTGGAAATCAGCCTGCGCGACGAGAACGGCAATGAAGTTCCCATGGGCGAGCCGGGCGAGCTGTGCGCGCGGGGTCCGCACATGACCACCGGTTACTGGCAGCAGGCGGAGGAGACCCGCGAGGCGTTCTTCGAGGGCGGCTGGTTCCGCACCGGCGACATCGCCAAGGTCGAC
>JBDNHW010000060.1:0-2054 GCA_041688625.1 Pseudoxanthomonas sp.
GACGTACGCATGCCCTTCGGCGGCATCAAGCGCTCCGGCTACGGCCGCGAACTGGCCGAACACGGCATCCATGAGTTCATGAACATCAAGTCTGTCTACGTGGCCTGACCGCGATCATCGCGAAGCTCCTCCCAGCCAATCACGGCGCGACGCGAATCCACCGCCCCGTGCAAGTGGGAGCGCCGTCCCGGCGCGAGCTCTCCCCAGCCAGCCGCCGCCCGACGTAGGAGCGCCCCACGGGCGCGAGCTCTGCCCCAATGCGCCAGCCCATTGAAGGGCTCGCGCCCATGGGGCGCTCCTGCGGCAGCCAGGGCTTTCGCTATGTGCTGCCACGCGCATCACACCCCTGCAGGAACGGCCTCGCACGCGACCGTCAACCACGCCCTCACGGCGCGACTCGAATCCACCGCCCCGCGCAAGTGGGAGCGCCGTCCCCCGCGCAAGTGGGAGCGCCGTCCCGGCGCGAGCTCTCCCCGCATGACTGAAACGCATCCTGCCGTGGGAAGCCGATCCACCCAACCCTCGCGCAGCTGGAACGATGGTTTCCAATCACCAGCGTTCCACTCGACATTCTGCGGCCCCGTGTTTCCGGCAGCCCGCCGCAGGAGTCCCCGATGACCACCACCCAGCAAACCCATGCCCGCATCGCGCGCAAGATACGCGGCAGTGCCACCTCCGACGGCGCAGGCGTCAAGCTGACCCGCGTCATCGGCGGCGCCGAGCTGCCGGACCTCGACCCCTTCCTGCTGCTCGACGAGTTCGGAACCGATCGCGCCGAAGACTACATCGCCGGCTTCCCAAGCCACCCGCACCGCGGCTTCGAAACCGTGACCTACATGCTCGATGGGCGCATGCGCCACAAGGACAACCACGGCAACGAAGGGCTGCTGACGCCCGGCAGCGTGCAGTGGATGACTGCAGGCCGCGGGCTGATCCATTCGGAGATGCCCGAGCAGCAATCCGGCCGCATGCGCGGCTTCCAGCTGTGGGTGAACCTGCCGGCGCGCGACAAGATGACCGCGCCGAGATACCAGGAGTTCGCGCCCGGGCAGATCCCCGTCGCGCATCCGGCCCCGGGCGTTGAAGTGAAAGTCATCGCCGGCAGCGTGGGCGAGGTGGCCGGTCCGATCGTGCAGCCCGCCACCGACCCGCTGTACCTGGACATCACCCTGTCGCCTGGCACCGCATGGGACTACGCGCTGCCCGACGGGCACAGCGCGTTCGCCTACGCGTTCGAGGGCTCGGCGACCGTGGGCGATGGCGTCGACGCCCGCGTGCTGGAGCGCCAGGAGATGGCGGTGCTCGGCGGCGGCGACGTGCTGCGGCTGGCCGCAGGCGCACAAGGCGCGCGGCTGATCCTGGTGGCGGGCCGGCCGCTGCGCGAGCCGGTGATGCGTCACGGTCCGTTCGTGATGAACACGAAGCAGGAGCTGATGCAGGCTTTCGTGGATTTCCAGGAAGGGAGCTTCTGATCGTGCGATGGTCCCCGCTGCGCCCGCGCGTGGCGACCAGGCGTGTCATCAGGGATCCGGCGGTGCCGGCTCATGGCGCACCCGCACGAACCGGGCAAAGCGCGGCAGGCCGGTGCTGGTGAGGCCGCTGTAGCGGTAGGTGACCAGTGCGCCGATCGGCGGCGGCGCCGCGCGATCGGCGTCGCTCAGGCCGCTGCCCAGCCTGAATCGGCGCCCGTCCGGCTGCTCCACCACCAGCGCCCCCACCATGCCCGCGTACTTGCCTTTGCCCCCTGTGTACGCGACCACCCGCGCCTCCGCGTCCTCGTGGGTCTTCAGCTTCAACAGATGCTCGCTGCGCCCGCTGCGGTAGATCGCATCGTGGTGATGCAGCATCAGCCCTTCGCCGCCGCTGTGCACCACCTGGTGCAGGCGCCGCTCCAGCTCCGCTCGACTGGCCAGACGGTATTGGTGGACCGGTTGCAGCCACGCCACGCCTGCGTGCCGGGTGAGGACCCGCATGTGTTGCACGCGCTGGTCAAAGCGACCGCGATGGCGGGGAAGGTCGAAGACCATGAAGCGCACGCCGGTCCACGCGCGCGC
>JBDNHW010000061.1:0-14895 GCA_041688625.1 Pseudoxanthomonas sp.
CGAGCACGCCCGTGATCAACCATCGACGCCATGCCGGTGCATCGTCGTGGTCCAGGTGTTCCTCGGCTGTTTCGTCGTGGTCGTAGCGGGGCACGGGGATGCGACAATGGGGAATCCGGCGAGTCTATCGCAGCGCGCCGCTGCCGGTCGGGTGCGCACTGGCCAAGTTCACGAGACATCAATGTCAATCGACGTCCACCTGCGCTACGAATGGGGCAAATTCCGCTCAAGGCTCCATCGCTGGCGAGTGGCAGCCGCTTCGAACGGAATTGGATCGGCCGTGGACAAGGCCGTCAGGACCAGTCGAACATCCCGGAATGGGGCCCAGCCGGACGGGGACCCGCTCACCCGCTTGCCGATGGCGGGCTCGATCCTTTTCGTCGACAGCGGCGTGCCGCGGGCAAACCGCGATTCCGGATCACTGCGCGCGTTCAACCTGATGAAGCTGATGGCCGGGGACGGATACGACGTGCATTTCCTGGCTGAAGACGGGGCCGATGGCGCTCACGCCACCGCATTGCGGGGCACAGGAGTGCAGGTGCGCCGGGTTCCCTCGACGCAATCCATTCCGTCCTGGTTTGCCGAAAACTGCGTCGACTGCGCTGCCGTCGTCGTGGCCAGGCATCACCTGGCGAGCTACTGGATCGCAATGGCCAGGCACCTCAGTCCGCGCGCGCTGATCGTGTTCGACACCGTGGACCTGCACCATCTACGAGAGCAACGCGAGGCTGAGCTGACCGGCAATCGCGCGCTCGCACGGGCGTCTGGCGCAACGCGTGCCCGGGAGTTGTCCGCAATCCGCCGCTCCGACGTCACATGGGTGGTCAGTCCCACGGAAAAAGCCCTGATTGAAAATCTGGTGCCTGCTGCCCGCGTCCTGGTCTTGCCCAACCTGCACGAATCCGAGACGGCCACGCCCGGGCCCGAAGACCGGCATGGGCTCCTGTTCGTCGGGGGCGGCAGGCATCCTCCGAACATCGATGCGGCCAGGTGGCTGCTGAGCGAGATTTTTCCCATCGTCCGTGGCCGGCTTCCCGAGTGCACCCTGGAGCTGGTGGGCGAAGACCTGGAATCGCAGGTCGGTTCCGGTCACAGCCAGGCAGGCGTCAGGTTCCATGGACATGTGCCCGACCTTGGCCGCCTCGTTTCCCGCTGCAGGGTGGGGCTGGCGCCGCTGCGCTTCGGCGCCGGCGTGAAAGGCAAGGTGAACCACTACATGGCACACGGCCTGCCCACCGTGGCCACGCCGTGCGCCTCCGAAGGCATGCACCTCGAACACCGGACCGACGTCTTGATTGCAGATGGTGCCGAGGCGTTCGCCGACGCCGTGGTGGTACTGCACGAAGACCAGAGCCTGTGGCGAGGCCTTGCAGCAGCCGGAAAGGAGAACGTACGGCGTCATTTTTCCTTCGAAAGTGCGCGCGCGCCGGTCACCGATACATTCGGTCACGCCCCTGGACACAGCCAGGCCCGATGAAGATGGTGTCGTCCCTGCCGTGCGAGCGAGGCCTGCATTGCGACTGCTGCTGATCGCCTACGAGTTTCCTCCCAGTCCGTCTCCCCAGTCGCTTCGCTGGAGCTATCTGGCGAGCGAACTGGTGCGCCTGGGCCACGAGGTGCACGTCCTGACGATTGACCTGGGAAGCTCCGGTGCAGGCCTGCCGCAACTCCCGGCAGGGGTCCGGGTGCACCGGACCTATGCCGGACCCGTGCGCGGGCTGATGGCCGCCGTTCGAAAGCGAAAGGCGCACAACGCCGCTGCCCACGACAAGACGCTCCAGCCGGCAGTGGCCGGACCAGTCCGTGTCCACGGCGCCAACTGGAAAAAAGAGGCCTGGGACCGACTCCAGAAGATCGCGGCGCTGGTCGTGTTTCCTGATGTGCGTGGGGAGTGGTATCCGTGGGCCCGCCGCGAAATGAATCGACTGCTCCGGGATCTGCGTCCCGACGTGGCCATCAGTTCGCATGAGCCGGCCACCACGCTGCAGCTCGGATTGCTCTGCAGGGAACAGGGAGTGCCCTGGCTTGCGGATCTGGGGGACCCCGTTCTTGCGACATACACTCCGCGTCAGTGGCGGCGCAAGGCACGACGCCTGGAAAGTGCCGTGTGCACGGCAGCAGACCACATCATCGTGACCAACAGCGGTGCGGCCAGCCTGCTTGCGCAGCGACACGGCCGCAGCATTGGCGTGAGCGTGCTCACCCAGGGCCATGACGGCCGCAGGTCCGCCGCCCTGCCACCAGGGTCGGTCGTTTTCGATCCGGATCGGTTGGAACTGCTCTATACCGGGAGCTTCTATCGCTTCAGGCGGGCGAGCGCGCTGCTGAAAGCAGTCGCGGCACTGCCCGGGGTACGCCTGAACATCGCCGCGGTGACGCTTCCAGGCGAGATCGTGGAGGCGGCGCGACGGCTGCCAGAGCAGATCCGGCTACTGGGCTTCGTGCCGCACCTGGAAGTACTGCAGCTGCAGTCCCATGCCGATGTCCTGGTCAACATCGCCAACGACGAGGCGACGCAAATCCCCGGGAAGATCTATGAGTATCTGTGGGCGCGACGCCCGATCGTCCACCTCTCCGACGACCCGAATGACACCATCGGAACACTGCTGCGCGAAAGCCGCCGAGGCGTGAGCTGCGCCAATGAAGCCGTGTCGATAGCGGTGTGCTTGAGCACGCTGCTGCAAGCGAAAATGAGGGGGCCCGTGCAGTCCTGGGACGTCGACTCCGAAGCGGTGGTGGCTTGCTCCTGGGAAAGCCTGGCCAAACGGCTCGATGCCTTGCTGCACGAGATCAAGACACCCGCCCACGAGAGGCAAGCGGCTCAGCCTCCTCCCGATTGAGCGGCCGTGACGCGCCTTCCAAACTCGTCGACACCCGGAGCATTGGCATCCAGCGCACGCGCCTCCTGCAGGGCGCGCGTGGCGAATGCCACGTCGCCCGCGCCCAGACGCTCGGTGCCCACCGCCACCCACTTCTGCGCAAGGCGTCGCCGTGCGTCCGCCAGCTGCGCACTGCCCGGATCGAGCGCCAGCCAGGCGTCGTAGCAGGATCGGGCGCGGCCGATCCGGTTGCCGCGCAACTCGTCCTCGAAGCACTCACGCGTGGCAGGAACGAGGCGCGTCGTGGCGCGTCGCACCGACGCATGTTCCGGCCACAGCGCCTGTGCGGCGCGCAGCTTGTCGAAGGCGCTCTCGCCGGGCGGAGTGAGCCAGTTCCCGCGCTCCTCCGCCGCCTGCATCTCTTCGAGGAGGACATTCAGCCGGGCCTCCCTTCGCGCAGGGGCAATCGGCTGTTCAAGCCGCGACTGGGATCGCCGTGCACGCGCCAGTGCGATTTGCGCACTGCCTACCTCGGGACCCGCCGGCGACAGCTCCCTGGCCTTTTCCAGAAGCGCTTCCGCGGCGTCGAAGTCGAAGTCGGCGGCGCGGCGCTGCGACCGTTCCGCGTACTGCGCCCCAATCCGCTCCAGGGCCTGCAAAGCGACCGCATCATCCGGCATGGCTTCGAGCACCTTCCGGTAGGCGGATGTGGCGGCGTCCAGTCGCCCCCGCGAGAGCAGCGCGGCCGCGCGCGCGCGCCGGGCCTCCAGGGCGCGCGCCAGCTCGGCCTGGACCGCAGGCAGGTCCACGTGCCCCGGGTCGAATTGCCTGGCCCGCTCGACGAGCCTGGCTGCAGCACCCGGTCGGTCCTCCTCCAGCGCCGCGCGCGCCTGCTGCAGCAGGTCGGTGAGCGCATCTTCGCGCCCCTCCAGGGCCGTGGTCAGCTGCGGCTCGAGGCTGAGCACCTGCTGGTAGAGAGGCAAGGCGGAATCTTCGCTTCCGTCCAGCTGTCCAGCCTCGTGCGCCAGGCGCGCCCGCTGCAGCAACAGGGCTACACCATTGCTTTCGGAATCCTGCAGGCGCAGGACTTCTGCCATCGCGTCGGTCGCTGCGCTCGGCACCTGCAGCTCACGCGCCAGCGCCAGCGCCGCACGCGCCTCGTCCCGCCGCCCCCCGCGCAGCGCACTGCTGGCGCGCGCCAGTGCCGCATCGCCCACGCGACGCAGGCCATCGCTGGCCTCGCTGCGATCCGAATCGAGTGCGAGGGCCGCTTCGAACCTTTGCCGCGCGCCACTGCCGTCCGCGGCCGTCAGCCGCCCTTGTGCAAGGGCAAGTTCGCCTTCCGAAAGCAGACGCTGCACCTGCGTGTCCGGCCACAGCGTCTCGGCGATCCGGCCGCGAAAGGACACCAGTGCAACGGCCAGCACCACGACCAGCAGCGCCGCCCAGCGCCAGTATTGGCGATCGCGCCATGGCGGCACAGACGGTCGCGCAGGTCCAGGGCGATGCGCGGCCGGCGGCCGTGACCAGTCGGCCACCGGATCGATGCGCCCGTCGCGCGGGTTTTGGGGCGTTGGCGTCACCACGGCAGCATAGCCATTCAGCCTGAACGTCGCGCTTGCTCCACCCCTGGAAGCGCGTCCAGCTTGCCCAGCAGCGTCGACAGCTGGCCGTAGTCGCTCACCTTCAGCCGCAGGCGCAGCAGCGCCCGGCCGCTGTTGCGCACGTTGTCGCTCTGGATGTCGGTGACGTGGACGTTCTCCTGCGCAATGAGGGTGGTGATGTCCTTCAACAGCCACTTCCGGTCCAGGGCCTTGATCTGCACGTCGACCTCGTAGCCACCGCCGGCCACGCCCCACTCCACCGGCAGCACCCGCTGCGGATTGGCCGCCGCCAGCCGCTGCAGCGCGGGGCACCGCTCGCGGTGCACGGTGACCCCGAGACCGCGCGTGAGGTATCCGGCGATGGTCTCGCCGGATACCGGCAGGCAGCAACGCGCGAGCTGGACTAGCAGGTTGCCCACCCCTTCAACCGTGAACTTCGAACGCGAAGCCGTAGCGGGCCGACGCGCCGGGCGTCTTGCCGGGACCGGCGCGGCAGGTTCGGCGGCGGCGCGCTGTTCCTCGTGCAGGGCACGCCCGATCTGGCTGGGACCGACGTCGCCTAGCGCCACCTGGATGTACAAGTCGTCGATGCTCTCGGCGTGGAAGCGTTTGACCACTGCCGCCAGATCGGCACGATGCAGGCCCAGCCGCTTGAGTTCGCGCTCCAGGACCTCGCGCCCGGCCTGCACGTTGCGCGCCCGGTCCAGCTTGTGGAACCAGGCGCGCACCTTGTCGCGCGCGCGGCCGCTGGCGAGGAAGCCGTTGGAGGCCAGCAGCCAGTCGCGTCGCGGTTCGCCGGTCTTGGCGGTCAGGATTTCGACCCGGTCGCCGCTGCGCAGCTGGTGGCCGAGCGGGACGATGCGGCCGTTGACCTTGGCGCCGCGGGTGCGGTGCCCGACCATGGTGTGCACGTGGTAGGCGAAGTCCAGTACGGTGCCGCCTCGCGGCAGGTCGATCACCTCGCCCTTGGGGGTCAGCGTGTACACCCGCTCTTCGGCCAGCGCCGCGCCCAGCTCGCCGGCGAGGGAACGATCGGCGTCGACACCGCCGTCACCGGCGTTATCCAGCAGCCTGCGCATCCACGCGATCTTTCGATCGAAGGCCTTGTCGCCGCCCTTGCCTTCCTTGTAGCGCCAGTGCGCCGCGACGCCGAGCTCGGCCTGCGCGTGCATCTCGTGGGTCCTGATCTGCACTTCGAGCGTGCGCCCTTCGGGACCGACCACGGCGGTGTGCAGCGAGCGGTATTCGTTGGCCTTGGGCCGGGCGATGTAGTCGTCGAACTCGCTGGGCACCGGCAGCCATAGCGCATGCACCACGCCGAGCGCCGCGTAGCACGGCGCCACGTCGTCCACCGCCACGCGCACCGCACGCAGGTCGTACAGCTCTTCCATCGCCACCTGCTTCTTCTGCATCTTCCGCCAGATGCTGTAGATGTGCTTGGGCCGCCCGCTGATCTGGGCCTGGATCCCCTGCTCGGCCAGTGCCGCATGCAGCGTTTTCTTCACCGACTCGATGTAGCGTTCGCGACCGGTTCTTTTTTCGTCCAGCTGGTGTGCGATCTGACGGTAGGTGTCCGGCTCCAGGAAACGGAACGCCAGGTCCTCCAGCTCCCACTTCAGCTGCCAGATGCCCAGCCGGTTGGCCAGCGGCGCGTGGATGTCGCGGGTCAGCTGGGCCAGCGCCACCCGCTGCGCCGGCTCCAGCGCCACGGCCGCACGCATGCGCGCCAGCTGCCGGGCCAGCAGGATCGGCACCACGCGCAAGTCATTGACGATCGACAGCAGCAGGCGCCGCAGGCCTTCGCTGTTGCCGACGCTGCCGGTCTGCGCGTGCAGGGTCCACACCTGGGACGCGGCCACCTGGCCTTCGACCAGCCCGGCGATCGGCGGCGGCAGCAGCGCCACCGGGGACGCGCACGCCTGCAGCGCCGGGAATGCATAGAGCAGGGCGGCGACCAGCACGTCGGCATCGGCCGCAAGGCCGCCCAGCGCCTCCAGCGTATCGGCCACCACCGGCCATGCGTCGGGCATTGCGGCCTGCGCCCCGGGGCCCTGCGCGGCGACCTGCAGCGCCTCGCGCAGGCCCTGCTCCAGACCGTCGGCTGACGGGGAGCGCAGCCAGGACTCGAGGGAGGGGATGGTGGGCGTGGTCACGGCGGGATGTCCGGCGGGGTTCTGACTACACTAGCGGTCTTGCGACCAGAGGAACAACCATGAATATCCTGCGACTCCCCTTCGTATTGGCCCTGTCCGCCGCGCTGCTGGTCCTGGCGCCTGGGCTTCATGCGCAGACGGCTCCACTCCAGGGCGACGTCGAGCAGCAGATGAGCGCCGATGAATTCCGCGCCGCGGGCCTCGAAAAACTGACGCCGCAGGAGCTGGCTGCGCTGAACGCGTGGCTGCAGCGCAAGGTCGTCCAGGAGACGGCCAAGGCGGTCGAGACCGCCCGCGAGGAGGGTCGCGAGGAAGTGGTCCGCAAGAACCGCGGGTTCTTCGACTTCGGCACCACCGAGCCGATCGAGAGCAGGATCGTGGGCGAGTTCCGCGGCTTCGCCAAGGGCCGGACCTACACGCTGGAGAACGGCCAGGTGTGGGAGCAGGTCGAATCCGCGTCGCTGGCCGGCGTGCGCCGCGACAACCCCAGCGTCAGCATCAAACCCGGCATGCTCGGCAACTGGTTCATGAAGATCGAGAACTACAACACCGCCGCCAAGGTGCGCCGCATCAAGTAGTCCGCTTCGTTCCGGATCATGTGCGCAGCGTCGCAAGCCGCTGCGCGAGCTTCTTGGGCGATATGCCCGCGCGGGCGCCCAGCTCCTGGGCGAACAGCGATACGCGCAATTCCTCCAGGTCCCAGCGCAGTGCCTTCCAGTGCGGGTCGGCCAGGTCCGCACCGGCGAGCGCGTCGGTGAACGGCTTGAGCTCCAGCATCCGCACCTGGTCGCGCGTCGGATCGCGCTTGGCGCGCTCGGTGCGCAGGCGCATCGCACTGAGGTAGCGCGGGAACTGGGCCAGTGCATCGGCCGGCGTGTCGCGCAGGAAGCCCGGCCTCACCAGTGACGCCAGTTGCTGGCGCAGGTCGTCCAGGTTGCCACTGGCCCAGCCCATGATCGGGGATTCGAGCTGTGGCTTGAGCTCGGCCACGCCGGTCAGGATTGCCTCGGCCAGCTGCAGTCGCTGCATGGCTTCGGGAAAAAGCTGGCGCCCCGCCTCCTCGCGCCGGGCCTCGAAGCTGGCGCGGTCGCGGATTGTCTCCAGGCCTTCGGCCAGGACGGCATTCATTGCTGCTTCCACCAGATCACCGCGCAGGCGCTCCTGCGATTCGATCGCGGCATACAGCAGGCCGGTCTTGGGCGACACCGGAAGCTGCTTGCGCGCGTGCTTCACCTTCTCGTGCAGCGCATTTTCCAGCAGCCTGCGCACGCCCGCCGGATGCTCAGCCTGAGCCTGCGCGCGATCGGCGAACACGCGCAGGGCGACTTCGCCAGCGTCGTCGACCAGCGCCGGATACGCGGGAACGCCGGCCTCACCGGGCACCTGCAGGGGAATCGGCAGGGCAGGGAACCCGCGCAGCCCTTCGGAGGCCAGTTCGCGACCGGCCCTTGCGGCGAAGGCGTGGCCCGCGGCTTCCCCGTGGCGTGCACGCAGCGCGTCCAGATCGCGCGACTCGGCCAGCACCTCGCCTTTGTCGCTGCGCAGGCGCAGGTTCATGCGCAGGTGCGGCTCGATGCCGGCCTCGTCGAAGTCCAGCGCCGTCACTGCAACACCAGTAGCCCGGGTGAGGAAACGCGCGAGTTCGCCGCGGATGTCATCCCCTGCGGGCTGCGGGTAGGCCTCGCCGAAGGCGCGGCCGTAGTCGGGTGCGGGCACATAGTTGCGGCGCATCGCCTTGGGCAGGCTGCGGATGAGTTCGGCGGCTTTCTCGGCCACGAAGCCGGGGGCCAGCCAGGAGATGCGCGCCGCATCGAGCGCATTGAGCAGGTGCAGCGGCACCTCCAGGGTGACACCGTCGTCGCCGGCGCCGGGCTCGAACCGGTAGTGCAGCGGCAGGCGCGCATCGCCCAGCGGGAAATATTTCGGGAACCGGTCCTGCTCGCTGCCCTCTCCGGGCAGCAGGTCGTCCAGCGACCAGTGCAGCGCGCGCCGCGCTTCCGGTGTCAGCGCCTTGTGCCAGGCGTCGAGACCGGCTGCGGAATGGATGTCGCCCGGCACCCGGTCCAGGTACCAGCGCGCCTGCCAGTCCTCGTCGGCAATCAATCCGGCGCGACGCAGCTTGGCTTCTTCCTGGCGTGCGTGCTCGAGCGTCTTGAGGTTGTCGGCGACGAAGCCCGAGCGCGCGTTGATTTCGCCGGTCACCAGCGCCTGGCGCACGAAGATCTCGTGCGACTCCTGCGGCGCGATACGCCCGTAATGCACCGGCTTCCTTGGCGCCAGCACCAGGCCGAACAGGCTGATCTGCTCCGATGCCAGGACATGGCCCTGCGCGCGCGACCAGTGCGCATCGAAGTGCTTGCGTGCGAGCAGGTGCGGCAGCTCGGCGATCACCCAGTCCGGCTCGATCGACGCGTTGATCATGCCCCACACGCGCTGGGTGTCGAGCAGGGTGGCGCTCAGCACCCAGGGTGGCTGTTTTTTCGCCAGAGTCGAGCCCGGGAACAGGTGGTAGCGCCGCTGCCGCGGGGCGAGATAGTCGCCCTTCTCGGTGCGGTGCCCGACCTGCGTGGGCAGCCCGGCGATCAGCGCGCGGTGCAGCGACACATAGCCGGCCAGCCTCTGCTTTTCGGTAGCCGGCGGGGAGGCGGCCGCATTCGAGCCGACAGCGTTCGCCAGCGCCGGCTGAGCGCCGCGGCGACGCCTGCGCTGGGGCGGCGCCGACTGCGGCGCGTCCACCCCGACGAAGGCCAGCGCCGAAGTCAGCGCCGTGTCTTCAGGCCCAAGTTCCCAGCCCAGTTCCCGGCACATCAGCAGCAGCTGCCGGTGCAGTTCGCGCCACTCGCGCATGCGCAGGAAGCCCAGGAAGTGGCGCTCGCACCAGTCGCGCAGCTTCGACTGGGTGAGCTCCTCGTGCGCCTCGCGGTAGGCCTGCCACAGCTTGAGGATGCCGATGAACTCCGATCGGGTGTCGGCGAATTTCGCGTGCGCGTTGTCGGCGGCCTCGCGCGCGTCGGCCGGCCGCTCGCGCGGATCCTGGATGCCCAGGAACGAGGCGATCACGGTCATCTCGCGCAGCGACGCGTTGGCGTGCGCGGCCACCAGCATCCGCGCCAGCTTCACGTCCACCGGCAGGCGCGCCATGTGTCGGCCGATCGGCGTCAGCGTGCGGTTGCCACTCCGGTCGGGCGTTCCAACGGCGCCGAGCTCGCCCAGCTGCTGCCAGCCATCGGCGATGGCGCGCTCGTCGGGCGCTTCGAGGAACGGGAAATCCTCGATCCGCCCCAGGCCCAGCGACAGCATCCGCAGGATCACCCCGGCCAGGCTGGAGCGGCGGATCTCAGGATCGGTGAACTGCGGGCGCGACTGGAAATCGGCCTCCGAATACAGGCGGTAGCAGATGCCCTCGGCAATGCGCCCGCAGCGGCCCTTGCGCTGGTTGGCGCTGGCCTGGGAGATCGGCTCCACGTGCAGACGGTCGAGCTTCTGCCTCGAGCCGTAGCGCTTGATCCGCGCGTAGCCGGGATCGATGACGTAGCGGATGCGCGGCACCGTCAGCGACGTCTCGGCCACGTTGGTGGCCAGGACCAGGCGCCGCTTCGGCCCGGGGCTGAACACCTTGTCCTGATCGCGCGCCGAGAGCCGCGCGTACAGCGGCGTCACCTCGGTGTCACGGTACTTGCGCCGCTCAAGCGCCTGGTGCGCGTCGCGGATCTCGCGCTCGCCTGGCAGGAACAGAAGCACGTCGCCGCGCGGATCCTGCCGGGTGATCTCGTCGACCGCCGCCACGATCGCCTCGCTGACGCTGCGCTCGACCGGACTGCTGCCCTCGCCGTCGCTGCCTTCGCCTTCCAGCGGCCGGTAGCGCACCTCGACCGGAAAGGTGCGGCCCTCGACGTCGATCACCGGCGCGTCGTCGAAGTGCCGGGAGAATCGCGAGGTGTCGATGGTGGCCGAGGTGACGATCACCTTCAGGTCGCGGCGCTTGCGCAGCAGCTGCTTGAGGTAGCCGAGGAGGAAGTCGATGTTGAGGCTGCGTTCGTGGGCCTCGTCGACGATGATCGTGTCGTAGGCCGAGAGCCAGCGGTCCGAGGCGATTTCGGCCAGCAGGATGCCGTCGGTCATGAACTTGATGCGGGTGTTCTCGCCGACCTGGTCGTTGAAGCGCACCTGGAAGCCCACCGCTTCGCCCACCTGCGACCCCAGCTCCTCGGCCACCCGCCGGGCCACCGCGCGCGCCGCGATCCGGCGTGGCTGGGTGCAACCGATCATCCCCGCGGCGCCGCGGCCTGCCGCCTGGCACAGCTTGGGCAGCTGCGTGGTCTTGCCAGAGCCGGTTTCGCCCGCGATCACCACCACCGGGTGCTCGCGGATCAGGGCCACGATGCGCTCGGCCTCGCGCGCGATCGGCAGGCTCTCGTCCAGCGTCAGCGGCGGGGCCGACGCCGCGCGCGCGGCACATCGCGTGCTGGAAAGCGCGAGCGCGTCTTCGAACGTGGCACGCGCCGCAACGTCCCCTGGACGCGCCTGCCAGCGCGACCACAGGCCGTGCAGCCGGCCACGGTCGCGGGTCAGCGCGCCGTCGATGGCGCGCCGGGCGGCGGTCAGGTCATAGGGCGCATCAATGGAATCCATCGGACAAACGACGTGAACCTCGAATTACACGGCATCGTTTAGGGTGCGCATTGTCGCTGATCCCACCCCAAGGAGCGCCCCCATGTCCAAGACCAAGACCAAACCCACGACCAAGACCAAGGCCAAGAGCACCAAGGCCAAGGCTCCCCAATCCCTCGCCGGCGCGAACGCGAAGCTTTCGGCCGCCGCGCGCACCGCGCCCAACATCGATATCGGCATCAACGTCGGCGACCGCAAGAAGATCGCCGACGGCCTGTCGCGCTTCATGGCTGACAGCTTCACGCTGTACCTCAAGACCCACAACTTCCACTGGAACGTCACCGGTCCGATGTTCAACGCGCTGCACAACATGTTCGAAGCGCAGTACACCGAGCAGTGGAACGCGCTGGACGAGATTGCCGAACGCATTCGGGCGTTGGGCTTCAATGCGCCAGGTTCGTACCGCGAGTTCATCGCGCTGTCCTCGATCCCGGAAGAGCCCGGCCTGACCGACAGTGCCGACTGGCACGAGATGGTGCGCCAGCTAGTGGTCGGCAACGAAGCGGTGTGCCGCACCGCGCGCAAGGCGCTGGACATCGCCGACGACGCGGACGATGCCCCCACCGAGGACCTGCTGACCCAGCGCCTGCAGACCCATGAGAAGTACGCGTGGATGCTGCGCTCGCTGCTGCAGTGACCCCGACCGCGTAGCGGTTTACTGACTCGTTTTCGAGCAAACGCCCGGCCCCGCGCCGGGCGTTTCTCGTTGGTGGCGCCATGGCGCACTGGTACCCTCTCCACATGCAAGAATCTCCGCGGGAACTGCTGCAGCGCGTATTCGGCCATGCCGACTTCCGCGGGCCCCAGCAGGCCATCATCGAACACCTCGCCGGCGGCAACGACGCGCTGGTGCTGATGCCCACCGGCGGCGGCAAGTCGCTGTGTTACCAGGTGCCGGCGCTGCTGCGCGAAGGCGTCGGCATCGTGGTATCGCCGCTGATCGCGCTGATGCAGGACCAGGTGGAGGCGCTGCGCCAACTCGGCGTGCGCGCCGAGTTCCTGAACTCCACGCTGGATGCGCAGACCGCCTCGACCATCGAGCAGGCGCTGCTGGCGGGTGAGCTGGACCTGCTGTACGTGGCGCCCGAGCGCCTGCTGACGGCGCGCTTCCTGTCCCTGCTGGACCGCAGCCGCATCGCCCTGTTCGCCATCGACGAAGCGCACTGCGTGTCGCAGTGGGGCCACGATTTCCGCCGTGAATACCGTGAACTGACGATCCTCCACGAGCGCTGGCCGCAGGTGCCGCGCATCGCGCTGACCGCCACCGCAGATCCGCCGACCCAGGTGGAGATCGCCGAGCGCCTGCAGCTGGACGCCGCGCACCGTTTCGTCAGCTCCTTCGACCGACCCAACATCCGCTACACCGTGGTGCAGAAGGACAACGGCAAGCGCCAGCTGCTGGATTTCCTCGGCGCCCATCGAGGCGAGGCGGGGATCGTCTACTGCCTGTCGCGGCGCAAGGTCGAGCAGACCGCCGAATTTCTGGCCAAGGAGGGCTTCAACGCCCTGCCCTACCACGCCGGCCTGGACGCAGCGGTGCGCGCGCACAACCAGCGCCGCTTCCTGCGCGAGGAAGGCATCGTGATGTGCGCGACCATCGCCTTCGGCATGGGCATCGACAAGCCCGACGTGCGCTTCGTGGCCCACGTCGACCTGCCCAAGTCGCTGGAAGGCTACTACCAGGAAACCGGCCGCGCCGGTCGTGACGGCGAGCCGGCCGAAGCCTGGCTCAGCTACGGCCTCGGCGACATGGTGCTGCTCAAGCAGATGATCGAGCAGTCCGAGGCTGGCGAGGAGCGCAAGCAGCTGGAGCGTCGCAAGCTTGATCAGCTGCTGGGCTATTGCGAATCGATGCAGTGCCGGCGGCAGGTGCTGCTGGCCGGATTCGGCGAGGTGTACGTGCCGGTCGGCGCGCCCAAGGGCGCTGCCGGGCAAGCCTGCGGCAACTGCGACAACTGCCTGCAGCCGGCTGCCACATGGGATGCCACGGTGGCCGCGCAGAAGGCGCTGAGCTGCGTATACCGCAGCGGCCAGCGCTTCGGCGCCGCCCATCTCATCGACATCCTGCGCGGCAGCGACGCGGAAAAGGTCAAGCAGTTCGGCCACGACCAGCTCAGCACCTACGGCATCGGCGCGGACGTCGATGCCAAGACCTGGCGTGGGGTGTTCCGACAGCTTGTAGGCGCGGGCCTGCTGGAAGTCGATGCACAGGGCTACGGCGGGCTGCGCCTGACCGATGCCAGCCGTGCCGTGCTGGGCGGAAAGCAGAGCGTGCAGCTGCGCAAGGAGCTGCCGGCGACGAAGCGTGCCGGCGGCCGCGACCGCGGGCCGCGCACCGGTGTACCGGTGCAGCCGGGCGACCTGCCGCTGTTCGGCGCCCTGCGCGACCTGCGCGCGCAGCTGGCGCGCGAGCAGAACGTCCCGGCGTACGTGATCTTCCACGACAGCACCCTGCGCAACATCGCCGAGCGCCGTCCCACCTCACTGGACGAACTGGCGCAGGTGGGCGGCATCGGCGGCTCCAAGCTGGAGCGCTACGGCGAGCAGCTGGTCGAGGCGGTCCGCGGGCACGGCTGAGGTGGCGCGCAATGTTGCAGCGGACCAACGCGCAGCTGACGACGAGCTCCTTGCGTAGGCCACGGGGCGGGACCTTGCCGCGCCGGTCGCGGCCGCGGTGTTAGCCTCCTCCC
This sequence comes from Pseudoxanthomonas sp., assembly GCA_041688625.1. Taxonomy (GTDB): domain Bacteria; phylum Pseudomonadota; class Gammaproteobacteria; order Xanthomonadales; family Xanthomonadaceae; genus Pseudoxanthomonas_A. The sequence continues at coordinate 13,938 of JBDNHW010000061.1, forward strand.
ACCGCCTTTTCAATTCCTTCCCACGCCAGCGGCATGGGGTCGACAGCCGAACCACGCGACAGGACGCATTGCCATTGAACAAGACCCCGGCGACAGCACTGGAAAGTCCGTCCCGCAGCCAGCTGGATCGGCTGCTGGTCCTGGCGCGGTCCCTGCCCCCGCTTCGTACCGCAGTGGTGCATCCTTGCGATCCGGTGTCGCTCACGGGCGCGCTGGAGGCGGCGCGTATGGGGCTCATCGTGCCGGTGCTGGTGGGTCCGGCCGCCAGGATAGCCGCGGCGGCGGTCGAGGCCGGCGAGGACCTGGATGGCATCGAGATCGTGGCGGTGGAACACAGCCACGCCGCGGCGGAAACCGCCTGCCGCCTGGCACGCAGCGGCCAGGTCCAGGCGATCATGAAGGGCAGCCTGCACACCGAGGAGCTGTTGGCGGCGGTGGTGGATGCGCGTGCCGGCCTGCGCACGGATCGGCGTATGAGCCACGTCTTCATCCTCGACGTGCCCACCTACCCGCGCCCGATCCTGATCAGCGACGCCGCGATCAACATCGCCCCGGACCTGGCCACCAAGCGCGACATCGTGCAGAACGCGATCGACCTGGCCCACGCCCTTGGGGTGGCCGAGCCGCGGGTGGCGATCCTGGCCGCGGTGGAGACGGTGCATCCGAACATGCCCGCCACCACCGACGCGGCGGCATTGGCGAAGATGGCCGAACGCGGGCAGATCGTCGGCGGGCTGGTCGATGGACCACTGGCATTCGACAACGCCATTTCGGCAGAGGCCGCCGAGTCCAAGGACATCGTTTCCAGTGTTGCCGGGATTGCCGACGTGTTGATCGTGCCCAACATCGAGGCCGGCAACATGATGGCCAAGCAGCTGGCCTACCTGGGCAACGCCCAGTCGGCCGGCATCGAGAGGGTTCTACCCTGTTTCTGCGGACAGTTGAGTTAAGGCTATGA
>JBDNHW010000062.1:0-17046 GCA_041688625.1 Pseudoxanthomonas sp.
GCCTTCACACGGCAAGGGTCGCAGGTTCGAACCCTGCACCGCCCACCATTAAAACAACGGCTTCGGCCGTTTTTTTATGTCCGGACCAGTGTTGGCCGCAATCGGCGGACCGAGTGACGTGCGATGTTCCCCGGCGGATCTGCAAGGGACCAGGGCCGGACTCGACTGGTGCCGCCGGCCACGGGAAGGCGCGCTGTGCGGTGACCACGAGGCAGGCCCTTCTGGCGTACTGCTGCGACTGCAGCGACGTCTCACTCCAAAGCGCCATTTCCGGGCGGGACGCTCTCTACACCGCCGGCGGCAAGTCGCATGATTGTCTTGCCGAGACCGCTGACGGGGTTCCAGAATGCGCTGCAAGACAGGCTGGAGGCTGGTCAAGGCCGGGCTTTGCATGCAGCGTTTGAACTGCGTGAACATCGTCGCCGGTGAACCGGTGCATGCTGGTTACCGCCTGTCATCTCCAGTGAAGCCGGGATCGACTTTCAAGCCAAAAAGGAGAATCAATGGGCAACTCATCGAAGATCGCCATGGTCACTGGCGCCACGCGCGGCATCGGCCTTGAAACCGTACGCCAGCTTGCAGCCAGCGGCGTGCATGTGCTCCTTGCAGGCCGCGATCCAGCGCGCACGAGAGAAGCTGCCAACGAGCTGCAGGATGAAGGCCTGCCGGTAGAGGCGATCGTGCTGGACGTGACCGATGACCAAAGCATCGCGAGCGCGGCCAGCCAAGTGCGCGATTCCCACGGGCGCCTGGACATCCTCATCAACAACGCCGGCGTGCTGCGCGACGATGACAGCAAGCCACCGTCGGCGCAGACGATGGAAGTGTGGCGCCAGACATTCGATACGAACCTGTTCGCGCTTGTCGCCACGACGCAGGCGTTCCTGCCGCTGCTGCGGAACTCGTCGGCCGGGCGCATCGTGAATGTCTCCAGCATCCTCGGATCGCTGACGCTCCATTGCGATCCCTCATCGCCGATCTATGACTACAAGGTTCCCGCCTACAACGTGTCCAAGAGTGCGGTGAATGCCTGGACCATCCATCTGGCATACGAACTGCGCGATACCGCGATAAAGGTCAATGCCGTGCACCCAGGCTCGGTCAGGACCGGGATGAACCAGGGCGGCAGCCTGGACGTGGAGGAGGGCGCGCGCAGCAGCGTGGCCATGGCGATGATCGGTCCTGACGGGCCTGCCGGCAGTTTCTCGCATCAGGGTCAGGGGATTCCCTGGTAGGGGCGCTGGCCATTGCGGCCGCGTGCATCCGCAAGGTCGGTGCCGCAGCTCCGCTGCGCGGGGATTACGAGCGTTGCCGGAACAGTCTGTGGAGCGCGACGACTTTCTTCCTGAAGCCGTGGTCCCCATCGTGTAGGGCTGTTGCCCAGGAGCCACACAATGATCACTCTTCGACCCGCCGCCGAGCGCGGCCATACAAATCACGGCTGGCTCGAGTCCTGGCACAGCTTCTCGTTTGCCGGCTACAACGATCCCCGGCACATGCACTGGGGACCGCTGCGGGTCATCAACGAGGACAGAATCGCCGCCGCGCAGGGCTTCGGCGAGCACAGCCACCGCGACATGGAGATCATCAGCTACGTGCTGGACGGCGCACTGGGACACAAGGACTCGATGGGCACCCGCTCCACGATCGTGCCGGGGGACGTGCAGCGTATGAGCGCGGGAACCGGCGTGCAGCATTCAGAGTTCAACCACAGCGAAACGGGGCAGACGCATTTCCTGCAGATCTGGATCATCCCTGCGGTGCAAGGTGGCGCACCTTCCTATGCGCAGCAGCATTTCAGTACGCACGACAAGCGCGGCCGTTTGCGGCTCGTCGCCGGTCCCGACGGCTCCGCCGGATCGGTGGCGATCCGTCAGGACGCTCGGCTGTACGCCGGTGTGTTCGAGGGCGACGAACGCGGGGAAATGCCGCTGGCCAAGGGCCGCCTGGGCTACGTGCACGTTGTGCGCGGCAGCGCCGCGATCAACGACCGCACGCTGTCGGCCGGCGATGCGTTGCTGTACGAGGACGAGTCAGTGGTGATGATCGAGCACGGTCGCGACGCCGCCGAAGTGCTGGTGTTCGACCTGCCTCGGATCTAGGCGCGTGAAACGCCCTCTCCCGGCGGAAGGGGGACGCCACTTCCCTCGGCACACGCTCCTCCTTTACTGTCCCGAAGGCCCGGGTTTCGGCTCGGCCGGCGCATCGGTCCCACGCACGCGCCACGTCCCTGCAGGATTCGCAAGCGGCGATAGACCCTCGATCCGGTATTCGCAGCCCAGCAGCACCATGCCTTCGAGGCCCGGCTGCCCGGCATCCATGACGACCAGTGCGTGCGCTTCGTCCAGGACCCCGCCCAGCGGCCATGCGCTCGATTGCAGCGCGCTTTCCAGCGTCGCCGACACCGCGTCCATCGCGCCTTCTAACGCGATCATTACCCGATTGTCGGAGACCAGCACCGAATCGCTGACGTGGCCCCAGGCATCCACGGGGTTCCGCAGTCAATAAAGATCCATCGATGGCGTGCTGTATTAGCGATAGCTCTGGTTGAAATCATCTGGTCTTTGCTGGCGCAGTTGCGGTATCAATGCCGGCAGCGCGGTGTCGGCCAACCGGCAGGTCAACGCATCCAGGAGTGCGTCGCTACGCTGCTGCACCGGCGGGCTGGAAACCGCTGGAATGGCCTGTTGCGCGATGGTTGGCAGCGTCGCCATGCTTGCCAGCACGACGCAGCACGACGCCTGCAGCAGGGCCCTATTCGATCTGCGATCGTGCATGGGCTGCGTCCAGCGCTTCCATCGCGTCCTTCGGCTTCAGCTTGGAGGCCTTCTCGAAAGCTCCGGCCGCGGCGTCCTCCTTCTTCTCGCCGTACAGCAGCAGCAGGACGTTGGCGTGCTCCACGTGGGCGATGGGTGAGTCGGGCGTCAGCTTCAGCGCGGTCTTGATGTGCGATTCGGCCTCCGCTGCCTTCGCGCCGTAGGTCAGGCCGCCCATCATCGCGCCAATCTTGCCGATGATCTCGGCGTGGTAGAGCGCCAGGGCGGTGTGCGCTTCGGCGTGTTTGGGTTGCAGCGACAGCGCGGTGTCCAACGATGCACGGACCTTGCCGGCGATGCCCTGCTTGAGCGCCTTGGTGATGCTCAGGCCCTGGCTGTAGCGACCGAGCGCGAAGGCGTGACGGTAGTGGCTGTTGGCTTCATCGGGCAAGGCCTTGATCGCGGCTTCAGCGAGTTTCGCTGCCTGCTCGTAACGCTTGAGTCGTTCGGTCTGGTCTTCGACCAGGTAGGTGGCGTGGATGCCGAGCGCCTTGACTGCGACGGATGCGCCAAGGGGTCCCATCGCCTCGCCACTATCGAACGCTGCCTTGAAGTCGCCGCTGTGGAAGCTGCGCCAAGCCTGCTGCAGCGTGGATGACAGTTCCGCGGCATCCAGTCCCTTGGCCAGCTTCGGTGCGGAATCGAGCAGGTGCTGGGCGCGCTTGACGTCCGGGAAGGGCTCGGCATCGCCCGGATGCAGGGATGGCCACGTCTTCTTCAGTGCATCGCCGGTGTAGGTGAACCCCTTGGCATCGTGCGGAAACGCGGCCCAACCGGATGACTTGCCTGCCATGTCTGCCCCCTCCCATAGGAGTGCCGAGCATGGCGGCGGACGATTCCGGAGGCAAGCGATTTCCCTGCTTGCCTCGATAGGTCAATAGTATGTTTGCTCCATCGCCGGCAGGTCATTATTTCGACCGCAAGCCGCCCAACGGGACGGCAGGAAGGATTTCCATGGCTGCCAAGAAGAACGAGAAGTTGAAGATCCAGTACACGACATTGCGCCACCTGTGGCTTGCCGGCCTTGGAGTGGCCGAATCCGCGCGCCGAGAGTCGATCAAGGCCGCCAACGGTGCCGCGGCAAGGTTCGACGTGCTGAAGACGCGTGCCGGGACCCTGGCCGACGAAACCCGGGTCAACATGCGCGAGGGTTTCGCCAACGTGCGTGAACAGGGCGGCACCCGTGCCAGCCAATTCAGTGCCGAGGTCGAGGCGCGCCTGGCTCCGGTGCTTGCGAAGCTGGCGCCTGCCGCGGCGACGCGTCCCCGCAACACGACCCGCAAGACTGCGGCCAAGCGAGCAGCGGCAGCCTCGAAAAAGCCTGCCGCCAAGCGCAAGGCGAGCTAGAACAAGGCCAGGGCGTCTGCTGGGACCCGAACCGACGCGCCCCGCACAGCGGGGCGTATTCGTCTGCAGCTCCGGCGCACGACCAGCCACGCCCCTGCTCCGTCAGTCCTCATAGGCCTGGGTCAGCGTATTCAGATGAACCCGCTCGGCGTCGCGCAGGAAGGGTGCCAGCAGCATCATCACCTGCACGATCCCGGCGCGGATCGCCACCTGCTCATCCTTGTCGCCGCGAGCGGAGGCGTAGTTGAGCCAGAAGGTGGCGATGACCAGCACGTTGGTTGCGGTGCCTGCCAGTTCCGCGGCCGAAGCGCGCATCACCCCGGCCTGCGACAGCCCGCGCATCACCTGGTGTGCACTGTCGTCAGCACGACGCAGGATGCGTGCGAAGCGCAGGCGGATGCGACGGTTGCGGCTGAGGATTTCGACGAGGTCCCGGTACAGGAAGCGGTAGTCCCAGATGCATTCGAACACCAGGTGCAGCTGCAGCCAGATGTCCTCGAGGCCGGGCAGGCGGTCCTGCGGCGCGGTCAGGGCAGTGTCCATGCGCTCTTCGTAGCGCGCGAACAGGTGCTCGATGATGTCGTCCTTGTTGCGGAAGTGGTAGTAGAGGTTGCCCGGGCTGATCTCCAGCTCGTCGGCGATGTGGTTGGTGGTGACGTGCGGCTCGCCCTGCGTGTTGAACATCGCGAGTGAGGCGTCGAGTATGCGCTGGCGCGTGTCGCGGGCCACCCTAGGCAGTCAGCTTCTTCACCAGGTGCACGTACTTCTTCTGCGCTTCTTCCCGGGCAGTGCCTTCCAGCTTGGCCCAGGCCTCGTATTTGGCAGTGCCGACGAAATCGAAGAAACCCGGCTTGTCGCCGCTGACGTCGCCCTCGGAGCCTTGCTTGTACAGCGCGTAGAGCCGCAGCAGCGTCTCATTGTCGGGCCGCTCCGGGAGCGACTGTATGTCCTTGGATGCCTGCTCGAAACTGGTCTGCAGATCTGTCATGCGTGATCCTCCCGGGTATCGGCGGCATCACACCATGGGCGACTGGACCGGTCAATGACTTCCATGGTTCGTGGCATTGTCGAATCAACCGATGTCTGGCAACGTAGGGTCAAGGGGCAGTCGGAGGGTCCGTGCCCAGCCATCGGAATCAGCATCCATGAGTTATTTCGTCACTGGCGCCACCGGCTTCATCGGCCGCTACCTGGTCGGCAACCTGCTCAAGCGCAGCGGCACCATCTATGTGCTGGTGCGCAAGGACTCGCAGAAGAAGTTCGATGCGATCGCGAAGAAATCAGGCTGGGATGCGAAGCGGGTGTCCGTGGTGCATGGCGACATGACCAGGCCAAAGTGTGGTCTGACGCCCGCGCAGGTGCGTTCCCTGTCCGGCAAGGTGAAGCACTTCTTCCATCTGGCCGCCATCTACGACATGACCGCAAGCGCAGAGGCGCAGCGTGCCGCCAACATCGACGGCACCCAGCATGCGCTGGACCTCGCTGCGGCAATGAAGGCCGGCGTGTTCCATCACACCAGTTCGATTGCCGCCGCCGGGCTTTATCCAGGCATCTTCCGCGAGGACATGTTCGAAGAGGCCGAGGGCCTCGACGATCCCTACCTGCGGACCAAGCACGATTCCGAGGGGCTGGTACGCAGCGAGAAACGCCTCAAGTGGCGCATCTACCGGCCGGGCATGGTGGTGGGCCACTCGAAGACCGGGGAAATCGACAAGATCGACGGACCCTACTACTTCTTCACCCTGATCAAGAAGCTGCGCGAGCTGCTGCCTCCCTGGATGCCGGTGCTGGGCATCGAGGGCGGGCGCCTCAACATCGTGCCGGTCGACTTCGTCGCCGATGCGATGGACCACATCGCGCACAAGCCCAGGCTCGACGGCCACACCTTCCACCTGACCGATCCCGAGCCGCTGCGCGTGGGCGAGGTGCTGAACACCTTCTGCCGCGCAGGCCATGCTCCAGAGATGACCATGCGCCTGGATGCGCGCATGTTCGCGTTCGTACCCAGCTCGATCCGCGGCGCAGTAGGCAACCTTCCGCCGATCAAGCGTTTCATCGGCATGCTGCTGCGGGACTTCCAGATACCGAAGGGAGTGCTGAAATTCATCAGCTACCCCACGCGTTTCGACAGTCGCGAAGCGGAGCGCGCGCTCAAGGGCAGCGGGATCGCGGTGCCGAAACTGGAGGATTACGCGTGGCGCCTGTGGGACTACTGGGAGCGCCACCTGGACCCTGACCTGTTCATCGATCGCACCTTGAAAGGCAAGGTCCGCAACAAGGTCGTCGTGATCACCGGGGGGTCGTCCGGCATCGGACTTTCCACCGCAAAGCGCGTAGCCGAAGCCGGGGCGACGACCGTCATCGTGGCGCGTGGCGAAGAAGAGCTGTTCAAGGCGCGCGATGAGATGAAGAAGGCCGGCGGCAAGGTCTTCGCCTACACCGCCGATCTTGCCGACATGGCCGACTGCGATCGCCTGGTCAAGACGGTGCTGGATGAGCATGGCCAGGTCGACATCCTGATCAACAACGCCGGTCGGTCGATCCGCCGCTCCATCGAGGCCAGCTACGACCGTTTCCATGACTTCGAACGCACCATGCAGCTGAACTACTTCGGCAGCATCCGCCTGATCATGGGCCTCATGCCGTCGATGACGCAGCGCCGCAAGGGGCACATCATCAACATCAGCTCGATCGGGGTCCTGGCCAACTCGCCGCGCTTCTCGGCCTATGTGGCGTCGAAGGCCGCGCTGGACGCCTTCAGTCGCTGTGCGCAGGGCGAGCTCTCGGGAAAGGGCATCTCCTTCACCACGATCAACATGCCCCTGGTCAAGACTCCGATGATCGCGCCGACCAAGATGTACGACAGCATCCCCACGCTCACGCCGGAAGAAGCCGCCGAACTCCTGGTCAAGGCCATCATCGAGAAACCGAGCCGGATCGCCACGCGCCTTGGCATTTTTTCGGCGCTGATCAACGCACTCGCGCCAAAGGCGTACGAAGTGATCATGAGCACCGCATTCGATTTATTTCCGGATTCGGCCGCAGCCAAGGGCGATCGCGCTGCGCTGAAGCAGCAGGCCCCGAGCCAGGAGCAGATTGCATTCGCCTCGGTGATGCGCGGCGTGCACTGGTAGCAAGTGGCAGTTGCGCGCCCCGCGCCTGGTGGGGAAGCGAAGCCAGCTTTTAGCTGGGGTCCAGGCTCCGGTCCACTCCGGTCCGCGGAGATCAACCGGTGTCTACATTCCGCACTGTCGCCAGCGGACCTGCTCGGTGCTGCCTGGCGGAGGGTTCATCTGGACGCGCATAAGAGACAGGTCCGGATACTTCGAGATGACGGTGCACACCAGCAGCCAGGCTTCTTTCCCGGCGATTTCCCGATCGACCGAAAGGGTCGATTTGGTGATCCAGACGCCGCGGCTGATGCCGGGAGTGTGCGACAAGGTTTCAGAGATGGCGGCGCGATCAAGCTCCAGCTCCAGTTCGGTGCGCGGCGCTGCCAGCACCGCGACCGCCCCAGCGGCAGGCGAGGGCGCAGGCGCTGAAACGCCCACGCCGTTCGATGGCTCGACGCCAGATGAGTTGGCCCGCAGGTTGCCCGAGTCTACGCCGACCTTTGACAAGGAAACTGCCGACACAATGCCGAGCGTGACCGCGGCAAGCCACACGATGCCGATGTGACGCCGCGCCCGCTCCGATGCGTTGTTGGTGATTCGCTCCTGCAGGCTCCGTTCCATGAGGGGTCGCGCCGCGATCCATAGCCGGGCCCCGTCAACGACCTCGATCTTGTACTTTTCCGCCTTGGCCAGGCCGCCTTTGTCCACGGTGCCCCCGGTGACCAGGATGCCGCTGCTTGCCCCATGCAGGCGCACGTCCGACGCCAGCTCCTCCATGGCAGCCGAGCCGATCCGATAGGCCGAGCCGTGCTTGCACGCAAGTATCCAGCGCTTGCCTTGGCCGCTCAGGATGAAGCTGGCACTGTGTTCATGCGGCTCTTCGTTTGTCGCCGCGGCGCGCTCCAGTCCCCTTGCCGCCATTGCGTCCAGCACGAGTTTGGAAAAGTCGCGCCAGCGTAGTCCTGCCAGCGCGAGGAGCCCTGCAGAGGTTTCATCGTCGCGGCGCCGGATCACCCACAGATAGGCAGTGGAGACGGAGCTGGCGAGCACTGCGATGGCAGCTCCGAACAACCAGAAAGACATTTGACGTAGGTTTCCGCTGGGGAACGGCCGGCAATGGTACTCCAGCCGTCCCATCAATCAGCATGAAAAAGCCCGCCAGTCCGAAGTCGTAAGGGGAGGGGAGCATACGTACTTCGTGTGGACTGGCGGGCCCGTGCCATTGTCACTTAACTGGATGGTGCAATGCAACATCGATTCACCCACTGCTCTGCTCCGTGAATGGATAGCGAGCCGCCCGGTTAGTTCGAGCTCTTCTTGGAGCCCTTGCGCGCAGTCTTCACGGGCGCCGTCTTCTTGACGGCAGCACGCTTTTTCGCCTTTGTCCCGCTTGATTTTGCGGCGGTCTTGGTGGTCTTTTTGGTTGCCGATGTTTTCCGAGCGTTGGGAGTCGTCCTGAGTTTGCGCAACTCGCCATTGAGTTCGTCCACTCTGTCCACCAGCGCGGAAAGGTCTTCGCGGCTTGGAACCTCAAGGCGACGCAGGGCGCGCTGCACGCGTTCCTCGAACACCTTCTCAAGCCTGTCCCACGTGTCCGAGGCGCGCTCACGCGCCTGGCCCACCGTGCTTTCCACCACGTCGCGTACTGCCTCGACCTTGCCGGTTGCGACCTTGCGCGTGGTCTGCTCGACCGACAGGCCTTCCTTCACAAGCGTCTCGAACAGCTTGCTTCCTTCGGCCTGGGCGCGCTGGAAAGCTCCCACTCCGGCCAGCCAAACCTGCTGCGCCGACTCACCAAGGTTCTTGGACATCTGCTCAGCCTGCTTCTGCAGGTCGGGCTTGCTTTTTGCGCCTGTCTTGCGCGCGGTTTTCTTGAGCTTGGCCATGGCTTCCGTCCGACGAGTCGAATGATTGAGGAAAACGCAGGGTCGCTGCGCTGTCTAGAGCAATCACACCACCGCTCGAGCAACGGGCGTCTTCAGCGGCTGGCGCCGAGGCGGCGTCCGTTGCGCGAAGACACGACTTCATCCACGTCGTCGAGGGCACGTCGAAGGCGTGCGGTGGTGTCGGTCATGCGGCGGCCGGCGTCCAGTCCATCCAGGATCGAACGCTGGCGATCATTGACGATCTCCTCGCGCAGGCCGATGTCGTGGGCGTCGAGCATCGGACGCAGGACATCACGTCGCGCGCGCAGGTCCGCCAGGGTGTTGCGGTAGCCCAACTGGCAGACGCGATGTCGTGCGGCAAAGCTGAACAGATTGGTGAAGAACAGCTCTCCGTCCTGTGCATTGGGCTCGAACACCAGCTGGTCGATGTTGGGGAACTGATGCGGGTACTTCTCCATCCCGATCTGCATGCGCGACTGCAGCAGTGTGCGCAGGGTCTGCGACAAGACCGCTGGCAGGCCGCGATTGGCGAGTCCAAGCAGCTCCTGCTGGTTGGCATGCGGCCCTGCCTGGCCTGCATCGAACGGAACCAGGGGATTGATGCCGATCATCAGGTCGATGCCGCGATCGAGGACGGTCGAGGCGTGCATCGTGCGGCGCAGCGCCCCATCCAGGAAATGGCGGCCGTTGATCTGCACCGGGGAATACAGTCCCGGCAGGGCCGAGCTGGCTTGTACGGCACGAGAAATGGGCACGCTGTCCCAGCCGGGTTCGCCGAAGCGAGCCGCCTCACCGCTGTCCAGGTCCACGGCAACCACGAACAGATCGGCGCCCAAGGTGCGAAAGTCGTTGCTGCGGCCGTGCGTGCTGAAGATGTCGCGCAGGAAGGCTTCGATGCCCTGGCTGTCGAACAAGCCGGTCGGGACGAGCCCTCCGAACCTTCGCACCATTTCGGACCAGCGGATCGCCTTGCGCGGGCTGGTCATCAACCGTCTTGCCCAGCCTGCGTAGATGCCAGGCAGGCGACTCATCCGGTGAAGGTACTCGTCCACGTTGGGGCGCAGGAATACTTCCGGGCGGAAGCGTGCCTCCTCGCTGGTGCCGCTGATGAAGATGCGACACATCTCGGCAGTGCTCATGCGGTTGGCCAGCCCCGCGGCGAGAAACGCTCCCGAGCTGACTCCCACGTAGCAGTCAAGGCGGGTCAGATCCAGGCCCTCCAGGGCCTCGTCCATTGCCCGCAGCGCGCCAAGTTCGTACATGCCGCCGATGGGGCCGCCGCCTGCAACCGCAAGGCCGACGCGGCCGCTGGAACTGCGCTTGCGCGCGCTGTGGAATGAGAGCACTTGGAGACCTGTTCGCTGTGGCGGCCGAGTGTAGCCGAGTGGCCTGGAAGCTTGCGTTGACCGTCGGGCGCCCGGATCATCTGTCCCATGGCACGCGGCAATCCATTGATCGAACGGCTAGGCAAGCGCATGCAGTGCCACGAGGCGCTCCACGACCCGCTTCAGGAGCCGCGCAACAACCTGCGCTGGCTTCCGACGCTGAGGCAGTGGCAGGCTCGACGCCTGGAGGACGACTTCGAGCACTTCCTGCACGATCCCCAGCGCCGCGCGGCGGCCCTCTTCTTCCTGTCCGACGTCTATGGCGACCACGACTTCAGCCGTCGCGATGCCAACGTGGCGAAGGTGCTGCCAATGATGCAGCGACTGCTTCCAGGAGCAGTGCTGGGCACGATTGCGGACGGGATCGAGCTGGGGGCGCTGACCCACGCGCTGGACCTGCGGATGGCGCAGGCCCTGCAGCAGATCGCACCGACCCGCAGCAGGCTGGACGTTGCGCTTTACGCCAAGGCGTACCGGCAGGTGGGACATGCGCGGCTTCGCGAACACCAGATCGACCTTATTTCCAACGTCGGCGTGGGCCTGTCCCGTGCGGTGCGCACGCCTGGCGTTGCGATCATGCTGCGCCTGTCGCGCGGACCTGCGAAGGCTGGCGGGCTGGGCGATCTCCAGGGCTTCCTGGAGCGCGGCTTCAACGCTTTTTCGGATCTCGGCGACGGCAAGGCCTTCGTCGCGGACATCAAGAGCAGCGAGCGCCGGGCGGCCCAGCGTCTCTTCAGCGGGCATCCGGATCCTTTCGGGGACGACTGAGCGCCCTAGTCGAACTTTTCGTCCAGCACGCGGCGGATCTCCGCTTCGATCGGGCCCTTGAGCGCCGAAAGCAGGAAGCCGAGTTGCGCGGTGACGTGAAGTTTGCTGGGGGCTACGTCGATCCGGCCGTCGACCCCGGACCGCTTGAACTTCAACGTGTCTCCTTCCCATCCGAAGTCCATCTGGAAACGCTCGGCGAGCTTGGCAGCGACGCTTTCCAATGCCTTGCGCGCCTGTGCCGGAGTCTTGTTGTGGCTGTGCTCGATGTCGATGCTGGGCATGTTCGTTGCTCCTTTTGAGCCGCTCATTGTGCGCAACGCGGCAGGCCCCGCCAAGCCGCAGCGCGGCATGCTAACCTCGCGCCGCGTGAACGACCTTCGACTTCATTTCGCCAACCAGCAGCAGGATGATCGGATCCTGCCGACCGGCGTACACCGCGTGGTCCGCGAGGCGAGCGGTCGGCTCTCGTTCGGCGACTCGATCCAGGGTGCGCTGCTGGCCCAGTTCTGCGTGGATCGTCGCGGCCTGTGGCTCCAGGTCGCGCACGGCATGCGCGGCATCCATGTGAACGGACGGCCGGTGCAGCGGATGGCGCTGCTTCGAGCCGGTGATTCTGTCTACCTTGATGGCGTTGAAATACTGGTGAAGGCTGCGCACCTTTCGATTGATGCCCTTGCACCTGCGGGACGCGAAGACCCCGGAGACCCTCGAATCGTCCTCCGTGGAGTGGGGGGGCAGCTGTTTGGCCGGAGCTTCCCGATGGGGCAGCCCTGCATGGTGGGGCGCTCGCAAGACGCCGCCATACGTGTCGACGAGGCCGGCTTCGCCGAGCAGCATGCACGGCTGGAGCGTCGAGGCGACCGAGTCCTTTTGCAGAGCCTCGTGTCTGGCTCGACTACCCTGGTCAATGGCGTTCCGGTCCGGGACGCCGTACTCGTTGCCGGCGACCAGGTAGTTTTCGAGGGGCGCCATCGTTTCGTTGTCGAGGTGCCGTGGGTGGGCCAGATGGCAGATGAAAACGATGGCGTTGCCGCGGCCAATGACGAGGATGGCGAGCCTCCTGAGCCAGCAGCGCGCGGCCTGCAGGTGCAGCGGTGGCCCTGGCTGTTGCTGGCCGCCCTGTTGCTGTCGGCGTTGCTGAGCGCCCTGCTGCTGCTTGGGCCTGGCTGAACAAGCCCGTGACAGGCAGGGCGTCGCCGCATTGCCGGTTCGGCTTCCAACGTTGAAGGCTCTCCCCGATTGGATCGCCAGTGATGCGCTGCGGCATACTGTCCGCGGATCCTTCCCCCAGGCCGCCCATGACCCGCGTCTACAACTTCAGTGCCGGACCCGCGACGCTTCCGGAACCGGTATTGCTCCAGGCGCAGGCCGAACTGCTGGATTGGAAGGGGCTGGGTGCCTCGATCGTGGAGATCAGCCACCGCAGTGCTGAATTCATCGAGGTCGCTGCGGCCGCCGAGGCGGATCTGCGCACGCTGCTCGGCGTGCCTCACGACCATGCGGTCCTGTTCCTGTCCGGGGGTGCAACCACGCAGCAGGCGCTGCTCGCGCTCAATTTCGCCGCGCCCGGCCAAGCCGTCGATTATGTGGTGACCGGGCACTGGGGAAAGACGGCGATTCGCCAGGCGGCGCCGTACGTCGACGTGCACGTCGCAGCCGATACCGAGTCCACCGGCTTTCGCAGCATTCCCCCGCGTGCCGGCTGGAAGCTCTCACCAGGCGCCGCCTACGTGCACATCACCGCCAACGAGACCATCCACGGCGTCGAGTATGCCGAGACGCCCGATGTAGCAGGTCTACCGCTGTTCGCCGATTTCAGCTCCAGCATCGCCGCGCGGCCGCTGGATATTTCGAAGTACGGCGTCATCTACGCCGGTGCGCAGAAGAATCTCGGGCCGGTAGGGGTTGCCGTGGTGATCATCAGGCGCGACCTGCTGGAGCGCAGCGGACAGCCGCGAGCCGATATCTTCGATTATCGCTCCCACGCGGCGCGAGATTCGATGCTCAACACCCCGCCCACGTGGAACTGGTACCTGGCCGGACTGGTGTTCAAGTGGATGCTTGCCGAAGGCGGCGTGGAGGAATTCGGGCGACGCAACGCGACCAAGTCGCGCATGGTGTACGCCGCAATCGATGGCTCTGACGGTTTCTATCGCAACCATGTAGAGCTTGCAGCGCGCTCGCGCATGAACATACCCTTCTTCCTCAAGGATGAGGACATGACAGCGCGCTTTGTTGCCGAGTCGCGCGCTGGTGGGCTGCTGGGTCTCAAGGGGCACAAGGCGGTTGGGGGGATACGCGCTTCGCTATACAACGCAATGCCGGTGCATGGCGCACAGGCACTGGTGGATTTCATGGCGGATTTCCAGCAGCGCAACGGGTGACGAATTTGCGGTGTCGTTTCTGACCGGCAGCTCAAAGCCGGTATGTTTTCAACAGGGCTTGGCGGGTAGAAAGGACGTCCAATGGCTGCCACAAAGAAACCCCTCGCGCCTGCCAGGACCAGGCAGGCGAAGTCTGCGGTGGACAAAGCGGTCGCGCCGCAGTTGGCCGACGTGCGCGAGCACATCGATCAGATCGACCGTCAGATCCAGTCGCTGATTGCCGACCGAGCGGCCTATGCGCTTCAGGTGGGCAAGGCCAAGGGCAAGCTGGCCGCTGCCGTGGATTACTACCGTCCGGAACGCGAGGCCCAGGTCCTTCGCATGGTGGTAGACCGTAACCAGGGCCCGCTCAGCGATGAACTTCTGGTGCACGTGTTCCGCGAGATCATGTCGGCCTGCCTGGCCCAGCAGGAGCCGCTGAAAGTCGGTTTCCTGGGTCCGGAGGGCACCTTCAGCCAGCAGGCGGTGATGAAGCATTTCGGCCGCTCTGCGCATGGATTGCCGCTGGCCAGCATCGAGGAAGTGTTCCAGGAAGTGGAGAGCGGCAACGCCGACTTCGGCGTGGTTCCCGTGGAGAACTCGGGGCAGGGCACCATCCAGGTCACCCTGGACATGTTCCTCACCTCCAACCTCAAGATCTGCGGCGAAGTGGAACTGCGCGTGCACCAGTTCCTGCTCTCGCGCAGCGGGCGGATCGAGGATATCGAACGCATCTACTCGCACCCGCAGTCATTTGCGCAGACCTCCTCATGGCTGCGCTCGAACCTGCCGGAAGTCGAGAAGATCCCGGTGTCGAGCAACGCCGAGGGCGCCCGCCGCGCACGCAACTCGGACGACGCGGCGGCCATCGCCGGCGAGAGTGCGGGGCACGTCTACGGGCTGAAGAAAGTGATCATGGCTTCGATCGAAGACGACGCCGACAACACCACGCGATTCCTCGTGATCGGCCGTCAGATTTTCCCCAGCTCGGGCCACGATCGCACCTCGGTGCTGGTGTTCATTCGCGACCAGCCTGGCGCGCTGTTCAACGTGCTCAGTCCGTTCGCACGCCACGGCATCAGCATGAACCGCATCGAATCGCGCCCTTCGCATCATGCGAAGTGGGAATACGGCTTCTTCATCGACCTGGCCGGGCACGTCGAGGACGATACGATGAAAAGCGCGCTGGCCGAGCTGGAAGCGCATTCGGCGCAGATCAAGGTGCTGGGTTCGTATCCGGTGGCGGTTCCCTGACTTGAATGGCGCCTTGGAAAACTGGTCGGTCCGTGCCGGCCATGCATTGACCGGAGAGGCGGCGATCCCCGGGGATAAATCCATTTCCCATCGGGCGATCATGCTCGCCGCCGTGGCCGACGGTACATCGCACATCGAGGGCTTCCTCGAAGGCGAGGACACGCGGGCGACGGCGGCGATCTTCTCGCGCATGGGCGTAGCGATCCAGGCGCCTTCCGATTCGCGGCGCGTCGTACATGGCGTTGGGCTGCATGGCTTGCGTGCTCCCGATGGCGTGCTCGACTGCGGCAATGCGGGCACGGGAATGCGCCTGCTGGCGGGATTGCTGGCAGGGCAGGCATTCGGCTGCGTTCTGGTGGGCGATGCCTCGCTGTCGCGGCGTCCCATGCGCAGGGTCATCGAGCCACTCTCGCGCATGGGAGCGCGCATCGATTCATGCGAAGGCGGGCTTCCGCCGCTTTGCATTGCCGGCGGCTCGGCCCTTGTCGGTATCGACCGCACGCTCGCGGTGGCCAGCGCCCAGGTGAAGTCGGCGCTGCTGCTGGCTGGAATGTACGCCGAAGGCGAAACGGTGGTGCGCGAGCCGTATCCCACGCGCGACTACACCGAGCGCATGCTGCGCGCGTTTGGTGCCGAAATCGATTTCTCGCCAGGATACGCGCGCCTGCGTGGCGGCCAGCGACTGTGCGCCACTGACATCGTGGTGCCCGCCGACTTTTCTTCGGCCGCATTCTTCATCGTTGCTGCCACCGTGGTCCCGGGGTCGCGCTTGCGGCTGCGCGCGGTAGGACTGAATCCGCGCCGCACGGGGCTGCTCGTGGCGCTGCGATCGATGGGCGCGGACATCGTCGAGGAGAACCGCGCCGAGCGAGGTGGCGAAGTGGTGGCCGATCTGGTCATACGCCACGCACCGCTGGCCGGCATCGAAGTGCCCGAAGAGCTCGTGCCGGACATGATCGACGAATTCCCCGCATTGATGATCGCCGCCGCGTGCGCTCAGGGTGCAACAATCGTGCGGGGAGCTGGCGAATTGAGGGTCAAGGAATCGGACCGCCTGGCCGCCATGTCCGCAGGGCTGCGTGCGCTCGGAATCGGGGTTGACGAAACCGCGGACGGCGCGACCATCCACGGCGGCCCAATCCGATCAGGGCAGGTGGAAAGCCTCGGTGATCACCGCATCGCGATGGCGTTCGCGGTGGCTGCTCAGCGGGCCGCCGGACCCGTGCGCATCACCGACACGTCCAACGTGGCCACCTCGTTCCCGGACTTCGTGGCGCTGGCGCAGCGAGCCGGCTTTGGGGCCTTCTAGTTCCGCCCGAATTCCACCGGCAGGATCACCTCCCCCGGTACCGCCCGTCCGTCACGACGGGCGGGCTCGAAGCGCCAATCGCGAGCGGCGTTCAACACGGCCCGATCCAGATCGCGGCTGCGCTCACCCCTGCGGCTGACCACCCGCACATCGGTCGGTACCCCTCGGGCGTTGATTTCGATAAGCACGCTGACGCTGCCCTCCACGCCCGAGCGCAGCGCGCGCGAGGGATATTCCGGCTCGCGATTGGTGGGCAGGGGGACAGGGCCGCGGTCGCGCGGGACTGTGGCCGTTGGCTTCGGCGCGGACTTGGGCCGGTCGGCCTTGCTGACCGGTGCAGCGCCTTCATCTGCTACCGGGGCCTCTACCTCTCCAGGGACAACGGGCGCAACCGGGCGATCGACTGCCGGAAGCGGATCGTCTACGGCGGTGGGGGGCTGCGGCACCAGTACCTCTGTCTCCTGGCTGTACCACCAGATGCCGATCGCGATCAGCGCGACGAGCACCAGGATCCACAGGATGCTGCCGATGTGGCTGCGGGGAGACTCCGCATCGGAGTCTGTGCGGACGCGCTGGCGCTGAGGGTCTTCAGGATTCGGCGTGGACATGGCGTGACTTCCTGCTCGTATTCATCGGCAGCCAGAGTCTGGCATGTGGCCCGCGCGGATTTCGTAATACGGTCGTGATGCGGTCAGCTCGAGTCAGGGCTACTCGAGGCGGAAGTCGATCGGGATCACCAGGCTGCCGGGCACCGGCTGTCCATCGCGCTGTGCCGGCTGGAAGCGCCACTCGCGCACTGTCTCGA
>JBDNHW010000063.1:0-12530 GCA_041688625.1 Pseudoxanthomonas sp.
GGCATCGTCTATATCGACGAGATCGACAAGATTTCGCGCAAGAGCGAGAACCCGTCCATCACCCGCGACGTGTCGGGCGAAGGCGTGCAGCAGGCCCTGCTCAAGCTGATCGAAGGTACGGTGGCCAGCGTGCCGCCGCAGGGCGGGCGCAAGCACCCACAGCAGGAGTTCCTGCAGGTCGACACCAAGAACATCCTGTTCATTTGCGGTGGGGCGTTCTCGGGCCTGGACAAGATCATCCAGCAGCGCTCGACCGAGGCCAGCGGCATCGGCTTCGGCTCCAAGATCAAGAGTTCCGAACGCAAGGCCGAGATGGGCAAGGTGCTTTCGGAGGTCGAGCCCGAGGACCTGATCAAGTTCGGCCTGATCCCGGAGTTCGTCGGCCGCCTGCCGGTGGTCGCCACCCTGGAGGAACTCGATGAGCCGGCGCTGATCCGGATCCTGACCGAGCCCAAGAATTCGATCACCAAGCAGTTCAAGAAGCTTTTCGACATGGAAGGCGTCGAGCTGGAATTCCGGCCCGACGCGCTGGCTGCAATTGCGCGCAAGGCGCTGAAGAGAAAGACCGGTGCGCGCGGCCTGCGCACCATCGTCGAGTCGGTCTTGCTCGACACGATGTACGACCTGCCTTCGCTGGAAAACGTAGGCAAGGTGGTGGTGGATGAGTCCGTGATCGAGCACAAATCCGAGCCCTATCTGATCTATCAGAATCCACCACCGCAGCCCAAGGTCGCGGCGGCTGAGTAGCAGCCCAAGCCGTTGTATTGCAACGGCTACCCTGTCTCCACTTGCATCCCTTCGCAGATGGCCCCATAACTTGGGCCATGGTGTTCCGCACCTTTTTTCCTGAGCGCGCGCTGGAGCCGACATGCCTCGTTCCCAAACCGAATCCCTTGATTTGCCGGTACTGCCGCTGCGCGACGTCGTGGTGTTTCCGCACATGGTCATCCCGCTGTTCGTGGGGCGCGACAAGTCGATGCGCGCCCTCGAACAGGCGATGGAAGCCGACAAGCGCATCCTGCTGTTGGCGCAGAAGTCTCCCGAGACCGACGATCCCGCCGCCGCCGACCTGTATTCGATCGGTACGTTGGCCCAGGTGCTGCAGTTGTTGAAGTTGCCGGACGGCACGATCAAGGTGCTCGTCGAAGGCACTGCGCGGGTTCGCGTCAGCCGGATCAACGAACGTGACGGCGCCCTGTATGGCGTCGGGCAGGAGCTCGAGTCCAGCGACGAGCGCGAGCCGCGCGAGATCGAGGCGGTTGCCCGCTCGCTGATGGGGCTGTTCGAGCAGTACGTGAAGACCAACCGCAAGCTGCCGCCCGAGTTGCTTCAGACGCTGAGCGGCATCGATGAACCCAGCCGGCTCGGCGACACCATCGCCGCGCACCTCGGCGTGCGCCTGGGCGACAAGCAGCGGCTGCTCGAGACCGTGGACGTGGGCGAGCGGCTGGAGCTGCTGGTCGGCTTCGTCGACGGCGAGATCGACGTGCAGCAGCTGGAAAAGCGCATCCGCGGGCGGGTCAAGTCGCAGATGGAGAAGAGCCAGCGCGAGTACTACCTCAACGAGCAGATGAAGGCCATCCAGAAGGAACTGGGTGAGCTGGATGATGCTCCCAACGAGCTCGAGGAGCTGGCGAGGAAGGTCGCCGCGGCCGGCATGCCCAAGCCGGTGCAGGCAAAGGCGAAGAACGAGCTCAACAAGCTCAAGCAGATGTCACCGATGTCGGCCGAAGCGGCCGTGGTGCGCAACTACCTCGAATGGCTGCTGGGCGTGCCCTGGAAGAAGCGGAGCAAGATCCGCAACGACCTGAAGGCGGCCCAGGACGTGCTCGACGCCGACCATTACGGACTGGAGCGGGTGAAGGAGCGGATCCTCGAGTACCTGGCGGTGCAGACGCGCGTGAAGAAGATGAAGGGCGCGATCCTGTGCCTGGTCGGTCCTCCTGGCGTGGGCAAGACCTCGCTGGGTCAGTCCATCGCCAAGGCCACCAACCGCAAGTTCGTGCGGATGTCGCTGGGCGGCGTTCGCGACGAGGCCGAGATCCGCGGACACCGGCGCACCTATGTCGGCTCGATGCCGGGCCGCATCGTGCAGAACATCAACAAGACCGGGACCAAGAACCCGCTGTTCCTGCTCGACGAGATCGACAAGATGTCGACCGACTTCCGCGGTGATCCTTCGTCGGCGCTACTTGAAGTGCTCGACCCCGAGCAGAACCACACCTTCAACGATCACTACCTGGAGGTCGACCTGGACTTGTCCGAGGTGATGTTCGTTGCGACGTCCAACACCCTGAACATCCCCGGGCCGCTGCTGGATCGCATGGAGGTCATCCGCATCCCGGGCTACACCGAGGAAGAGAAGCTCAACATCGCCGAGCGTTACCTGCTGCCCAAGCAGCTCAAGGCCAACGGTTTGCAGCCGGAGGAGCTGAAGATCGCCGAAGGCGCTATCCGCGACCTGGTCCGCTATTACACGCGTGAGTCGGGCGTGCGCAATCTGGAGCGTGAGATCGCCAGGATCTGCCGCAAGGTAGTGAAGGAGATTGCGCTCGCCGGCCCGCGCGCCGCGGGCAAGAAGAAGATTGCCGCGATCAGCGTGACGTCCAAGAACCTGGAAAAGTACCAGGGCGTGCGCAGGTTCGACTACGGTCGTGCGGAAGAGCAGAACGAGATCGGCCTGGTCACTGGCCTTGCGTGGACCGAGGTCGGCGGCGACCTGCTGCAGATCGAAGTGACGCTGGTGCCGGGCAAGGGTGGCATGACCCTGACGGGCCAGCTAGGCGACGTCATGAAGGAATCGGCATCGGCGGCGCTGTCAGTGGTGCGGGCGCGCGCCGAAAGCCTCGGCATCGACGTCGACTTCCTGCAAAAGCAGGACGTGCATCTGCATGTGCCTGATGGCGCGACGCCGAAGGACGGGCCAAGCGCAGGCATTGCGATGGCCACGGCACTGGTCTCCACACTCACCAAGAACCCGGTGCGCGCCAATGTCGCGATGACCGGCGAAATCACGCTGCGTGGTCGAGTTTCGGCGATCGGTGGCCTCAAGGAAAAGCTGCTGGCTGCGATAAGGGGCGGCATCACCACCGTCATCATTCCGGAGGAAAACCGCAAGGATCTGGCGGACATTCCGGCCAACGTCACCCAAGGCATGAAGATCGTGCCGGTGCGCTGGATCGACGAGGTGCTGGATCTGGCACTCGAGCGTCCGATCACGCCAGCCGCCGCGTCAGGTGGCGGAAAGAAGCTGACCGTACGCAATAGGGAAAAGGCACCGACCCAGCCTGAGGTGAAGCACTGAAGTGCCTTGAGAAACGGCGCGAGGACTCGGGAAACCCGCGTCGTTGCTACGTTTTCGCCTTGCGCCGGTATTTGGCCGCTGGTATAACTGCCACACCCGGGGACGCTTGATTTCACGCCGCGCTTCACGGCATACCTGGTCGGACCTTGCCTCCTGGCAGCCAGCGAGGGAGTTCGATCATCATTTCGCGGTTGTTACCGCACAGGGAGTCAATAGATGAACAAAACCGAATTGATCGATGCAGTCGCCGAAACCGCCGATCTCAGCAAGGCCGATGCAGGCCGTGCCGTTGACGCGGTCATTTCTACCGTCACCAAGGCATTGAAGTCGGGCGACAGCGTCACCGTCGTGGGCTTCGGCACCTTCCAGGTCCGTGAGCGCGCGGCGCGCAGCGGCCGCAACCCGAAGACCGGCGCCACCATCCAGATCAATGCGTCGAAGAATCCCGCGTTCAAGGCTGGTAAGGCCCTGAAGGATGCCGTAAACTAGCCTGCTGCCGCCGACGTTTCGACGCCGGCCAAAGCGCTGGGGTGCTTAGCTCAGCGGTAGAGCGTCTCCTTTACACGGAGAGGGTCGGGGGTTCGAAACCCTCAGCACCCACCACCCTGGGGTGGTACGACGAGAGTTCCAGAAAGCGGAGTGGTAGTTCAGTTGGTTAGAATGCTGGCCTGTCACGCCGGAGGTCGCGGGTTCGAGTCCCGTCCACTCCGCCAATCCAAGAAGCCGGAAGCCTGCAGAAATGCGGGCTTTTTGCTTTCCTTGCCCATGCCGCCAGTTGTGCTGCCCGTTGGGCGGGTATTTGCCGCAACGCGCCCTGTCGGGAGGCCCAGGCAGCCGTCTCGAAACCCTGTCTCACCGGTCCACGTCGCGCTAGACTGCCGGGCTTACGACATCACACCCAGGTTCGTTACCGATGCTGCAGAAGCTGCGCGACAAAACCACAGGCTGGATTGCCACCGCCGTCCTCGGTTTGCTGATCATCCCGTTCGTCTTCGTCGGGGTGAACGAGTACGGCAGCGGCAGCACCGATACGACCGTGGCCACGATCGAAGCACCGCCGGCATGGTGGTCGTCGGCACCATCGTGGTGGCCGCTGTCGATGCTTTGGCAGCAGGAAGTGGTCTTGCTGGAGGAGTTCCGCACCCGCTTCGAAATTGCGCGCAGCAGCGAGCGTGAGGCGCTTGGAGAAGCATTCGATCCGCGTGCATTCGAAAGCCTGGACAACAAGATGCAGGTACTGCAGTTGCTGGTGGACGAGAAGGTGCTGGCGCTTGCCGCCAAGCGGGCCGATATCCGCGTGAGTGACGCAGCGGTGCGGGAGGAAATCGCGAACGAGCCAGCCTTCCAGGTCGACGGCAAGTTCGACCCGGAGCGCTACACGCTGATGCTGTCCTCGCAGCAGCCCGTCTTGACGCCGGCCGAGTTCCAGCAGGAGCAGCGCGAGCGGATGCAGATGGCGCTGATCCCGCAGGGCCTGAGCGAGTCGGAATTCGTGACACCCAGCGAGTTGGAAAGATTGATCAAGCTGCTCGGCGAGACCCGTGACGTGACCATCGTCGCGCTGCCACCGCCCCAGGCTGACGGCGCTCCGGTGAGCGATGCGCAGGTCAAGGCCTGGTACGAAAGCCATTTGCAGGACTTCCAGCAGTCGGAAACGGTGACGCTGGAGTTCGTGGACATCGATGGAAGCGTCATGCCTGCGAGCGATGAGCCCGTGGACGAGACGGCACTTCGTCAGCGCTATGAGCAGGAGAAATCGCGGTTCATGTCCGCCGAGCAGCGTCTGGCTTCGCACATATTGATCACCGTACCCGAAGACGCGGCGCCTGCAGTGCGCGCCGCAGCGGAGAAAAAGGTGGCCGGGCTGGCGGAGCAGGCGCGCAAGCCAGGTGCGGATTTCGCAGCGCTGGCCAAGGCCAATTCGCAGGACCCGGGCTCAAGCGGAAGCGGTGGCGATCTTGGATGGGTCGAGCAGGGGGCGATGGTGAAGCCGTTTGAGGATGCGCTGTTCTCGATGGAAGCTGGCGAAGTTCGCGGCCCCGTCCAGACGGATTTCGGCTACCACGTGCTGAAGCTGCGCGAGGTCAAGGGAGGGCAGGGGCAGTTGTTCGAAGACGTGCGCGACGAACTGGCTGCCGAGCAAGTGGAGTCGCAACGGGAGCGGTCCTACAGCGAGTTGGCCGGAAGCCTGGTCAACCAGGTCCTGAAGAACCCGACCGCATTGGGTTCTGCGGCCGAGAGCGCAGGGCTGCGTGTACAGAAGGCGGGACCTTTTTCCCGCGTGACCGCACCGGGCATCCTCGGCAACCCGGCGGTGCTGCGGGGGGCGTTTTCCGATGCCATGATCGAGGACGGCACGGTAAGCGACCCGATCGAGGTGGGGCCGCAGCGCAGCGTGATGATCCGGGTCCTGGAGCACACGCCCGCCCAGGCGCAGCCTCTTGTCCAGGTGCGCGACCAGGTCATCCAGGCGGTGCGCGACGATCGGACCGGCAAGGCGGCCGAAGCGGCTGCCGACGCGCTGATGGCGCGGGTAGGGAAGGGCGAGAGCCTGCAGGAAATCGCCGAGGCGCAGGACTTGCAGAGCAGTGAACTGCCCGGCGTCCCGCGCGGTGCGCCGGCGCCTTCTCCGGAGATCAACCAGGCCATCTTCGCCACCGAGCGTCCGGCCGAAGGCATGATCTCGTCCGGCAAGGCACCCATGGCAGGCGGTGGCTATGCCGTGTTCGCGGTGACCAGGGTCAACGAAGGCAGTCTTGCCACCCTGCAGCCCGAACAGCGCGAACAGTTGCAGCAGCAGGTCACCCAGATGCGCGGGCGCAGCGCGGTCGAATCGTTCGTGGAGGCGCTGCGGAAAAGGTACCGGATCACGCTGCAGGAGGATCGTTTGCAGTAGGTGCGGCTGCGCACCCCCGTTCCAGAAAAAGCCCGGCATCGCAGGGCTTTTTCATGCGAACGTCCAACTTCGACAATCAATCCCCGATGCCGGTCATCCCAAGGATGTTGTAGCCGGCATCGACATAGGTGATCTCTCCGGTAATGCCTGATGCAAGATCCGAGCAGAGGAACGCGCCTACGTTGCCGACATCCTCGATGCTCACCGTGCGCCGCAGCGGCGCATAGGCCTCGACGTGGCCGAGGATGCTGCGGAACCCGCCGATGCCAGCGGCGGCCAACGTCTTGATCGGTCCGGCCGAAATCGCGTTGACGCGGATGCCCTCCGGCCCCAGGTTGAGCGCCAGGTAGCGCACGCTGGCCTCCAGGCTGGCCTTGGCCACGCCCATGACGTTGTAGTTCTGCAGCGCGCGTTCTGCACCCAGGTAGCTCAGGGTCAGGACCGCGCCCTGGCGTCCCTGCATTGCAGGTCGTGCCGTCTTGGCCAGGGCCGCGAGAGAATAGGCCGAGATGTCGTGGGCAAGGGCGAAGTTTTCACGTGTCAGGCCATCAAGGAAGCCGCCGGTGATTGCTTCGCGCGGAGCGAATGCGATGGCGTGAACGAGGATGTCGAATCCGTCCCAGCGCTGGGCGAGTGCTTCGAAGCAGCTTGCGATCTGCGCATCGTCGGTCACGTCCAGCGGCAGCACGATATCGCTGCCGAACTCGGCCGCGGCCTTCTCCACCCGGGATTTGAGTCGGTCGTTCTGATAGGTGAACGCCAGCTCCGCGCCTTCACGATGCATGGCCTCGGCAATTCCCGATGCGATGGAGCGATCGCTCGCGATGCCGGTGATCAGTGCGCGCTTGCCTTGCAGGAAACCCATGGACACCCTTTTCTGATTGATCCGGCCGCCATTTTGCCACCTTTCCCCAGCGCGGCCGAAGGTGGCCGAGGTGCTGGTTAGTCGGCGGTTTCCAGCAGCCGCAGCACCATGCCCGGCTGCAGGACGCTGCTGCCAGTAAGCTGGTTGCGGGTCAGCAGTTGCTCGGAGGTGAGCCCGTGGCGTCGCGCGATGGTCCAGGCTGATTCGCCACGGCGGACCGTGTGGAACCGCGGAGGCGTCGACGCGCTGTCGACCGGATCATCCGCGCGCAGCGACACGGCGGGCGCAGTGCGGATGGCCAACCCGGTCTGCGCGACTGAAGAAAGGCCGCTCAGCGGGGCCAGCACCCGCATCGGCTTGCCGCCGCGCCGGATGATCCCGGAGGCCAGTGCCGGGTTCAGCCGCCTGAGGAGTGCCGGATCGTGACCTTGCGTCGTGGCCCAGGCATCCAGGCTGCGAACACCCGAGGGAAGGCCCTGTGCTGCCAGCACTGGAACCGCACGATCGATCTGGTCCAGCCACCGTTCGCGCTCAGGCGCCTGTTGCAGCAGGCATGCCAGCGCGTGCAGCTTTTCGACATAGGCATAGGTGATGCGCGACAGCCCCGGCAGTTTTGCCGGCTGCGCATTCTGCGCGTTCATTCCGGCCTTTCGCATCGACTGCAGGATGCGGTACTCGCCCGCGTTGTAGCCCATGACGGCCAGCCTCCAGTCCCCGCCGAACATTCCGTGCAGCTTCTTGAGGTACTGCACCGCCGCCCGCGTGGAATCCACTGGAGAAAGACGGCCGTCGTAGCCGCCGCCGATTTCGATCCCGTGGTTGCGCGCCGTGGTGCCGATGAACTGCCACAGCCCGGCGGGACCGCTGGCGCTGCGGGCGTCGGGCTTGTAGCCACTTTCGACGAACGGGATCAAGGCGTATTCGGTTGGCAGTTGCGCCTCGCGCAGGGCTTCCACGACGTAGCCGAAAAGCGGAAGGAGATCGTCATCGCTCCTGGCCAGCCGGGCCGGGGCGTTCATGAAGTGCTGCTGCCAGCGCTTGCCGCTGGCGCACTGGGGGTCTGCCAGGCCGTCGCCGAAGCGTTGATAGATGTCGAGTCCACTGACCAGACGGGGGGCGGGCAGCGATGCTGGATCCAGCAGCGGGGCCACCATTGGCGAGGGAAGCCTGGCCGTCAGCGCCACCGCGTCGCTGGCCTTGAGAGGTGTCGCGCAGGACAGCGCGCACAGCATGACTCCCGCAAATCCCGCCAGGCACCTCATGCGCTGAAACCGTCCTTCCAGCGCCGCAGCTCGGCGAATGCTTCCACGTCGTCGGTGCGCTTGCGCCCCATTCGCTCGTCGATCACGGCGCGAACGGTGGCATTGCGGACACGCAGGAACGGGTTGGTGGCCAGCTCCAGCGCCAGCGTGGAGGGCAATGTGGGTCGGCCGGCGCTACGCATGGTCCTGGCTTCCTCGGTACGTCGACGCAGTGCGTCGTTGGCGGGGTCCACGGCCTGGGCGAAGGCGGCGTTGGCCAGAGTGTACTCGTGGCCGCAGCAGACGGCCGTGTCCGGAGGCAGTGCTCCAAGCCGGTCCAGGGAGTCGAGCATCTGCGCCGGCGTGCCTTCAAAGAGGCGCCCGCAGCCCAGGCTGAACAGCGTGTCGCCGCAGAACAGGTGCCCGCCCCCGTGGAAAGCCACATGGCTCGAGGTGTGGCCTGGCACGGCGTGCACCTGGAATCGGATGTCGCCGAACGGCACCAACGAGTCTTGCCCTACCCGCTGGGTGGCCGTGGTGATCCGGGAGTCCTCCGGGGCGTACACCTCCAGCCTGGGCCAGCGTTCGAGCAGTGCAGCCACACCGCCGCAATGATCGGCGTGATGGTGGGTCAGCAGCACCGCAGTGGGTTCCAGTCCGGCTGCTGACGCCTCCAGCACCGGCCCAGCCTCGCCAGGATCGACCACCAGCGCGCCGCCGCGCCCGTCGACCAGGACCCAGATGTAGTTGTCTTGGAATGCAGGCAGCGGAGTCAGGCGCATCGGGGGGTCCGCGGTGGAGGAGGGTCCTCTACAATTGCCGAACATGCCTGCCTTCCAGAACAACCGTCAACCCGAGCCCCTGGATTGGTTCAGCAGCGCCCGCGGGAGCATGTTGCTGCAGGCCGAGGAGCGCGCGATCAGCGGCGCGCTGGTGGCTCGCCCGGCACAGCAGCCATGGCTATGGTTGGCACCGGCCGCTGCGGAGTCGGAGTCCCTGCAGCCACCGCCGCGGAGCCTGCGCCTGCATCGACAGGGCGCGGAGCTTTGCGGCAGCGTTCGCTGCACGCTGCCGCTGCCGCTGGCCTCCGAAAGCATCGGGAACATCATCGTCCAGCACGCGCTGGACGAGCCGCTGGATGGACTGCTGGACGAGTGCGCGCGCGTGCTGGAGCCGGGCGGCCGGTTGTTCCTGTTCACCCTCAATCCCTGGAGTCCGTACCGTGCCCGCTGGGCCTTCAGCGGACTCCGGTCCCTTAGTGCCTATGGCTGGCAGCAGCGGCTGGCCAACTTCGCCCTGAAACCGTGCGCGACGGGGGTCAGTTACCTGGGGCCGGTGTGGCGAGGGGTCGAAGGTCCCGGCGCGTCGGATCGCCTGCGTGCGGTGTGCCTGCTGCAGGTCGAGAAACGAACGACGGCCCCGCTGCCGGCTTCGCGCGCCAAGGCCAAGTGGCAGGCCGGCGCCGCGCCCGCATGACCTGGAAGAACGCGGCATGAAGCAAGTGAGCATCCACACCGACGGCGCCTGCCTGGGCAACCCGGGGCCCGGCGGCTGGGCGGCGCTGCTGCGTTACCAGGGGCGCGAGCGCGAGATCGCCGGCGCAGAGCCGCTTACGACCAACAACCGGATGGAGCTGATGGCCGCCATCGCGGCCCTTGAGACGCTCAGCGAGCCCTGTAACGTCACCCTGCACACCGATTCCCAGTACGTCCGTCAGGGCATCACCGAGTGGATGCCCAGCTGGGTGAGGCGAAACTGGAAGACCTCCGGCGGTGGCGCGGTCAAGAACAGGGACCTGTGGGAAAGGCTGCATGCCGCGCACCAGCGGCACAGCGTCGACTGGCGCTGGGTCAAGGGCCATTCTGGAGACCCTGACAACGAACGCGTGGACGTGCTGGCGCGCGACGAAGCCATCCGCATACGCAGCGCCGTTCCGGCCGCATGACTCCGCTTGCCATCCGTACCCCGCGCATCCTCCTGCGGCGCTTCGACGGCATGCGCGCCGACGAGCCTGGCTTCATGCTGCAGTTGTTGAACGAGCCGTCGTTCCTGCGCCACATCGGTGATCGCGGTGTGCGCACTCTCGAGGCGGCGCGCGACTACATCGCGATGGGACCCCTCCAGAGCTACCAGCGGCACGGTTTTGGCATGAACATGGTCGAGCTGGCTGCCACGGGCCAAAGCGTCGGCGTGTGCGGCCTGGTGAAGCGCGATTCACTGCCCGAGCCCGATCTGGGTTACGCGCTGATGCCTGCGTACTGTGGGCACGGCTACGCGGCCGAAGCCGCGGCGGCGGTCCTGGCCGGTGCGCGGGAATCGCTGCGGATCGACCGGATCCTTGCGATCACCGATCCGGACAACGCCGCGTCGATCGCGCTGCTGCTCAAGCTCGGCTTTGAATTCGAATCGATGCTGCAGCTGACGCCTGGCGAGAAGCATCTGCGGCTGTATGCCTCGCAGGGGAACGGGTAACCTTTGCCCATGCGACAGATCATCCTGGACACTGAAACCACCGGGCTGGAGTGGAAGAAGGGCAAC
Source organism: Pseudoxanthomonas sp. (assembly GCA_041688625.1). Lineage (GTDB taxonomy): Bacteria > Pseudomonadota > Gammaproteobacteria > Xanthomonadales > Xanthomonadaceae > Pseudoxanthomonas_A. Next base: position 10,845 of record JBDNHW010000063.1, read on the forward strand.
CGCGTGGTCGAGATCGGCTGCGTGGAGCTGCTCGAGCGCCGCCCTACCGGCAACACCTATCAGCAATACATCAACCCGCAGCGCGAGTTCGAGCAGGGCGCCGCGGAAGTGACCGGGCTGAACCTGGAATTCCTGGCCGACAAGCCGCTGTTCGCCGATATCGCCGACCAGTTCCTGGCCTTCATCGATGGTGCCGAGCTCATCATCCACAACGCCGCCTTCGACATCGGCTTCCTGGATCACGAGCTGTCGCTGCTGGGCCAGGGTTACGGGCGCATGCGCGATCGGGTGCAGGTGGAAGATTCGCTGGCGATGGCGCGGCAGCGGTTCCCAGGTCAGCGCAACTCGCTGGACGCGCTTTGCAGGCGCTTGGGCGTGGACAACGCGCACCGGCAGCTGCACGGGGCCCTGCTCGACGCGCAGTTGCTGTGCGAGGTCTATCTCAACCTGACGGCCGGCCAGAGCGAGATCGGCTTTGGAGAGGCCGGGGAAGCGGCGCGAGCAGTGGCTGCGCTTCCTGCCTACGCGGTGGCGGCCGGTGCGGCCCCGAGGCCGCGCGTGCTGGCGGCGGTCGAAGAACTCGCCGCCCACGAGGAGCGCCTGGCGGTCCTGCGAAAGAGATCCGGCGGCCCCTGCCTCTGGGACCTGCAAACCGCGACGTAGCCGCGGGTCCTGCCCTAGTGGCAGCGCACCAGGATCGCGGTGACGTTATCCGAACCGCCACCGTCCAGGGCGGCCGCCACCAGCGTGTCTACGCATTCCTGGGCGCTGCAGTCAGCGTGGCGCAGGGTTCGTGCGATGCCGCTGTCGTCGACCTCTTCGGTCAATCCGTCGCTGCATAGCAACAGCTGCATCCCGGGGCGCAGTTCACCGGTCATGGTCTCCACGTTGAGGTGCTCGGGATCGGTCACGCCCAGGGCCTGGGTGACCACGTTGCGGTGCGGATGCGAGCGGGCCTGCTCCGTGGTCAGTGCACCCTGCGCGATCAGTTCCTGGACGTAACTGTGGTCCTGGCTCAGCTGGGCCAGGTTGCCGTCGCGCCACAGGTAGGCGCGGCTGTCGCCTACCCAGGCGACTTCAAACCGGTTGCCGTGCACGCGCACGGCAACCACCGTGGTTCCCATGGGCAGGGTGTCGTTGCGGCGCCTGGAGGTGCGGATGATCTCTTCGTCGGCGATGCGGATCGCCTGCGCCAGTGGTGTGCCGTCGCGGATCTCGCGGACGATAGTCTCGCGGGCCAGGGCGCTGGCGACTTCCCCGCAGGCGTGGCCGCCCATCCCGTCAGCCACGAGCCATAATCCCAGCTCGCTGTCGCCGTAGTAGGTGTCCTCGTTTAAGTCGCGCCGCAGACCCACGTGGGTCAGGTGTCCGAATTCGATCATGTGACCCTGCAATGACTGGTGCCTTGTTCCGACTAGCCCTGCCGGTATCAACGCAATGATCGCGTGTCAGCGGACAGGCGGCAACTGAGAGGGCAGTGTCACGAGCATGCGGTTCATCCAGCGCGAAGGCTTCTCCCGTCCGGCTTGTCGCGGCGGGCGGCGGCCCGTATCATTCTCGCCCCCGGGACTGCTGCCAGCCCGTGGGTAAGCAACCGGAGAGGTGGCAGAGTGGTCGAATGTACCTGACTCGAAATCAGGCGTAGGTGTGAGCCTACCGTGGGTTCGAATCCCACCCTCTCCGCCA
>JBDNHW010000064.1:0-3987 GCA_041688625.1 Pseudoxanthomonas sp.
CCAGCCGAGCGTGCCGCCAAAGCCGAAGCCGCTATGCACGAAATGCCACATCGACCAGGCCAGCACGCCCAGCTGCACCGGCAGCGCCGCCAGGGTCATGGCGCGGAACCAGGTATCGCCGTCAAGCGGCGCCCGCTCGCCCGGCTCCGGATTCGTAGGGTCGTGCCCCAGGGCGTAGTCGCACAGAGGCAGCAGCACGAACAGGAAGAACAGCGGAAACCAGGCCATGGCGTCGGCATGTCCGGTGGCGCGCCCAAGCCACGCCGAGGCCGGCATCAGCGCCGGCACCACGAACACGATCAGGAACCCGAGGCGTTTCCAGAGAGGCATGGGTGAAGCGTACACCCGGTGACTCGGGCTCAGAATTCGAGATCGTGGCATTGCGGGGTGGAGCTGTGCCGATCCAGCGAGTGCTGTTGCTCCTTGTTGCCACGCCATCAAGCCCGAAGGCGCTCATTGCCCCGTGTTCATGGCATCGCGCCATCTACGCCGGGCCTGAGAAAACGAGCGGAGTCTGCGGCTGAGCAACACTGCGCGCGCGGCGGCCGAAAGCGGGTTGCAACACCGTAGGCGCTGGAACGTTTCCCGGTTTCTACATCATCCGGTTCCACGGCATCCAGCACTCCGCCAGACGAGCGAATCTGCGCCAATTTCGCTCGTCTGTTAGCCTTCGCGCACATTTTGTGGGGATATCCATGGCTGCAAACATGCCGCTGCTGGTTACCTTTCCGGCTGCCTGCTGTTGATGGTCGGCATCGGATTCCGGGCCTGGCGGTCCAGCAGGAACTTCGACGAGTACATCCTGGGCGGGCGCTCGCTGGGCAGCGTCGCCACGGCGCTGTCTGCCGGTGCGTCCGACACGAGCGGCTGGCTGCTGATGGGCGGAAGCGCATGAACCGTCACGGCGCGCTGGCCGGCATGGTGGCCGGTGCAGCCACGGCCATCGTGTGGAAGCAGTACGACGCCAGCGGCCTGTACGCGATGGTGCCGGGGATGCTGGCGGCCACCGCGGTCATCGTCGTGGTGAGCCTGCTCACCGGCGCGCCGACGGCGCGGATGCAGACCACGCACCGGCAGGTTTGCCAGATCCTGCGCGAGCAGGGTCACTGACAGCGCGGACGTGACGGCATGAGCGCTGACGCCCGTCCACTAGCCATCGCGTTGATGGGGCCCACGGCCTCGGGCAAGACCGCGCTGGCCATGGACTGGGCGCAGCGGCTGGGCGGGGAGATCGTCAGCGTCGATTCGGCGCTGGTGTACTGCGGCCTGGACATCGGCGCGGCCAAGCCCGACGCGGCGATGCAGGCGCTGGTGCCGCACCATCTGATGGATATTCGCAATCCGTGGCAGACGTACTCGGCCGCGGAGTTCGCGCAGGATGCGCGGTCGGCCATGGACGCCATCGCCAACCGCGGCCGCATCCCGATCCTGGCCGGTGGCACCGGCCTGTATTTCCAGGCGCTGCTGCGCGGGCTGGCGCCGATGCCGCCGGCGGACCCGCAACTTCGAGCAGCGCTGGCGGCCGAGGCCGAATCGCGCGGCTGGGCGGCAATGCATGCCGAGCTCGCCAGCATCGACGCCGCCGCGGCCCGCAAGATCAAGCCCACCGACCCGCAGCGCATCCAGCGCGCGCTTGAGGTGTACCGCCTCAGCGGCAAGCCGATCAGCGAATGGCAGCGCCAGCCGCTGCGCGAGCGCCTGCCGTTCCGCGTGCTCAAGCTCGCGCTGGCGCCGGCGGATCGTTCGGTTCTGCACGCACGCATCGAGCTGCGCTTCGACGCCATGCTCCAGGCGGGCTTCCTCGACGAGGTGCGCTGGCTGCGCGCGCTGCCACAGTTGCAGGCGGTGGCAGCGCCGATGGATCTGCCGGCAGTCAGGGCGGTGGGCTATCGCCAGGCGTGGGAACATCTGGAAGGGGACGTCACCGCGAGCGAATTCCGTAGCCGCGCAATCCACGCCACGCGCCAGCTGGCCAAGCGCCAGCTGACCTGGCTGCGCGGGCAGCCGGACCTGCGCTGGTTCGATCCGGCCACCGCCCGCCACGCGCTGGAAGCGGCGCTGCGCCTGTTCCTGCCACATGAACTGCGAACCCGGTAGCTGGCGGCGGCGCCGTTGTTGTGTAGTATCCGGTGGTACGGGCCGCGGCAGGGGAACTGGGCGCCACCCCGATAACGATAAGAACAATACCTAGAGATAGGCGGGAGTCATCAATGTCCAAGGGGCAATCCTTGCAGGATCCTTTCCTGAATGCGCTGCGTCGTGAGCGCGTGCCGGTTTCGGTCTACCTGGTCAACGGCATCAAGCTGCAGGGCACGATCGAGTCGTTCGACCAGTTCGTCGTGCTGCTGCGCAGTACCGTCAGCCAGATGGTCTACAAGCACGCGATTTCCACTGTCGTGCCTTCGCGCAACGTCCGTGTCGGGCCGGGCGGCGGCTACGTGCAGAACGGCGAGGGTGGCGACGGCGAGGGCGACGGCGACGAGCACGGCGGCGACGAGACCGAATAGCCGGTTCGGGATGGTGGCGGGCGAGTTTCCGCTCACGCCACCCAGGCGTGGGTCGCGCAGGATTTGAATTCCTCCGCCGTGCCCCCACTATTGGCCCATGTTCGAACGATCACGCAAGGGCGAGCACGCCCTCCTCATCCAGCCCACGCGGTCCGGCGCTGGCGGCACTTCTCTCGATGACGGTTCCCAGGAAGAGTTTGCCGACCTGGCGCGCTCGGCCGGGGCCAGCATTGCCGCAGTCCTGACTGCGCGCATCGGCCGACCCAATCCGTCCACCTTCATCGGCAGCGGCAAGCTGGACGAGGTCAAGGCTGCGGCCGAGGCCACCGGTGCCGACCTGATCCTGGTCAACCACGCGTTGACCCCGGGCCAGGAGCGCAACCTCGAAAAGTTCCTCGAACGCCGCGTGCTCGATCGCACCGGGCTGATCCTGGACATCTTCGCCCAGCGCGCGCGCAGTTTCGAAGGCAAGCTGCAGGTCGAACTGGCCCAGTTGCAGCACATGGCCACGCGCCTGGTGCGCGGCTGGACCCACCTGGAACGCCAGCGTGGCGGTTCGATCGGCTTGCGCGGTCCGGGTGAAACCCAGCTCGAAACCGACCGGCGCCTGCTGCAGAAGCGCGTGGACCAGCTGCAGAAGCGGCTGGAGAAGGTGGAAGTCCAGCAGACCCAGATGCGCCGTGCCCGACTGCGCAGCGAGCTGCCCCGCGTGGCCCTGGTGGGCTACACCAACGCCGGCAAGTCGACCCTGTTCAACGCGCTGACCGGCGCCGATGCCTATGCGGCCGACCAGCTGTTCGCGACCCTGGATCCGACGGTGCGCCGGGTCACCTTGCCCGGTGGCGACGTCGTCTTGGCCGATACGGTCGGCTTCGTCCGCGACCTGCCGCATGAGCTGGTGGCGGCATTCCGCTCGACCCTGGCCGAGGCGCGTGATGCCGATCTGCTGCTGCACGTGATCGACGCGGCCGACCCGCTGCGCGAGGGCCGTATCGCCCAGGTGGACGCAGTCCTGGCCGAGATCGGCGCCGGCGACATCCCGCAGGTGCTGGTCTACAACAAGATCGACAGCATCGAGGGCGCGCAGCCGCGCCACGACCAGCCCAACGAGGCGCGCGAGCGCGTGTGGCTCTCGGCCCGCGATGGCGTCGGGGTGGACCTGCTGCAGGCCGCACTGGGACAGCGACTCGGGCTGGCGCGCGTGCACGGCATCCTCGACCTGCCGCCGCATTCGGCCAGGCTGCGCTCGCGCCTGCACGAACTGGGCGCCATCGTCGGCGAGACCCATGACGAGGCCGGCTGGCACCTGGAGGTTGACCTCACCCTGACCGACGCCCAGCGACTGGCGGTGCAGGCCGGTGGAACGCCGCTGGAACGCCTGCTGCCGGACGTGCCGCGCGAAGAGTGGATGGCTTAGGGTGGGCCCCGCCCCATGTCGCCCGCAGGCCGCGGGCGCGATGATGGCGACCTCATCGGCATC
>JBDNHW010000065.1:0-17650 GCA_041688625.1 Pseudoxanthomonas sp.
GTCATGCGAACGTCGTGCTCAAAGTGCCTCGAATATTCCCGCAGCGCCCATGCCGGTGCCGATGCACATCGTGACCATTCCATATTTATGCTGCTCCCTGCGCATGCCGTGGACGATGGTCGCGGTTCGAACCGCACCGGTGGCACCCAGGGGATGGCCCAGGGCAATGGCTCCGCCCAGCGGATTCACTTTGCCGGGATCCAGTCCCGTGTCCCTGATCACCGCCAGCGCCTGCGCAGCGAACGCTTCGTTGAGTTCGATCCAGTCAAGCTGGTCCTGGGTGATGCCGGCTTGCTTCAACGCCTTGGGAATGGCTTCGATCGGACCGATACCCATCACTTCGGGACGCACGCCGGCGACGGAAAAGCTCACGAATCTCGCCAGTGGAGTCAGCCCGTAGTCCTTGACCGCCTGCTCCGAGGCCAGCAGCACGGCGCCCGCGCCGTCGCTCATCTGAGACGAATTGCCCGCAGTCACGGTGCCACCAAACTGGCCGTTGCGGAACACCGGCCGCAGCCTGGCCAGGCCTTCTGCCGAAGAGTCCGGGCGTGGACCTTCGTCGTTCTCGACCAGTTTCCTGCGCAGCAGTACGGTGTTGCTGGTGAGATCGGGTACGTGCGACATCACCTCGTAAGGGGTGATCTCCTGCTTGAAGGCGCCAGAAGCTATCGCGGCAGTCGCCTTCTGGTGCGAGGCGAGCGCAAAGGCGTCCTGGTCCTCGCGCGACACCTTCCATTCCTCGGCGACCTTCTCGGCGGTGATACCCATTCCGTAGGCGATCGCCACATGGTCGTTGTCGAACACACCGGGCGCCATGGCGATCTTGTTGCCCATCATCGGCACCATGGACATCGACTCGGTGCCGCCTGCGAGCATCAGGTCGGCGTTGCCGAGGCGGATCTGGTCGGCGGCAAGCGCAACGGCCTGCAGTCCGGAGGAGCAGAAACGGTTGATCGTCTGTGCCGCGATGGTGTTGGGCAGGCCCGCCAGCAACACCCCGATGCGAGCCACGTTCATGCCTTGCTCGCCCTCGGGCATGGCGCAGCCGATGATGGCGTCGTCGATGCGGCTCACCTCGATACCGGGCGCCTGCGCGACCACAGCCCTCAGCACGTGGGCCAGCATGTCGTCGGGGCGCGTGTTGCGGAAGACGCCCTTGGGCGCTTTTCCAACGGGCGTGCGCGTGGCGGCGACGATGTAGGCTTCCTGGATCTGCTTGCTCATGATTTTGGTCTCGGAAATCGGGGTGCGGTAGCTGCGAAACGTGACTGCCTGGCTGGCGTCACGTCTCGCACGATTCGATGAAACTTCGGGGGGAGGAGCGGCTCGCGTCGCCGTAGTGGCAACGCCATTCCAGCCCCCGCGAACTCGCGTTCCATCATCAGTTCCTGAGCGGCTTGCCGGTCTTCAGCATGTGGCCGATGCGCGCCTGGGTCTTCTCCTGCTGTGCCAGCTCCACGAAGTGCTTCCGCTCCAGCCGCAGCAGCCAATCTTCGTCAACCAGCGAGCCTCGATCGACTTCGCCGCCGCACAGGACCGTAGCGATGCGCACGGCGATCTCGTAGTCGTATTCGCTGATGAAGCGACCCTCGAGCATGTTCACCAGCATCATCTTGAAAGTGGCGATGCCCACGTCCCCGGCCACGGCGATGCGACGGGCCGGCAGCGGCGGTCGATAGCCGCTTTCCGACAGCGCACGTGCCTGTGCCTTGGCAACGTGCAGCAGTTCGTGCGCGTTGAATACCAGCGTGTCGGTAGAACGCATCAAACCGAGCTCCTGTGCTTCGACCGCCGAAGTCGACACCTTGGCCATGGCGACGGTTTCGAACGTCTTCTTCAGCTCGGCGAAGACATCGCCGCCGGGGCCGGCGGCATCCGACGCACGCACGGCAATCTCCTTGAGGCCGCCGCCGGCCGGAAGCAGGCCTACGCCGGCCTCGACCAGTCCCACGTAGCTTTCGAGCCCGGCCACGGTGCGGGCGCTATGCATCTGGAACTCGCAACCACCGCCCAGGGCGAGGCCGCGCACCGCCGACACCACCGGCACCAGCGAGTACTTGATGCACTGGCTGGTGGCCTGGAAGTTGGCGACCATCGCCTCGAACCCGGCCACGTCGCCGGTCTGGAGCAACCCCATGGCGCCGGACAGATCGGCACCGGCCGAGAACTGCTCCTTGTCCTGCCAGATCACCAGGCCCTGGAAGTCGCGCTCCGCGCGCGCGACAGTCTCCTGCAACCCGTCCAGCACGTGGTCGTTCACGGTGTTCATCTTGGTCTTGAAGCTGACCACGGCGATGCCGTCGCCGTCGGTCCACATGTGTACACCGTCATTCTTGAAGACAGTCTCACCGGCCGCAAATTGCTCACCCAGCAAAGGGTCAGGGAAACGCTGGCGCTGGTAGACCGGCAGTGAAGAGCGGGGCAGCTTTGCATCCTTCGAAGGGCTGTAGCTGCCTTCGGCGGCGTGCACGCCCTCGCGGCCATCGAAAACCCAGTTGGGCAGCGGCGCATCGCTCATGGCCTTGCCGGCCACGATGTCCTCCGAGATCCACTGGGCAGTCTGCTTCCAGCCTGCGGCCTGCCAGGTCTCGAACGGCCCCAGCGACCAGCCATAGCCCCAGCGGATCGCCAGGTCGACATCGCGAGCCGTCTCGGCGATGTCCTCGAGGTGATAGGCGCTGTAGTGGAACAGGTCGCGGAAGGTCGCCCACAGGAACCTGGCCTGCGGATGGTCGCTGGCGCGCAGGCGTGCGAACTTCTCGCCCGGATCCTTGAGCTTCAGTATCTCCACCACCTCTGGCGCGGCCGCGCCGGTGGCCGGGCGGTAGTCCTGCGACTTGAGATCCAGGACCATGATGTCCTTGCCGGCCTTGCGGAATATGCCGGCCCCCGTCTTCTGGCCGAGCGCGCCTTTTTCCACAAGCGCGTGCAGCCATTTGGGCGCGCTGAAATACTTGTGCCAAGGGTCGTCGGGAAGCGTATCCCCCATCGTCTTGATCACATGGGCCATGGTGTCCAGGCCGACTACGTCCGAGGTGCGGTAGGTGGCGGACTTGGGGCGGCCGATGAGCGGGCCGCTGATCGCGTCCACCTCGTCGAAGCCAAGGCCGATCTCCTGCGTATGGTGGATGCTGGCCAGGATCGAGAACACGCCGATGCGGTTGCCGATGAAGTTGGGCGTGTCCTTGGCGTAGACCACGCCCTTGCCAAGAGTCGTCACCAGGAAGCTTTCTAGGCCTTCCAGTACGGCCGGATCGGTGACCTTGGTCGGGATCAGTTCGGCCAGGTGCATGTAGCGGGGGGGATTGAAGAAGTGGACTCCGCAGAACCGATGGCGGAGCTCTTCAGGCAACACATCGGACAGGGCGTTGATACCCAGGCCAGAGGTGTTGCTGGCAAGGACCGCCTCCTTGGCGACGTAAGGGGCAATCTTCTTGTAGAGGTCCTGCTTCCAGTCCAGTCGCTCGGCGATCGCCTCGATGATGAGGTCGCAGCCACGCAGGTGCTCGAGCCCGTCCTCATAATTGGCCGGTGTCATGGCGCTGGCGAGCGATTTGCTGGCGAGTGGGGCAGGGCTGAGCTTGGCCAGGTTGGCGATCGCCTTCAGCACCACGCCGTCGGTGTCTCCCTCTTTCGCGGGCAGGTCGAACAGGACCGTGTCCACACCCGCATTGGTGAGGTGGGCCGCAATCTGCGCGCCCATGACACCTGCTCCCAGCACGGCTGCGCGACGAACAAGTAGTTTATTAGACATATCTCACAACCCTTTGAATAGAATAGGCTACTGACCGGCTCGGATGCCGGCTTCGGCGAATCGAATGAGTTCCTTGGCCGCATGGTCACGGTGCGCGGCTTCAGTGACATCGGCAGGGCGCTTGATCAGCCCGAAGTCTGCCATTGCGTATGTCAGTGCGCCGGCAAGAAAATCCAGGCGCCAGTAGAGCTCCTCCTTCGACAAGCCGGGCACACAGGTGAGGATGGCCTTGCCAAACTCGCGCAGGACGTGGCCATAGTGATCGGACAGGAATTTGCGCAGGCTGTCGTTCTTCTCGGCATAGGCGCGGGCCACGACACGAACGAACGCGCCACCACCGTGGCGGTCCTGCGACATGGCCAGGGCGGGCTCGACGAAGGCGGCAAGCACCGGCTCGAGCTGCCCGGGGTGCTGCTCGACGGCCCGCTTCAGCTGGTCCATGCGCAGCGCGCTCATGTCGTCCATACGGCGTCGGAACACCTCGTTGACGAGGTTTTCCTTGGATCCGAAGTGGTAGTTGACGGCCGCGATATTGACGTCGGCTCGTGTGGTGACCTGGCGCAGCGAAGTGCCGGCAAATCCTTGCTGGGCGAACAGCTCTTCGGCGGCGCCGAGGATGCGGTCCTTGGTTGAGAAGTGGGTGCTTGTGGCCATCGGATGCTCGAATCAAACGATTGTTTGATATTCGCTGACACGGGACTGATTGTCATGCTGCAGCGCAGCAGGACGGGCAGCCGGGCTGTAAAAAAGGCTGTGTTTGCGCTAGAATCGCGGTCCAAATTAAAGCCTAAGCCCGCGTTTGAACGCGGGTTTTCAATCTTGAACCATCGGCCATGAGGCCAGCAACGGAGACCGAACCATGGCGCTGGAGCGCACCCTGTCCATCATCAAGCCCGACGCCGTCGCCAAGAATGCGATCGGCCAGATCTGCTCGCGTTTCGAAGGAGCCGGCCTGCGGATCGTCGCGGCCAAGATCAAGCATCTCTCGCGGCGCGAGGCGGAAGGCTTCTACGCGGTGCATAGCGAGCGGCCGTTCTTCGGCGCGCTGGTCGAGTTCATGTCCTCGGGCCCGGTGTTCATCCAGGTGCTGGAAGGCGAGAACGCCATTGCAACCAATCGAGACCTGATGGGCGCCACCAATCCCAAGGATGCGGCAGCAGGCACCATCCGTGCGGACTTCGCCGAGTCGATCGATGCCAACGCGGTGCATGGTTCCGACGCGCCGGAAACGGCCGCGCAGGAAATCGCCTATTTCTTCGCCGCCACTGAAGTGTTTTCGCGTTGAGCTGAATGCAGCAGCCTGGTGCCCGCAAGCAGAACCTGCTGGACCTCGATCGCGAGGGCCTGGAGGAGTTCTTTGCCGAGAAACTCGGTGAGAAGCGCTACCGCGCGCATCAGGTGATGAAGTGGATACATCATCGCCACGTGACCGATTTTGAGGCGATGACCGACCTCGGCAAGGTCCTGCGAGCCAAGCTCGAGGAGGCTGCCGAGGTAGTGGTTCCGCAGGTGCAGTTGGAGAAGCCGTCGGTCGATGGCACGCACAAATGGCTGCTGGGCATGGATGGCCGCAACGCCATCGAAGCGGTGTTCATCCCCGACAAGGGTCGGGGCACCCTGTGCGTCTCATCGCAGGTGGGTTGCGCGCTCAACTGCCAGTTCTGCTCGACCGCGACACAGGGATTCAACCGCAACCTCTCGACAGCCGAGATCATCGGCCAGGTCTGGGTGGCGGCCCGGCACCTCGGCAATGTGCCGCATCTGCAGCGCAAGCTGACCAACGTGGTGATGATGGGCATGGGCGAGCCGCTCATGAACTTCGACAACGTGGTGCGCGCAATGAGCGTCATGCGCGATGACCTTGGCTACGGCCTGGCAAGCAAGCGCGTCACCGTGTCCACCGCCGGCATGGTGCCGATGATCGACCGCCTGTCGGTCGAAAGCGATGTGGCGCTTGCGGTTTCGCTGCATGCGGCGAACGACGAGTTGCGCACCGAACTGGTCCCGCTCAACAAGAAATACCCGATCGCCGAGCTCATGGCGGCCTGCGCGCGCTACCTCGGGGCCAGCGCCAAGCGCGATTCGATCACCTTTGAATACACCATGATGCGGGGCATCAACGATCAGCCCGAACACGCACGTGAGCTTGCAAAGCTGATGCGCCAGTTCGACAACACGGCGCAATCACGGGACGCGGGCAAGGTGAACCTGATTCCGTTCAATCCGTTCCCCGGCACACGCTACGAACGCAGCACCGAGTCCGATATCCGGGCCTTCCAGAAGATCCTGCTCGACAACCAGGTGCTGACGATGGTGCGTCGCACCCGTGGCGACGACATCGATGCCGCTTGTGGCCAGCTCAAGGGGCAGGTGGTGGACCGGACTCGGCGCCAGGCCGAATTCCGCCTGCACCTCCAGTCGCAGGGCCTGGACGATGCAGCTGCGTAACGTACTGATCCTGATAGCGGGGATGGCATTTCTGGTGACCAGTTGCTCCCGCGTGACGTTCGTCAAGCCCAGCGGCAAGCGCAAGGGACCGCAGGAAACCGCACGAACTTATGACGTCAGAGATAGCCCGGCGGTCAAGCAGCGGCTTGCGGCCCGGGACCGTCTTGCGCGTGCAACCCAGCGGCTCCAGGGAGGCGACATGGTGGCTGCCGAGGCCGACGCAAAGGAAGCGCTCAAGGCCGATCCAGGGTCAGCCGACGCCCACACGGTGCTGGCTGTGGTCAACGATCGACGTGGCAATCAAGCCATTGCCGGGGCGCACTACAGGCGTGCGGCCGAGCTGGCGCCGAGCCAGGGTGCAGCGCTCAACAACTATGGCGCTTGGCTTTGCAACAATGGACTCGCGTCGGAATCGCTGGTCTGGTTCGACCGTGCAGTGGCTGCGCGGGGCTATGCATCACCGGAGTCTGCACTGGCCAACGCTGGCGGGTGCGCGCTCAAGACGGGGCAATACGCCCGCGCGCAACGCGACCTGCGCACCGCGCTGGAAATCGATCCCTCCAATCCCTTCGCGCTGGCATCGATGGCCGAGAGTGAGTTCCGCCAGGATCGTTTTTTCGAAGCGAGGGCATTTTCCGAACGTAGATTGGCCGCTGCGCCCGCCACCGCCGGCGTGTTACAACTGGCGGCTCGAATAGAGGAAAGACTTGGCGACAGGAAAGCCGCCAGTCGATACTTGCAGCGGTTGCAGTCCGATTTCCCGAACGACGTAACCGCCAGATCGGGGGAACAAGCAAGGCCATGAGTGACAAGCAAACATTCGATGAAGCAGCGGCGCCTGTGTCCGGACGGGGCGGTTGTGGGCAACGCCTGCTTGAGGCCCGCGAGCGGGCAGGAACGAGTCTCCAGGACGCGGCCGCCGAAGTGAAGATGCCAGTGCGGGTGTTGCGCGCGCTGGAGCAGGAAGACTGGTCCAGCCTCGGGGCATCCGTTTTCGTACGCGGCCAGCTGCGCAGCTACGCCCGGTTCCTGCAAGTGGATGTTGCTCCCTTCCTCGAGCAGGGCGGACTCGAGCGCGTGCAGCCGGTGGAGCTGGTCACCCGCAGTCATACCCCCCGCTACCAGAGAGTCCTCGAAAGCCTGTCCAGACGAGCGGTTTACGTGGTCTTGACCGCAGCAATTGCGGTTCCGGTCTGGGTTGCGACGCAGTGGGACACGGAGGAGTTGTCGCCTCAGCGCACGGCCGCGCTCGATCTGGAAGTGCCGGCTGACGGTTCCGCCACCGCCGGACAGAGCGCCATCACTGATGGCACGTCCCGCAGCGGAGCTGCCACGGTAGTGGCTTCGCTCACTCCGCTGCCGCGCAGTGGCAACAGTGGCCTGCTGTTGCGTACCACCGGCGACAGCTGGATTGAGATCGCCGACAGCAGCGGCAGGACAATCGAAAAAGGCCTGCTGAAGGCGGGTCAGGAACGCATCTTCCGCAAGGGCGATGTCGGTCGCGTCGTGCTGGGTAATGCGGCGGCAGTCGAGGTTCATCAGGCGGGTCGTACGGTGGACCTCACGCCTTACCTGCGAGCCAACGTGGCCCGCTTTGCGGTATCCTCTGACGGCTCCCTGGTTCCGATCGCAGACTGATTGGTTTCGGGTTTATCCCCACTGAAATGAATGCCCTGCCTAGACGGGGTGAGAGTACGAATGGCGATCGACGATCTGCTCGACGAGCACGAACAAAGCGAACGCGTCCGCAATTGGCTGAAGAGTAACGGCGCCGGCGTGGTCGGAGGCGTAGCCTTGGGACTCGCGTTGATTTTTGGCTGGCAGTGGTGGCAGAGGCAGCAGGCCCAACAGGCCCAGGCCGCGCATATGACCTACCGTTCGACCGTCGCCAGCGCCGCGGTGGCTGATCTGGACAAGGCCGAGAAGGAGCTGTCCGTCTTGCGGGAGGGTGATTCCTCAGCCTATGCAAACCTGGCAGCCTTGAGGCTGGTCAGTGCGCAGGTGGTCGCAGGCGAAACCGATCAGGCGATAAAAACCCTCGGGTCCATCGATGCCGTGGCCGATCCGGCGCTGCGGTCGATCGTGGAACTCAGGCTCGCCAGATTGCTCATCGAAGCGGGGAAGCCCGAAGAGGCGCTTGCGGCTCTGGGCAAATCCGAAGGTAGTGCCGCTGCCGAAGCGAGGGGTGATGCACTGGTTGCGGCGGGCAAGCGCGATGAAGCGCGCAAGGCCTACCTCGATGCGTTGACGACGATGGACGTGGCAGCGCCACAGCGGCGCCTGGTCGAGCTGAAACTCACTGATGTTGGCGGTACTCCGCCCAACCCTGCGGAACCCACGTAATGATGAAGAAATCGATGCCGATGCGCATGCTGGCGGCCATGTTGCTGCTTACGATCCTCACCGGCTGCAGCACCGTCAAGGGATGGTTCGACAAGGACGATGAGAAGGCCGGCGCACCAGCCGCACTGTCCGAGTTCACCGCTAGCGCGACTCCGTCGAAGCTGTGGAGCGTCAATGCCGGCAAGGGCGAAGAACGCCTCGGCGTGCGCCAGCGCCCCGCGGTCGCTGACGGCCGTGTCTACGCAGCCGCGGTGAAGGGTGGGGTGCGGGCGTACGAGCTTCAAAGCGGCGCGCAGGTCTGGAGCTACGATTCCGATGCGCGCCTGACCGGCGGGCCGGCGGCTGCCGACGGGTTGGTGGTGGTCGGTGGCCTTGACGGGGAGGTCGTGGCCCTGGACGCGGCAACCGGTGCCGAGAAATGGCGGGCCAAGGTCTCCAACGAAGTGATCACCGCGCCTGCCATCGGGCAGGGGCTGGTGCTGGTGCGTTCGAATGACGGCCGTGTCACCGCCTTCGATGCGCAGACCGGTGAGCAGCGCTGGTTCTACAACACCGATCTTCCGAGCTTGACGGTTAGAGGCAACGCCTCGGTATTGTTGGGCCCTGGGGTGGCGTTCGTCGGCAATGACGACGGTACCCTTTCGGCGATGGCGATCAACGACGGTCGACTGCTGTGGAACCAGGTGGTAGGCGTGCCCGATGGACGCACCGAGCTGGAGCGAATGGCGGACGTCGATGGCGCGCCGATCCTCGATGGTTCCACTGTGTTTGCCACGAGCTTCAAGAACGAGACGGTCGCTATCGACGGGCCCAGCGGTCGTCCTCTCTGGTCGCGCGAGCGCGGTGGCGCCGGTGGAATCGGCCTGGCCGGGTCCAGCGTGCTGGTGGCCGATTCAGCCGGGACGGTATGGGCGCTCGACAAGAACACGGGCGAGCCTCTGTGGTCCAACACGACGCTGGCGCGACGCTCCCTGACCGCGCCTACGGTGCAGGGTGACTACGCGGTGGTGGGTGACTTCGACGGTTACGTGCATTGGCTGCGCCTGGAAAACGGCGAGCTGGCGGCGCGTGCCCGCGCTGATGGCAATGCCATCAAGGCAAAGCCAGTGGTGGCCGACGGCACGCTGCTGGTGCAGGATATTGGCGGCAAGATCACCGCGTTCGGCCTGCAGTAAGCGCTACTGAGCCGGGTCGCCTGAAGGCGACCCTCGCTCGACGCCCCTGTACACTGCGCGGGTCGCGCTTCGCGCATTTCCGCCCCTTCGCATGCGCAGGACATTGAACAGGGCTTCTCCATGCTTCCCCTAGTCGCACTCGTCGGCCGACCCAATGTCGGCAAATCGACCCTATTCAACGCGCTCACCCGCACCCGCGACGCGCTGGTCCACGACCAGCCGGGGGTCACGCGTGACCGCAATTACGGTATCTGCCGCCTGGACGAGGACAAGCCGTTCATGGTGGTGGACACCGGCGGCATCGCGGGCGAAGACGAAGGACTGGCCGGCGCCACTGCGCGGCAGGCTCGCGCCGCGGCCGAGGAGGCGGACCTGGTGCTGTTCATCGTCGATGGCCGGCAAGGCGCCTCCACGCTGGACGACGATATTCTCACGTGGCTACGCAAGAGCGCGCGTCCGACCTTGCTGGTGATCAACAAGATCGACGGGCTGGAAGAGTCGACCGCACTCTCCGAGTTTTCCCGCTACGGCTTCAGCGACGTGGTCACCGTCTCGGCGGCACATCGCCAGGGACTCGACGAGCTGATGGAGGAAATCCAGCGGCGCCTGCCCGAGGAAGGCACGACCGAGGTCCTCGACAATGATCCGGCACGCATCCGCATTGCGTTCGTCGGTCGCCCCAACGTGGGCAAGTCGACGCTGTTCAACCGGCTCCTGGGCGAGGAGCGGATGATCGCTTCGGAAGTGCCGGGCACCACGCGCGATTCGATTTCCGTGGACATGGAACGCGACGGCCGCCAGTACCGCCTGGTCGATACGGCTGGCCTGCGGCGCAAGGCAAAGGTGGAAGAAGCGGTCGAGATCTTCAGCATCATCAAGACGCTGCAGTCGATCGAGCAGTGCCAGGTCGCGGTGCTCATGCTGGACGCGACTGAAGGCGTGACCGACCAGGACGCCACCGTGCTCGGCGCGATCCTGGATGCGGGTCGGGCGCTGGTGATCGCGGTGAACAAGTGGGATGGCCTCGAGACCTACCGGCGCGAGCAGACCGAAGCGCTGCTGTCGCGCAAGCTGAGCTTCGTCGAATGGGCCGAGAACGTCCGCATTTCCGCCAAGCACGGCTCGGGCCTGCGCGAGCTGTTCCGCGCCATCCATCGCGCCCATGCCTCGGCCACCAAGGAGCACGGCACCAGCGAAGTCACCAAGGCGCTGGAAGTGGCCTATGAGGCCAACCCGCCGCCCAGCGTGCGCGGCAATCCGCCCAAGCTGCGTTTCGCCCATCCGGGCGGCACCAATCCTCCCACCTTCGTGGTCCACGGCACGCGGCTGAAGCTGCTGCCCGAGTCGTACAAGCGCTACCTGGAGAACTTCTTCCGCAAGCGCTTCAAGCTGGTGGGGACCCCGGTGCGTTTCATCTTCAAGGACTCGGTCAATCCCTTCGAGGGCAAGCGGAACGTGCTGACCGACAAGCAGGTCGCCAAGAAGCGCCGCCTCATCCGGCACGTCAAACGCAAGTGACGCGGCCGGAGGAGCCTGCGGGTTCCGACTATCGGACGGGGCGCACTGACGCGGGCACTGGAGTTGATTTGCAGGGTCGCGGCGGAGCGACGTCTCGCCCGTAAGCGGCTCTCGATTCGCCGCCTCGACGGTCGGATCCTCGCCGAGGACGTGATTGCAGCGCAGCCGCTTCGTGCCTTCCACAGCCGGATGGACCCCGTCGATCCCGCGGATACGCAACTCGGCGCCGACATTCCAACCGCCGGCACGCAGCGCGGCGCGCAGCGGAGGATAATCCGGGCATGGATGCTCCCGCGATAAGCCCGCGCCAGGCTCACGAACGACAACGCGACGGCGCCGTGCTGGTGGACGTGCGACAGGCCCATGAGCGCTCTTCCGGCCGTGCCGCAGGTGCCTTGGGTATCGATCTTTCCGTGCTGCGCACCGATCCGGCGGCCTGCCTTCCCGATCCGGCAAGCGAGGTCATGCTGATCTGCCAGAGCGGTACACGCTCGCTGCAAGGGGCGGCGGCGCTGCTTCAGGCGGGTTATTCGCGGGTGTCATCGGTCGAAGGCGGTACTGCGCGTTGGCTGGCAGAGGGTCTCCCCATGGAGGCCGGGGCGCGTGATCCGGAGCAGGCCGACTTCGACGAGCGCTACTCACGACACCTGCTGCTGCCCGAAGTGGGCGAGCAGGGACAGCGCAGGCTGGAGGCATCGAGCGTGCTGGTCATCGGGGCCGGCGGTCTCGGCTCACCGGCCGCGATGTACCTGGCCGCTGCCGGCGTCGGCCGTCTGCGCATCGTCGATGACGACGTGGTGGAGCGGAGCAACCTGCAGCGGCAGGTCCTGCATGCCGATGCCCGCGTCGGACACAGCAAGGTGAGTTCAGCCCGTGTCGCGCTGTCCGCGCTGAATCCGCGGACACGCATCGAGGCAGTGGCCGAGTGCGCGCATTCGGGCAACGTGGAGCGGTTGCTGGAGGGCATCGACGTGGTGGTCGACGGCGCGGACAACTTCGCCGCACGCTATCTGCTCAACGACGCCTGCGTGAAGCTGGGCAAGCCGATGGTGTACGGGGCGGTGCAGCGCTTCGAGGGGCAGGCCAGCGTGTTCGATGCGGGCCGCCATCGCGGCGACGCACCCTGCTACCGATGCCTGTTCCCGCAGCCGCCTTCGCCGGGGTTCGCGCCCAGCTGCGCCGAGGCCGGCGTGCTGGGGGTCGTGCCCGGGATCATCGGCCTCCTGCAGGCCAATGAAACGATCAAGCTGCTGCTTGGTTTGGGGGAGACGCTCACGGGCCGGCTGCTGCACTTCGATGCCCTGGCGATGCGCTTCCGCGAAGTACGGCTGCGTGCAGACCCGGAGTGCGCGGTGTGCAGCAAGGGCACGCCGTTTCCCGGCTACATCGATTACCAGCAATTCTGCAGCGGCGGCTGAGAACCGTTCCTCCGGAATCCGAAGCCATGACCGTGACGCCACTGGCGGCATTAACCCCCCGCATCGCAGGCGCTGGTGTCGGTCATTGCGGAATCGGGGACAATAGAAGCCATGACTCCAGCGTTCCCAGCCCCAGGTTCCCAACATTCAGCACGGATCCTCGACGGGCGCCGCATCGCCGAAGACCTGCTCGACGGGCTGAAGGCGCGCGTCGATGCGCGAGTCGCGGCGGGCGGGTCCAGGCCTGGCCTGGCGGTGGTGCTGGTCGGGGGTGATCCGGCGTCGGCGGTGTACGTCCGCAACAAGCGACGCGCCGCGGACAAGGTCGGCATCGAGGCGTTTGATTTCGACCTGCCGGTGGGCACGACCGAGGACGAACTGCTGGCCCTGGTGGACCGCCTCAATGCCGATCCGAAGATCCACGGCATCCTGGTGCAGCTGCCCCTGCCGGGAATCCCCGATGCCAGCCGTCTGATCCAGCGCATCGACCCGCTCAAGGACGTCGATGGCTTCCATCCGCAGAACGTGGGGCACCTGGCGCTTCGCGAGTTCGGCCTGCGTCCGTGCACGCCGCGCGGCATCACCACGCTGCTCGGCTACACAGACCAGCCAGTGCGCGGTCGCAACGCCACCGTGGTGGGCGTGAGCAACCATGTGGGCCGGCCGATGGCGCTGGAGCTGCTGATCGCAGGCTGCACCGTGACCAGTTGCCACAAGTTCACTCCGCTGGAAGTCCTTGAGGCACGCGTGCGCGACGCCGATATCCTGGTGGTCGCGGCGGGGCGGCCGGCGCTGATCCCGGGCGAGTGGGTGAAGCAGGGGGCGGTGGTCATCGACGTGGGCATCAACCGGCTCGAGGACGGTCGCCTGGTGGGAGACGTGGGTTTCGAAGAGGCGGCCAAGCGCGCCAGCTGGATCACGCCGGTGCCTGGAGGCGTGGGCCCCATGACCGTCGCCACGCTGATGCAGAACACGCTGGAGGCTGCCGAGGCGGCGGAATCGACGCTGTAGGAGCGGGCCCTGCCCGCGAGGGTGTTACCGATGAAGCACTCGCGGGCAGGGCCCGCTCCTACATGAACCCGAGCGTGGGGGTTTGGTTCCGCGATACAATTGCGCGCTTCCCCACACACGGGTCCGCCGATGCTGCGCATCAAGGCAGAAGCTCTTACCTACGACGACGTTTCCCTGGTTCCCGCCCATTCGGTGGTGCTGCCCAAGGACGTTTCACTCGGCACGCAACTGACGCGCAAGCTGCGCCTGAAGCTGCCGATCGTGTCGGCCGCGATGGATACGGTCACCGAAGCGCGTCTTGCCGTGGCCATGGCCCAGCTGGGCGGCATCGGCATCATCCACAAGAACCTGACGGTAGAGCAGCAGGCGGCCGAAGTGGCCAAGGTCAAGAAATTCGAGTCCGGCGTGATCCGCGATCCGATCACGGTCGGCCCTGAAACCACGATCCGCGAAGTGCTGGCGCTGACCGCGGCACGCAACATCTCCGGGGTGCCGGTGGTGGATGCGGCCGGACAGCTGGTCGGCCTGGTGACCCACCGCGACATGCGCTTCGAAAAGCAGCTGGACGATCCGGTCCGCCACATCATGACCAAGAAGGATCGCCTGGTGACCGTGGCCGAAGGCGCCAGCGACGACGAGGTGCTGGAGCTGCTGCACAAGCACCGCATCGAGAAGGTGCTGGTGGTCAACGACCAGTTCGCGCTGCGTGGCCTGATCACGGTCAAGGACATCCAGAAGGCGCGCGACTATCCCGATTCAGCCAAGGACGCGCAGGAACGCCTGCTGGTCGGTGCGGCGCTGGGCGTGGGCGGCGATACCGAGCGTCGCGTCGAGGCGCTGGTCGCCGCGGGCGTGGACGTGGTGATCGTGGACACGGCACACGGACACTCCCAGGGCGTGGTCAATCGCGTCGCCTGGATCAAGAAGACCTACCCCGAACTGCAGGTCATCGGCGGCAACATCGTGACCGGTGACGCCGCACTGATGTTGATGGACGCCGGCGCGGACGCGGTCAAGGTCGGCGTGGGTCCAGGCTCGATCTGCACCACGCGCATGGTGGCCGGCGTCGGCGTGCCCCAGATCACCGCGGTGTCGATGGTGGCCGAGGCGCTGCAGGACCGGATCCCGCTGATTGCCGACGGCGGTATCCGCTACTCGGGAGATATCGGCAAGGCGATTGTTGCGGGCGCCTCAACGGTGATGATCGGCGGCCTGTTCGCTGGCACCGAGGAAGCGCCGGGCGAAGCCGAACTGTTCCAGGGCCGCAGCTACAAGAGCTATCGCGGCATGGGCTCGCTGGGTGCGATGGAGCAGGGAAGCAAGGATCGGTATTTCCAGGACGCCAGCGACGCCGACAAGCTGGTGCCCGAAGGCATCGAGGGCCGTGTGCCGTACCGGGGCGCGCTGGGCAGCATCATCCACCAGCTCGCCGGTGGCCTGCGCTCGACGATGGGGTATGTCGGCTGCGCCACCATCGAGGAAATGCGCAAGAAGCCCAGCTTCGTCAAGATCACCGGTGCCGGCCAGCGCGAAAGCCACGTGCACGACGTGCAGATCATCAAGGAACCGCCCAACTACCGGATGAGCTAGTCGAAAGCGGGGAACAGGGAACCGGGAACAGGGAACGAGGCCGCGCGCGCGGTGCCACTCCCATCCTTGATCCGTCATTCCCCGTTCCCCGTTCCCCGTTCCCGCTGTTTCCAATCAATGACCGACATCCATAGCGACAGCATCCATTCCGACCGCATCCTCATCCTGGATTTCGGCGCGCAGTACACGCAGCTGATCGCACGACGCATCCGCGAGATCGGGGTCTACTGCGAGATCTGGGCGTGGGACCACGATCCATCGGAAATCGCCGGGTACGGGGCCAAGGGCATCATCCTGTCGGGTGGGCCGGAGTCGACGACCGTGTTCGGCGCGCCGGCTGCGCCGCAGGAAGCGTTCGACTCGGGCGTACCGCTGCTGGGCATCTGCTACGGCATGCAGACGCTGGCCGCGCAGCTGGGCGGAGCCACAGAGGCCGCCGATGCGCGCGAGTTCGGGCATGCCGAAGTGGAGATCGTATCGGCTGACCGCCTGTTCTCGGGCCTGACCGACCACCCTGGCGCTTCCCGTCTGGACGTGTGGATGAGCCACGGCGACCACGTGTCCGAGGCGCCGCCGGGCTTCACCGTCACCGCCCGCACCGACCGCATCCCCGTGGCCGCCATGTCCAACGAGGACAAGCGCTGGTACGGCGTGCAGTTCCATCCGGAGGTCACCCACACGCTGCAGGGCGAGACCCTGCTGCGCCGCTTCGTCACTGAAATCTGTGGCTGCAAGACGCTATGGACGGCTGCGCACATCATCGATGACCAGATCGAGCGCGTCCGTGCTCAGGTCGGCAGCGACGAAGTCATCCTCGGGCTTTCCGGTGGCGTCGACTCATCGGTCGTGGCGGCGCTGCTGCACAAGGCCATCGGCACGCAGCTGACCTGCGTGTTCGTCGATACCGGCCTGCTGCGCTGGCAGGAAGGCGACCAGGTGATGGCGATGTTCGCCGAGCACATGGGTGTCAAGGTGATCCGGGTCAACGCGGCGGATCGGTACTTTGATGCGCTGCAGGGCATCTCGGACCCGGAAGCCAAGCGCAAGGTCATCGGCAACCTGTTCGTCGAGATCTTCGACGAGCAGGCGGGCAGGCTGGCCAACGCCAGGTGGCTGGCGCAGGGCACGATCTATCCCGACGTGATCGAATCGGCCGGCAGCAAGACCGGCAAGGCGCACGTGATCAAGAGCCACCACAACGTGGGTGGCCTGCCGGCGCACATGAAGATGGGGCTGGTGGAGCCGCTGCGCGAGCTGTTCAAGGATGAAGTGCGACGGCTGGGCGTGGAGCTTGGACTGCCGCGCAGCATGGTCTACCGGCATCCGTTCCCCGGCCCCGGTCTGGGCGTACGCATCCTTGGCGAGGTCAAGCGCGAGTACGCCGAACTGCTGGCCAAAGCCGACAACATCTTCATCGAGGAGCTGCGCAAGGCCGACCTCTACGACAGGACCAGTCAGGCCTTCGCCGTATTCCTGCCGGTGAAGTCGGTCGGCGTGGTCGGTGACGCACGCGCCTACGAGTGGGTGATCGCGCTGCGTGCGGTGGAGACGATCGATTTCATGACCGCGCACTGGGCGCACCTGCCGTACGACTTCCTGGGCACTGTGTCCAACCGCATCATCAACGAGCTGCGCGGCGTCTCACGCGTGGTCTATGACATCAGCGGCAAGCCGCCCGCGACGATCGAGTGGGAGTAGGCGGGTCGTGTCCTTTCCAGGCCCGCCTTCGCAGTCGTCGGTGACGGCGCACGGGAGCGAGGTGGATGCCACGTGGATGCGCCACGCTCTGGATCTGGCCGACCGTGCCGAGCGCGAGGACGATGAAGTCCCCATCGGTGCGGTGCTGGTGGGCAACGACGGCCTGGTGCTGGGAGAAGGCTGGAACCGCAACCTCGTCGAGCACGATCCCAGCGCCCATGCCGAGATCGTGGCGATGCGTTCGGCCGGGCGCACGCTCGGCAACCACCGCCTTGTCGGAACGACGCTCTACGTGACCCTGGAGCCCTGCGCGATGTGCGCGATGGCCATGGTGCACGCACGGATCGCGCGGCTGGTATTTGCCGCGGCGGACCCCAAGACCGGCGCCTGCGGCAGCGTCTTCGACCTGCTGGCCGATCCACGCCATAACCACCGCGTCGAGGTGGCGGGCGGGGTGCTGGCGGACGCGGCAAGCCTGCACCTGAGCAACTATTTCCGGGCCAAGCGGGGCAGGCCGCCGCTGGGCTGAGCTACTTCGGTGCCTTCAGGCTCTGCGGCTGGCGATGGTCCATTTCTTCGTTGATCGCCGTGACCGCCAATGTGGACTCGCGCGCCAGCAGCAGGCTGGCGGCGAACATCGCCAGCACGCCGAGTGCCGCCAGGAGCGTCGGCAGCTGGCTCAGGCGATGATCGAA
>JBDNHW010000066.1:0-26793 GCA_041688625.1 Pseudoxanthomonas sp.
GCCTGGAAGAACGTGGTGTCGAACGTACGCAGGCCCTGGCGGATCGCATCGAGCTTGATGCCCATCGAGAATGCCATCGCTGCGGCAACCATCGCGTTCTGGACGTTGTGCAGCGCGCGCCCTTCCATGGTCGCGGGGATCAGATGGGTCCACATCAGCGGGATGTGGCTGCCCTTGTCGTAGAGCGTGATCATGTGGCCGTTGACGCCGGCTTCCAGTGCGCAGGCGCGACCGCCGGCGCGGATGTGTTCACGCACCAGCATGTGCGAGGGATTCTGGGTGACGTAGCAGATCACCTTGGCGTCGGTGTAGGCCGACATCTTCATCACGTTGGGATCGTCTGCGTTGAGCACTGCGCATTCGCGCGCGACTTCCACCACGATGCGCTTGATCGCGGCCAGCTGTTCCAGTGTGTCGATGCCCTTGATGCCCAGATGGTCGGCCTGCACGTTGAGCACCGCGCCCACGTCGACCTCCGGCACGCCCATGCCGCTGCGCAGCAGTCCGCCGCGCGCGGTTTCGAGCACCGCCAGGTCGATCTGCGGGTCCGACAGCACCATACGCGCCGACACCGGTCCGGTCATGTCGCCCTCGACCGTGCGCTGGCCGTCGATGTAGACGCCGTCGGTGCTGGTCATGCCCGGCGTGTAGCCGGCCATCTTGGCGATGTGCGAGAGCATGCGCGCGGTGGTGGTCTTGCCGTTGGTGCCGGTGATCGCCGCGATCGGCACGCGCGAGGGCGTACCGGGTGGGAACAGCATGTCGATCACCGGGCCGGCGGCGTCGCGCGGGGTGCCTTCGCTGGGCGCCACGTGCATGCGGAAGCCGGGCGCGGCGTTGATCTCGCAGATGCCGCCGCCGATGCTCTTGTAGCTTTCGGCGATGTTGGTGGTGATGAAGTCCACGCCACCCACGTCCAGGCCGATGGCGCGCACCGCGCGCACCGCCATGTCGCGGTTGTCCGGATGGATGATGTCGGTGACGTCGGTGGCGGTGCCGCCGGTGGAGAGGTTGGCGGTGGAGCGCAGGAACACCACTTCTCCCTCCTTGGGCACTGAGAAATGGTTGTAGCCCACGCGCTCGAGCATCAGGTCGGCCTGCGCGTCGAGCTCGATGCGGGTCAGTACCTTTTCATGGCCGACGCCCCGCCGCGGGTCCGCGTTGACCCTGTCCACCAGCTCGGCGATGTCGCTCTTGCCGTCGCCGACCACATGTCCGGGCGTGCGCCGTGTCGCCGCGATCAGTTCGCCATTGACCACCAGCAGGCGGTGGTCGTGTCCACCGATGTAGGTTTCCACGATCACCGAGCGCGAATGCTCCTGCGCCGCGGCGAAGCCTTCGCGCACGTCGTCGTCGGCCGAGATGTTGATGGTGATGCCGCGGCCGTGGTTGCCGTTGTAGGGCTTGGTGACCACGCATCCGCCCAGCTTCTTCGCCGCGCGCAAGGCGCCGGTGGCGTCGTTCACCAGTTCCTGGCGCGGCACCGGCAGGCCCAGTGACGCCAGGATCTTGTTGGTTTCTTCCTTGTCGCTGGCCAGCTCCACCGCGATGTGCGGCGTCTTGCCGGTCACCGTGGCCTGGATGCGCTGCTGGTATTTGCCGTGGCCGAACTGGATCAGCGACTGCTGGTTCAGGCGCAGCCAGGGAATGCCACGTTCCTCGGCCGCGCGCACCAGCGAGGCCGTGGACGGACCCAGCGCGCGGCGCTGCGCGTAGCGGATGAAGTCGTCGCGGGCGGTGTCCCAGACCCAGTCGTCGGGCACGCTGCCCTTGGGACGGATCTCCGGCGGCAGCAGCGAGGACAGCAGCTTGAGCGCCAGCTCGCCGGCCGCGATCCCTTCCTCCTTCTGCGCGTATTCGTAAACCACGGTGTACACACCGGGGCGGTCGTCGCCGACGCTGCGGGTACGGCCGAAGGTGACGTCTTCGCCGGCGACGTTCTGCAGCTCGATCGCCGCGTGCTCAAGCACGTGGCCCAGCCAGGTGCCTTCGCCTTCGCGCATGCGTCGGATGAAGCCGCCGGGTTCGCGGTAGGAGCAGCCGTGATCGGCCAGGCCGGGCAGGGCGGCGACCAGCGCGTCGACGAAGTCCGCGCCCAGCCGTCCGGTGGGCCACGCCTCCAGCGCCTGCAGGTCCAGCTCCAGCCGGATCACCGGGAAATGCGCGTAGTGGGAGGGACCCACGTAGACCGAACGTTCGATGACGCGCATGTCGTGCCTCTGTATCAGTGGAACTGCGGCCGGTGGACCCGGCATGTCTGTGTGCCTGAAGTCAGGCCAGCGAGCCGGCCGAAGCGCGGCGGGTGTGCAGGTTGAAGGTGGCGCCGGCGGTGAGGATGTGCACGGTCAGGCCAAGCAGGCACACCGGCTCGTCCTCGCGCACCTGGGCCATCGAGGAGAACTGCAGCTCGTCGGCGTCGACCACGGTGACCGCGCCGCTGCCTTCCACTTCCAGCGTGTTGTCCGGAGCGATGAACGCCGCGGTGTCCTCGTCCAGGCCGATGCCGATGGCGAACGGGTTGTAGGCCAGCGCCGCCACCAGCCGCCCGAGCCGGTCGCGCTGGCGGAAGTGCTGGTCGATGATGAAGCGGTTGGTCAGGCCCAGCCCGGGCGCCAGGCGCACGCTGTCGGCCTGCGGCGAGGCGCCTTCCTTGCCGAAGGCGATCATGTGCTCGCTGAGGATGCTGGCGCCGGCGCTGGTGCCGCCGACAGTGACCCCGATCGCGCTGCGCTCGCGGATGAGCTTGGCGGCCGGCGTGCCGCCGATGATCGTCGACAGACGCAGCTGGTTGCCGCCGGTGAAGAAGATGCCGGTGGCCTGGGCGATGCGCTCGAGCCGGTTGGGTTCGTGGCAGTCGCGACGGGTGTCGAAGTCCATGGCCTCGACGCGGCCGGCGCCGAGCTCGCTGAAGATGTCCTCGTAGCGGCTGCCGGTGTCGGCCAGCTGGCTTGCGGTGGGAATGACCAGCAGGTCGGCATCGCGGCCGCCGCACAGATCGAGGAAGCGCTTGAGGATGCGCGGGTTGTTCTGTTTTTCCTCGCCGCCACCGATGGGGACGATCCAGCCACGTTTGTCGCCTTCAGCGACCTTACTGGGACACATGCAGCACGACTCCTGACGCCAGGGAAGGATTGCGTAGCGCCGCCGCGACGGCCACGTGCGGCCACTTCGGCGCGCGTTTCCGGTTTCCCCCGGGACCTGCATGAGGCCCGGTGCACATGCCTGTGCGGGGCCTTGGCAAAGGTAGCATGCGGCCCCGCCGGACCGTCGCTTTCGACTGGACCGAGGCTCGGTTCGTGCGACAATCCCGGCCCGTGGCCCCGTAGCTCAGCTGGATAGAGCGGTCCCCTCCTAAGGGACAGGTCGTGCGT
This sequence comes from Pseudoxanthomonas sp., assembly GCA_041688625.1. Taxonomy (GTDB): domain Bacteria; phylum Pseudomonadota; class Gammaproteobacteria; order Xanthomonadales; family Xanthomonadaceae; genus Pseudoxanthomonas_A. Next base: position 3,372 of record JBDNHW010000066.1, read on the forward strand.
TCGAATCGCGCCGGGGTCACCACTTTCAACTGCAACCAAGCGCTTGATGCAGCGCAGCACTTGACAGCCCAAGCCGGGTTCATGTTCCCTAGGGGCATGCCGTCCCACGTCTCCTTCGCACGTCACCTCACTGCGCCAGCGCCGCTGCCGCGGCCGGCGCGCGCGCGCGGACTTGGCGGCATTACCACCGCGACCGCCACGTGCGGGAAGCGGTGGATCGTGTTCGCGTAACTTCAGCAAACCACGTCCCCGCACCCGGATCAGGATGCCGGGGAACCCGGAAGCCTGGAACGAGCGGGGACCCACCAGGGGTCCAGCTGCATGTCGTCCGCCGTCGCACTGCCACAGCTGTCATCGCTCACCATCGTGCACAAGTTCGGCGGCTCGTCGCTGGCCGACGCCGAACGCTTCCGCCATGTCGGCGCGCTGCTGCTCGCGCGCGACGACGCCCTCCAGATCACCGTGGTGTCGGCGATGAAAGGCGTCACCGACGCGCTGATCGAGATCGCCCATCTTGCCGCCCGGAACCCGGGCGCACGCAGCAGCGAGGACTGGCGCGACCCGTGGCACCAGCTGCGTGCGCGCCATCGAGGCGTCGCCGTCGCGCTGCTTGGCGAGGCCTCGGGCGAGACCATCGACTGGCTGGACGAGCAGTTCGACCGGCTTGCCGAAATCCTTGCCGCGCTGGCGGTCATCGGCGAGCTGCCGGTGGAGGTGCTGGACCGGGTGCAGGGCATGGGCGAGGTGTATTCGGCGCGCCTGCTGGGCGACCACTTCGCCACCAGTGGCGAAGCCTGCGCCGTGCTGGACGCGCGCGAGGTGCTGGTGGTCGACCGCAGCGACCTGGGCGTGGACGTGGACTGGCCGCAGAGTGCCCAGCGCCTGCTCGACTGGCGCGCAGCCCATCCCCAGCCGCGGGTGGTGGTCACCGGGTTCGTCGCCCGCGACCGTTCCGGACGCATCACCACCCTGGGCCGCAACGGCAGCGACTACAGCGGCGCGATCTTCGCCGCGCTCTACGATGCGGCCGAGCTGCACATCTGGACCGACGTCGACGGCGTGCTCTCGGCCGATCCCCGGGTGGTGCCGGAAGCCGTGCAGCTGAGCGCGCTGAGCTACGACGAGGCCTGCGAGCTGGCCTATTTCGGAGCCAAGGTGGTGCATCCGCAGACCATGGCGCCGGCGATCGAACGCGGCCTGCCGATCATCATCCGCAACACCTTCCACCCCGAGCATCCAGGCACGCGCATCACCAGCGCGCGCGACGTCACCGGTCCGGTGAAAGGGCTGACATTGAGCCCGGACCTGGCGGTGCTGAACCTGGAGGGCACCGGCCTGATCGGCGTGCCAGGTACGGCCGAGCGCGTGTTCGCCGCGCTCCGCCACGCGCGCGTGTCGGTGGTGATGATTTCGCAGGGCTCGTCCGAACATTCGATCTGCTGCGTGGTCCGCGGCGCCGAAGCCACGCGCGCGCAGGCCGCTCTGCTGGGCGCGTTCGCCCACGAGCTGGGCATCGGCCAGATCCAGCGGGTGCAGCTGACCGAAGGGGTGAGCGTGCTGGCCGCGGTGGGCGACGGCATGGCCGGGCAGCCGGGCGTGGCCGCGCGCCTGTTCGAGTCGCTGGGCCGCGCGCAGGTCAACGTCCTGGCCATCGCGCAGGGTTCGTCGGAACGCAACATTTCGGTCGCCATCGACAGCGCCGACGCGACCAAGGCCCTGCGCGCCGCGCATGCCGGGTTCTGGCTGTCGCCGCAGACCTTCGCCGTGGGCGTAATCGGACCGGGCAACGTGGGCGGTGCGCTGCTCGACCAGCTGCGCGCCGCGCAGCCGCAGCTGCTGGGCAAGGCCAACCTGGACCTGCGCCTGCGCGCGATCGCCTCGAGTTCGAAGATGGTCCTGGACGAGCGCAGCATCGTGGGCGACTGGCGCCAGCGGATGACGCTCGACAGCCAGGCGCTGGATCTGGACCGGTTCACCGGGCACCTGGTGGGTTCGCACCTGCCGCACCTGATGATCGTGGACTGCAGCGCGAGTCCCGACGTGGCCGACCGCTATGCCGGCTGGCTGGCGGCCGGCATCCACGTGGTGACGCCGAACAAGCAGGCCGGTGCGGGGCCGATGGCGCGCTACAGCGCGATCTTCGAGGCGGCGGCGGCAAGCGGCGCGCGATTCCGCTACGAAGCGACGGTCGGTGCGGGGCTGCCGGTGATCTCGACCCTGCGCGACCTGGTCGACACCGGCGATGCATTGCTGTCTGTCGAGGGCATCTTTTCGGGCACCCTGGCCTGGCTGTTCAACCGCTATGACGGCAGCGTTCCGTTTTCGCGGCTGGTGCTGGAGGCGCGCGAGCTCGGCTACACCGAGCCCGACGCGCGCGACGACCTGTCCGGCACCGACGTCGCCCGCAAGCTGGTGATCCTGGCGCGCGAAGCCGGTGGCACGCTGGCGCTGGAGGACGTGGACGTGGAGAGCCTGGTGCCCGATGCCTTGCGCCAGGGGAGTGCGGAGGAGTTCATGGCGCGCCTGGGCGAGGTCGATGCCGGCTTCAGTGCCCGACTGGCCAGCGCGCAGGCGGCTGGCAAGGTGCTGCGCTATGTGGCCAGGCTGGATGCGCAGGGGCGTGCCAGCGTGGGGCTGGTGGAGGTCGCGGCCGACCACGCTTTCGCCCATCTGCGCCTGACCGACAACATCGTGCAGTTCACCACCCGCCGCTACTGCGACAATCCCCTGATCGTGCAGGGCCCCGGAGCGGGGCCGGAAGTGACCGCCGCCGGCGTCTTCGCCGACGTGCTGCGTGTGGCGGCGGGACAGGGGGCAAGACTTTGAGCGAGTGGAAAAAGGCGTTCGCGCCGGCATCGGTGGGTAATGTCGCAGTCGGTTTCGACATCCTTGGACACGCGATCGCGGGCGTCGGCGACACCGTCGCGGTGCGCCGCATCCAATCGCGCGAGGTGCGCATCGGCGCCATCCGTGGCGTGATCGTCGACCTGCCGCTGCAGGCGGCGGCCAACACGGCCGGTGCGGCGCTGCTGGCGATGCAGCAGACGCTGGAGCTGCCGTTCGGGTTCGAGATCGAGATCGACAAGGGGATCCCGCTGGGTTCGGGCATGGGCGGCTCGGCGGCCTCGTGCGTGGCGGCGCTGGTGGCCGCCAATGCGCTGCTGGATGAGCCGCTGTCGCGCGAGGCGCTGTATCCGTTCGCCTTGACCGGCGAGGCGGTCGCCAGCGGTGGCCGCCACGGCGACAACATCGGGCCGATGCTGCTGGGGGGGCTGGTGCTGTCCACGGCCGAGCGGCTGGTGCGGATCCCGGTGCCGCAGGAATGGCACTGCGTGCTGGTGCACCCCGATGCGGTGTTGCAGACGCGCCTGGCGCGCGAGGCGCTGCGGGGAAGCTATGCGCTGGAGGAATTCGTTATGCAGTCGGGAAATCTTGCCCTGGTCCTGGCCGGATGCCATGCCGGTGATGTCGCGCTGGTGCGCGCGGGGCTCCGCGATGTGCTGGTGGAACCGCGGCGCGCGCATCTGATCGAAGGATTTGCAGCGGCCAAGCAGGCGGCGCTGGATGCTGGCGCGATGGGCGCCAGCATTTCGGGCGCGGGACCGAGCGTGTTCGGCTGGTTCGAGAGTCGAGTTGAGGCGGAGGCCGCTGCGCCAGGAATCCGCGCAGCGTTTGCTGAGGCCGGCTTCCAAAGCCAGGCCTGGATCTCGCCAATCGACAGCCCCCCGGCTTCCCTTCTCCCCCCGGGAGAAGGTGCCCGAAGGGCGGATGAGGGCGGGAGCCCTCAGAGACAGTAGCTTTGGACTCGTCCGAGTTCCGCCCCCAACGACATCGGGAGTGCACATGGCATGAGGCCCCGAGCCCGAACATCCCAAGTCCACGTCCGCCGCAGTCCCACGCCCTCATGCCACGGGCACTTCCGCTGGTCGTCCGGCGCTTCGCGCCACCTTCTCCCGGGGGGAGAAGGGACACGAGGCCGCCCGAATGAAGATGCCCATGAAATTCATCTCCACCCGCAACCAGTCGCCCGCCGTCTCCCTCAGCCAGGCCATTACTGCCGGCCTGGCGCCTGATGGCGGCCTGTACGTCCCCGAATCCATGCCCCCGCCGCGGACGCTGCGCGCTGGCGGCGACATCGCCGCAACGGCGGCAGCGTTGCTGGCGCCGTTCTTCGCCGGTGATGCGCTGGAATCGCAGCTGCCGGCCATCTGCGCCGAAGCCTTCGATTTCCCGGCGCCGCTGCGGCCCTTGGCAACGCCGGGCGACCATGTGCTGGAGCTCTTCCACGGACCCACCGCCGCCTTCAAGGATTTCGGCGCGCGCTTCCTGGCCCAGTGCCTGACCCGCATCCGTGTGGCCGATTCACCGCCGCTCACGATCCTGGTGGCGACTTCGGGCGACACCGGCGCGGCGGTGGCGGCGGCGTTCCATCGGCAGCCGGGCCTGCGCGTGGTCGTGCTGTATCCGGACGGGCGCGTATCTCCGCGCCAGGCGCACCAGCTGGGCTGCTTCGGTGACAACGTGACGGCGTTGAAAGTCGACGGCGCCTTCGACGACTGCCAGGCACTGGTCAAGCAGGCGCTGGGCGATACGCCCCTCCAGCAGCGCGTGCCGCTGAGTTCGGCCAACAGCATCAGCCTGGGCCGGCTGCTGCCGCAGATGTCCTATTACGCGCACGCCTCGCTGCAGCACGAGGAAGCGAGCGGACGCGCCCTGAATTTCGTCATCCCGACCGGCAACCTCGGCAACGCAGTCGCCGCGATCATGGCGCGCGCGCTGGGAGCGCCGCTGGGGCGGATCGTGCTGGCCACCAACGCCAACGACGTGCTTCCACGGTACTTCGCTGGGGACGGGTATCTGCCCGGTCCCAGCGTGGCGACCGTGGCCAACGCGATGGACGTCGGGGCACCTAGCAACTTCGAGCGCCTGCTCTGGCTGTACGCGCACGACGCCGGGGCACTTCGCTCGGCGTTCGATGCCGTGAGTGTCGACGACGGGCAGATACGGCGGATCATCGGTGAGCGCTACCGCGCGCACGGCGAGGTGTTCTGCCCGCACACGGCCACCGCGGTAAAGGTGCTGGACGAGCTGCGCCGCGCTGGCGTGGCCGGTGACTGGGCTGTCGCCGCCACGGCCCATCCGGCCAAGTTCGAAAGCGTGGTCGAGCCACTGGTCGGCGCGGTGGCGCTGCCGGCGTCGCTGGCCGCATTGCTGCAGCGGCCTGCCAGCGCCCAGGCCATGGCCGACGATTACCCGACCTTCCGCGAGCACCTGCTGGGCCACGACCTGGATTGAGGCGGATCGGCAGCGTCGGGTCCGCCGGGCCGCAGACGCCTGCGAATTTCGCAGCCGGCCTCGGTGCACCAGATCCATGCCGGCACCAGGGACCGCCCTCTGGAGTACATGCAGTGGGGCCGCACCTGCCTGCTCGGCGTGAACTGCAAGCTCTAATCGCGCTGCGTCGAGCGTGACCGGCGTCAGCTGGTCCGTTCCCAAGGAAGGCAACAGGCACAAAAAAGGGCTGCGGATGACCGCAGCCCTTCTCGTTGTCCTGGTGGAGCGGAGGGGGATCGAACCCCTGACCTCCACGATGCGAACGTGGCGCTCTCCCAGCTGAGCTACCGCCCCAGGTGCCGCGAGAGTTTAGCGGTCACGCGGTGAAGGCGCTACCCCGGCGGATGCGCGACTGCCGCGGGCAGCAGCGGCTGCAGAACCGGTTCCAACACCTCCCGGCGCCAGCCGGAAAGCGCGGCAGGCCATTGGCCCGAGTCCTGTAGCAGCTCCAGATAGCGCCGCGAGGCCAGCAGGCCATCGGGCAATCCGAGTTCGGCGGCGCGCGCGGTCACCGCTTCCTGCAGTCGTTTGAGCGCGTTCTTGTCCTCGCTGCTGGCGTTGCGTGCCAGCGGCGCCAGCGTTTCATCGTCCAGCGGCGTGGTCAATGCCGCCCAGATCGCGTCACCGAGCTTGCGTGGTGCCTTGGGATGGGCGTCGAGCTGCGACTGCAGGGCCGCACGATCGGCCGGCGGGTTGCGCGCCAGATTCGTGGCGAGCTCGTTGTCCAGGATCCAGCTGCGCGGCTTGTCGCTGTCGCGGGCCTGGCGGTCGCGCCAGCGCAACAGTCGCAGCAGTCGAAGCTGGGCGGGCGGTTCGATGTACTGCGCGCTGCGCATCGACAGGTGCGGCCAAGGCTCGCCCTGTTCGTCGCCGGCGTTGGCCAGCATCCGCGCGCAGTCCTGGTTCAGCCAGTCGCGCCTGCCCAGTGCTTGCAGGCGCTGGTCGAGCTCGCGGTGGAACTCGCCCAGGTGCACGACGTCGTCGGCCGCATATTGCAGCTGTGATTCGCTCAGCGGCCGGCGCAGCCAGTCCGAGCGGGTCTCGCCCTTGGCCAGCGCGACGCTGGTCAGCTCCAGCACCAGCTTCTGGTAGCCCATGCCGCCGCCGATGCCGCACAGGGCCGCGGCGATCTGGGTATCGAACAGGGGCGCGGGCAGGGCGCCACAGTCGTGCGACAGGGCCACCAGGTCTTCGCTGGCGCTGTGCATCACCTTGAGCACGTCCGGGTTAGTCAGGAGCGGACGCAATGCGTCCGCCATACCTGGCGCCAGCGGATCGATGAGCAGGATCCGGTCGCCGATCGCCATCTGCACCAGCGCGAGCTGCGGCCAGTAGGTGCGTTCGCGAATGAACTCGGTATCGATGCCGACCCAGGCGGGCGGGTCCTGCAGGTGGGCGCTGAGTGCGGCGGGATCATCTATCCAGACGGGCACGAAATCTCCAGTACGGCGGCGGTTGCCGGGGCAGGCGACAATAGCCTAACGTCGCCCGACGGCTCGGGATGGCCATTGTGGAGGAAGATGCGCGCGATTCGTCATTGGCTGAAGTTGGACGTGGTGCCTTTGGCCGTGGTGCCTTTGGCCGTGGTGCTGTTGGCCGCAGTGCTGGCTGGTGCGTGCACGCGTTCGCCTGAATCGCCCGCGCCTGCGGCCGGTCCTTCGGTTGCGCCGCCCACCGCCGTTGCGCCGGTCGACCCGCGGTTTCCCACGGTCACCGTCAGCGGTGACGAAGCCGACTTCGCATTTTTGAACTGGAATCCACCGCAAGTGGCAGTGCAGGCCGACGAGGTTTCCCAGGTTCTGCGTCGGGCGAACGAGGCGCTGGCCGAAGGCCGACTGTACTCAGATGCCGAAGCGGCGATCCCGCAATATCTCGCGCTGCGCCTGGTGGCGCCAGACGATCGTCGTGTGCAGCGCGCGCTGGACAAGGCGCTGGCCGCGCTCCTGAATCAGGGCGAGGAGGCGCTGGAGGAGGCGGGCGAGGATTACGAAGCCCTGCGCCGCGCGGCAGAGATGGCGGCCGTGGCGCGACACCTCGATGCGGACGATCCGCAGGTGGCGCAGTACCTGGGTCAGGTGGACCTGGCCGATCAGCTGTGGCGCCTCAACCAGGCCGGTGAGCGCGCGCTCGCCAGTGGCGCGATCGGTGCGCGGGGCCAGCGCGCGCTGGAGCATTTCCAGCAGGCGCTCGAACTGCAGCCCGGGCAGCCGCGAGCGCTGCAGGGGGTAGCGGCTGCAGAAAGTGCCTTGATCCGTCAGGCGCAGGAAGCGGCCGAGGCATCGAATTTCGCGGGCGCCGAGCGGCTCCTGCAGGCGGCGACGGGCCTGCGTGAGGACGTGGGCACCATTGCCGATGCACGCGCGAGGATGGAAACCGAGCGCAGCCGGCAGATCGCGGCGCTGCGCGAGCGCGGAATCCAGGACCTGGCCAGCATGCGTGGGCAGCGTGCGGCGCGGGGGATGCTCGCCGAGGTGCTGCACATCGCGTCGCCCGGCGATCTGGTGGCGGCCGATTTCCGCCAGCGCATCGATCGCGCCACTCACTATGGGCAGTTCCGTGCGAGGCAGACGTTCACCGACGAGATGCCGGAAGGTGGCCGTGGTCCGCAGATGATCGTGGTCCCGCACGGCGGTTTCCGGATGGGCGCAGGCGAGGACGAACCCGGTTCGGCCGACGCGGAAAAACCAGCCCATTACGTGAGGTTCGAGCGTGGCTTCGCCCTGTCCCGTCGCCCCGTGACGGTGGGTGAGTTCCGCCGTTTCGTGCGGGCGACCAACTACCTGCCTCGGGCGACGCGGCGCGGCCACTCGATCGTGTACGACGAGCGCAGCGGCAACTTCGTCCGGCGCAGCGGAGTCGACTGGGAGTCCGACTATGCCGGTGCACGAGCAGCCGACAGCCTGCCGGTGCTGCACGTGAGCGTGCGCGACGCGGAAGCCTATGCGGCGTGGCTGTCGGAGAGGACCGGTCATCCGTATCGATTGCCAAGCGAGGCGGAGTACGAATACTCGATGCGCTCGGGCAGGCAAGGGCTGTATCCCTGGGGCAAGGGCGCGCCCCCGCCGAGGGTCGGCAACCTGACCGGCAGCCGGGACGTGTCACCCAGCGGCAGGCGCTGGAACAACGCGTTTCGCGGCTACAGCGATGGCTATTGGGGCCCTGCGCCCGCTGGCAGCTACGCAAGCAACCCCTGGGGCCTGTACGACATGGGCGGCAACGTGAGCGAATGGGTCAGCGACTGTTGGCACGCCAGCTACCGCCGCGCCCCTGCCGACGGCGCGTCGTGGTTCAATCCCGGCTGCAGGTCACGCGTGATCCGCGGCGGTTCCTGGGCCAGTTCACCGGTGCAGGCGAGGGCGGCCTGGAGGTCGTCATCTGATTCGGACGTAACCAATGCGCGGGTGGGCTTCCGCGTCGTGCGCGGTATCTAGCAGGAATAGGTGGAAGATGAGGACTGATCCGTCTGGCCGCTCGCGTGGTGGACAAGAGCCAGGCAGGCGCCGCCGCACGGGCCTGTACGGCAACGTGCGCTGGTGGATGCTGATCGCGTTCGCCGCCTATGCCGGGTTCTACTGGTTTTCCAATCGCGTCGAGGATCCCTACACCGGGGAGAAGGTGCTCATCGACGATGCGATCGGCCTCGAGGAAGAGAAAGCGCTGGGCCTGCAGGCATACGAGGAAATCCTGTCGCAGGAAAGGCCCGTGGATCCGAACTCACCGGTGGCTCGGTAGGTCAGCGACATTGCCCGGCGCCTGGTGGCGAAGGTCGACGAAGTCGAGACCGCGCTGGCTGCGGAGCACGGGCTGGAGGCGCGCAACTATTCGAGCACCTTCGACTGGGAGGTCAACGTCATCGAGTCCGACCAGGCCAACGCGTTTTGCCTGCCTTGAGGCAAGATGGCGGTCTACACCGGCTTGATTCCGGTGGCCCGGAACGAGGATGCGCTGGCGGTGGTCATGGGGCACGAGATCGCCCATGCGCTGCTGCGCCACGGCGCCCAGCGCATGTCCCAGCAGAAACTGACCCAACTGGGGCAGATGGCCGGCGCGGCCAGCGGCATGGGCGCGCAGGAGCAGCAGATGGTGATGGCGGCGCTGGGCTATGGCTACCTGCTGCCGTACGCGCGCGGCCACGAGGCCCAGGCCGACGAGGTCGGGCTGATGCTGGCCGCTGCGGCGTGTTTCGACCCGCGCGAATCGGTGCCGCTGTGGGAGCGGATGGGGCAGGCCAGCGGCGGTCAGGCGCCGCCGGAGTTTTCTTCCACGCACCCCAACCCGGGTACGCGCATCCAGAACCTCACCGCGTTGATGCCCAAGGCGATGGAGTACCGGCAGAAGTTCTGCGAGCAGGCGACACCTTGAGGTCCGTGCTGCCCTGGCTGGCAGCCGATGCTGCTGGCGCTGGCCTGGAGCGGCCCCGTGCGTGCGGGGATCAAGGACCAGTCCGCCAGCGGGTTCACTGTCGAGAACCCCCAGTAGGTCCCGGTGGAGCCGCTGGTGGCATGGCCCGCGCTGCTCGACGTCGGCCGCTGGTGGCCGGCTGACGACAGCTGGTGGGGCCAGTCCTCGAACCTCACGATCGAGCCGGTGGCCGGCGGCTGTTTCTGCGAAATCGACGGCGACCGGCAGGCGCGGCACATGAGCGTGGGGTTCGTCGAGCCGGGCAAACTGCCGCGCATGCAGGGCGGCCTCGGGCCCCTGCAGGGCATGGGCCTGGATGGCGTGCTGGAGTTTCGCCTGATGGCGGAGGACGGCGGTACCCGCATCACCCTGTGGTACCGCGCCGGCGGCCATGCGCCGAACGCCCTTTCGAAACTGGCGTCGGTGGTGGACCGTGCGCAGGCAGCCCAGCTGCTGGGCCTGGCGGAATATCTCCGCGACCGTGATGCACGCACGCCGTAGCGGATCAGAAGCTCATGAACAGTCCGCCGTTGACCGGTAGGTTGGCGCCGGTCAGGTAGCCAGCGGCTTCGTCGCTGAGGAACACGACGGTTCGCGCGATGTCTTCCGGACGCCCCATGCGCCCCGCTGGTATCGACGCCACGATCTTCTCCAGCACCGGCTGCGGCATGGCCGCCGTCATCGCGGTTTCGATGTAGCCGGGCGAGATGCTGTTGACGGTGATGCCCTTGCTTGCGACCTCTCGCGCGAGGGACATGGTCAACCCGTGGAGTCCGGCTTTGGCCGCGGCATAGTTGCCCTGCCCGAAATTGCCGGTCTGCCCGCTCACCGAGCTGATGTTGACGATGCGCCCGAAGCCACGCGCCAGCATGCCTTCGAGGGCGCTGCTGCACAGGTTGAAGGCACTGCCCAGGTTCACGTCGAGCACGTCGTCCCACTGCTGGCGGGCCATCTTGCGCAGAGTCGAATCGCGGGTGATGCCGGCGTTGTTGACCAGGATGTCCAGCGATCCGAGATCCGCCTCGATCGACCTGACGAGCCCCGCACATGCGGCGTGGTCACCCACGTCAGCTGCGGCGAAACGGATATCAAGCCCCTCCACCTCGCGCTGGAAAGCCTGCAGGCGTTCCTCGCGCGAGGGCAGGTCCACGGCGACGACGGTGCGTCCCGCACTGGCCAGTGAGATGCAGATGGCGGTTCCCAGCCCGCCAATTCCACCGGTGACCACGGCTATGCGCTTGCTCATCGTTGATTCCTTTTCTGTCTTTGGTTGTCGCTCGTTGCCTGTCGCTAATCGCCAGCATCGGCCTGGTACGGGCGGCCCATGTTGCGGAAACGCTTTGCGGATCGCCCCGCTGGCCACGCCCATTAAAAAGCCCGCACGTCGAGGTGCGGGCTTCCTGGGCCGCCAGCGTCAGCGCGAACGGGTCTTGGAAGCGTCCTTTTGCGGCGCGGGCTGCGGCTTGGAAGGCGCGCCCGAGTCCGAACGTCCGAGTCCGCCGCCGGTGAAGTTGCGCTGCATTTCCTTCCACATCTCCATGTTGCGCTCGGTCAGCTGGTTCATCATGGTCCACGGGGTCTGGCCCAGCATGCCGCCCATCTGCTGCCGGAACTGCTGCTGCTGCTCCATGAAGAGCTGCATGCTGCGCTCCAGGTAGTTGCCCATGAAGCCCTGCATCGGATCGCCGTAGAACCGGATGATGTGGCTGAGAAGCTGCGTGGAGAGGATCGGCTCGCCATCCTGCTCCTGCTCGGTGATGATCTGAAGCAATACGGCGCGGGTGAGGTCGTCGCCGGTCTTGGCATCGCGCACTTCGAAATTCTCGCCGTCGACGATCAGTTGCCGCACATCCTCGATGGTGATGTAGCTGGAGATCTCGGTGTCGTAGAGACGGCGATTTGGGTACTTCTTGATGATGCGCAGCGCAGCCATTGAGCAATCACTCTAAACGAATGACCGGCAGCATGACGCAGCGCAGCAGTGGTTGCAACTCGGCCCTTCGGGGCGCCCTGTTCATCAAAAAGGGCTGGACTGGAGCGGCGGCGGGGCGATCCGCGCGCCGCGAACACGCTACCAGCCCATGTACTGGCCTCCATTGGCGGACAGGTTGGCGCCGGTGATCCAGCTGGCCTGGTCGGGGATGAAAAACGCTACTGCGTAGGCGATTTCATCCGGGGTCCCGAGGCGACCGGTGGGGATCTGCGCAACGATCTTGTTGCGGACCTCTTCGGGTACCGCCATGACCATGTCGGTGCCGATATAGCCGGGCGAGACCGTGTTGACGGTGATGCCGAGCCTGGCGTTCTCCTGCGCCAGTGAAATCGTGAAACCGTGCATGCCGGCTTTCGCCGCGGCGTAGTTGGCCTGGCCGTACTGACCCTTCTGCCCGTTGATCGAGCTGATCTGGATGATCCGGCCCCACTTGCGGGCGCGCATGCCCTCGATGACCGCACGGGTGACGTTGAAGACGGAATTGAGGTTGGTGTTGATCACCTCGTTCCACTGTGCGGCGCTCATCTTGTGGAAGGTGCCGTCACGGGTGATGCCGGCATTGTTGATCAGTACGTCGACGGGACCCAGCTGCTGTTCGACGCCGCGCACCATGGCTTCGGCATCTTCCGGTGACGACACGTCGCCCTTTACGATGGCGATCTCGTAGCCGCTGTCGCGCATCTGATGTTGCCAGGCGAGCGCCTTCTCCTCGTTGCGGTAGTTGGTGGCGACCTTGAGGCCCATGTCGGCCAGCTTCCTGCAGATAGCGCTGCCGATTCCTCCGGTGCCGCCGGTGACCAGTGCTACGCGTGCTGTCATGTCCTGTTCCCTGGGTGCTGCCGCGGCGGCGACCGAATGAATTCGATTCTAGACAGCGTTGGTTACAGGTTCGTTGTGCACCGCAGCGAGCGCAATGGACCGCGCGCGCGGGAGCAGCGCCGGGTCGAAGTGATGCTCGGCCAATGCGACGAAGTCGCTGCCAGAAATTGACGTGACCAGATCCAGGGGCTGCTGGCCCAGGGCCTTCCACGTCGCGTGCAGAGCGGGCAGGGGATTGCCCGGATCCACCGCAGGGGCTGAGTTCGACTTGGCCAGTTTGTTGCCGTCGCTGCCGACCAGCAGCGGCAGGTGCAAGTAGCGAGGAGTCGGCAATCCAAGCGCCTCCTGCAGCAGGATCTGTCGCGGCGTGGAGTCCAGCAGGTCGGCGCCGCGCACGATATCGGTCATGCCCTGCGCGGCATCGTCCACCACCACGGCAAGTTGGTACGCCCAGAAGCCGTCTGTCCGCTTGAGCACGAAGTCACCCACCTCCTGATGGACGTCCTGGGTGATCTCGCCCTGCAATGCGTCAATGAAGGTGACTTTCGTGCCTTCGGGCACGCGCATCCGTACCGCGCCGTTGCGTGCCTGCGGTCGAGCCACGCAGCGGCGGTGGATCCCCCCGGTTGCCTGCAGATCGTTGCGGCTGCACCGACAGTGGAATGCCCGCCCTTGTTCCAGAAGTCGATCCAGCGCCGCCTGGTACAGCGCCGATCGCTGGCTCTGCAGCATCACCGGCGCGTCGGGTACCAGGCCGAACACCTGCAGTGCCTGCAGTTGCTGCGTGGCGGCCCCAAGCAGTTCGCGCGGCAGGTCCAGGTCTTCGACACGCACCCACCACTGCCCATGCGCGTGCCGGGCCAGCAGCCGGCTGCCCAGCGCCGCAAGCAGCGAGCCGAGGTGCAGCGGGCCGGTGGGCGAGGGGGCAAAGCGACCGCGGTAGGATCGGGGCACGGACATGTCATGAAGACTACGTGGAAAGCTGAATCCATGGCCAGCGAGCGACTTGAACAAACCCCGGCCCAGCCCTAGATCGGACCCGTGCCCGCGCAGCATTGCGGACGGGCTTTCCCAGCGCAACCGACCTGCCGGAGCCCGACGTGTTCAACCGCATAGCCTTGTTCCTTGCCACCAACCTAGCGGTGCTGGCGCTGGTCAGCATCGTGATGTCGCTGCTCGGCGTGCACCCGAACCAGATGAGCGGTTTGCTGATTTTCGGGGCATTGTTCGGATTCGGCGGCTCGTTCGCCTCACTGCTGATGTCCAAGTGGATGGCCAGGCGCGCCACCGGCGCCCAGGTCATCACCGAGCCGCGCAGTGAAATCGAGCGCTGGCTGGTCTCGACGGTGCAGCGGCAGGCGCAGGCCGCGGGTATCGGCACGCCCGAAGTCGCCGTCTACGATGCGCCCGAGATCAACGCCTTCGCCACCGGTGCCAACCGCAACAATGCCCTGGTCGCAGTGTCCACCGGACTGCTGCGGGGCATGAGCCGCGACGAGGCCGAGGCTGTGCTGGCCCACGAAGTCAGCCACGTGGCCAATGGCGACATGGTGACCATGGCGCTGCTGCAGGGCGTGCTGAACACCTTCGTGATCGTGCTTGCGCGCATGGTGGGTGGGCTGATCGACAGCTACCTGTCGGGCGGTCGCGAGTCCCGGCCGGGGCTGGCGTACGTCGCCATCGTCCTGGTGCTGGAACTGGTCCTTGGGCTGTTCGCGACCATGATCGCCATGTGGTTCTCGCGCAAGCGCGAGTTCCGGGCCGATGCGGGCGGCGCCTCGCTCGCCGGCCGCGGCAAGATGATTTCGGTCCTGGAGCGTCTCTCGGCCCAGCTTGTGCCGAGCACGCTGCCGCCGCGGGTGGAGGCCTTCGGCATCACCGGCGGCATGGCGCTAGGCCTGAAGAAGATGTTCCTCAGCCATCCGCCGATGGAGCAGCGCATCGCGGCGCTGCGCGCCCAGGATGCCGGCGACGGCGGTCGCTACGTCTGACGCCCGGAAGGTTTTGCGGACCGGAAGATCAGGAGAAGTCGTAGCTCATGGCCGGGTGCGGTCCGGCCATTAACAAGCCTTCCACGTAGTCAATGCCGGCGGTGAACAGGAAGCTCACCGTGCCAGCGTCCTGCACGTACTCGGCAAGGGTGAGGATGCCTTCCTCGCGGGCCCGCTCGCCGATCTCGCGGATCTTCTGCTGGTGCTCCGGCAGCCTGGCCGCGTCCTCGGTGAAGCTGCGGTCGATCTTGATGAAAGCGGGCTTGAAGTGCGCCAGCAACTGGAAGGAATCCAGGCCGCAGCCGAACTTCTCCAGCCCCACCTTGCACCCCAGCGCCGAGGCGCCGGCCAGGAAGGCCTGGGCCTGGCGCAGGTTGGTGAACACCTTGGCTTCGGGCGTCTCCAACCACAGCCGGTCGCCCGGTACGTTGTTGGCGGCCAACTGCTCCTCGATGACCTTGAGCAGTCGGTCGTCAGCGAAGGATTCCGGACTCACCTTCACCAGGAGCCTGGTCTCGTGACCCGAGCGCAGGCGCGTGCCGACGACTTCGATCGCACGTTGCACCACCCATCGATCGATGCCGGGCATCAGGCCGTGTTCTTCGGAAATCGGCAGGAACGAGGCCGGCTTGATCAGCTCGCCATTGTTCTCCATGCGTAGCAAGGCTTCGTAGAGTTCCCCCGGTTCGCCCTGCAGGTTCACCGCAGGCTGGTAATGCAACACGAAGCCGCCTGATTCCAGCGATTCCTCGACCCGGGTGATCCACTGCTGGATGCGCTGTTCCTCGGCGCGGTCGACCGCGCCAGGATCGAAGATCTCGCTGCGGTTGCCGCCAAGGTCGGTAGCCGCCTGCAGGCTTTCACTCGCGCGAGTCAGCACCTGGCCGATGCTGGCGATCTTCTCGCCGATCTGCACGCCGCCGATGCTGGCGGTCACCGAAGCGGAGCGTTCGCCCACATTGAACACGTGTGAGGCGAAGGCGGTGCGCAGGCGATCGCTCAGCGCCTCGGTGCGGGCATGGTTGCCCTGTACCAGCACGGCGAAGGTGCGCTCGCCGAAGCGGGCGGTGGTGCAGTCGCCGTCGACCGTCTCGGAGAGGCGCGCGGCCAGCGCGGCGATGAAATCGTCGGCCGAGCCCAGCCCGATGTCCTGCAGCAGGCGCTGGTAGTGATCCGGTTCGACCAGCAGCAGCGCGAACTTGCCTTCGCCCTTGGCCGCCTGCGCCACGGCGTTTTCAAGGGCATGCAGGAAAGTCGATCGATTGAGCAGGCCGGTGACCATGTCGCGCTGGCGCAGGTCTTCCACCTCGCGCGCCAGTTCCGGGTTCATTTCCTCGCGCCGCCGGAAGATCACCTGCACGCACGATTCGCCTTCGTAGCTGGCTGCGGCGAAGTCCAGGTTCGCCGGAAATACCTCGCCCTCGACGGTGCGCGCTTCGATCTCGAAACGGGGCGGCGGCGCACCGCCTTTGCCCAGCTGCTTGAGCAGGAGCTTGAAATCGCTGACGTACTGCGGGGACACCAGGTCCAGCAGTGACAGGCCCTCCACGTCCTCGAACGAATCGAAGCCGAACATCTCCAGGTAGGCCTCGTTGGCGCGGATGTGCATGCCTTCGTGGATGTAGGCGATAGGGTCGCGCGAGGAAGAGATCAGCGCGTCACAGCGGCGTTCGGTTTCGCGCAGCTGCCCCTCGAGGCGGCGCAGCGCGCGCCGCGCGCCCAGGTCGGCCCACTGTGTCCGCAGCACCGCGATCACGTGCTCGTTGCGCGCGCGCAGGACCACGGCGCGTGCTCCGGTGGACAGGTCCTTGACGAACTCGTCTTCGTCCAGCGCGTCGGCCAGCGCGATGACCGGGATGTCCTTGCTGTTGGCGCTGACCTGGCCCAGCACCGTCGCGAGCGGCAGCGCCTTGGCCGACTTGGCGGCCAGCACCATGTCCACCGGTTGCGAGGCCAGCATGTTCCCCAGCTCGTCGGCGTCGATCGGACGAAGCGGCCGGATCGCGATACCGCCGTTGCGGAAGGCGCTGACGATTGCTTCGGCGTCTTCGGCACTGTCGTCGACGATCACCAGCCGAATCGTGGTTTCTTTACCGTTCTGCATGCACGAGATCCGTCCAGGGTGCGGGTTTAATACACGATGCCCAGTTCAGCGTCCATCTCCGACACGCAGGAACTGCGCGTCAATTCGCGCATGGCGGCAGCTGCGTGGCGAGAAGGAAGGAGAGCGGACTGCGTGCTTCGCAGCAAGGCAAGCGATCAAGCCGGCGCTCCCTGCATCGGCCGCTTGCCCGGGTCGCCCGCGACTTCCCGCACCAGTTTCGGCACCAGGTAGCCCGACAGCCGCGCGGCCAGGGCCGAGTGCAGGGCCAGGGCTTGCGCGTCCGTAACCTCGAAATGAGCGACCCCGGCAACCCGGTCCAGCTGATGCAGGTAATAGGGCAGGACGCCGGCGCGAAAGCCGCGCTCGGAAAGATCAGCCAATGCCTCGACGCTGTCGTTGACGCCTCGCAGCAGGACCGCCTGGTTAAGCAGGTGCACGCCGGCCGACTTCAGCCTGCCGAGCGCGCTGTCGACGCTGGCATCGAATTCGTTGGCGTGGTTGGCGTGGATCACCAATGTCACCGGCCATGGGAGACCGGATATCCACCGCAGCAGTGCGTCGTCGATCCTTTCCGGCAAGACCACGGGCAGGCGACTGTGGATGCGCAGCCGCTTCAGGTGGGTGATGCGAGCGAGCGCGTCGGTGAGTTCAGCCAGCTTGCCGGTGGCCAGGGACAGCGGATCACCACCGGAGAGGATGACCTCGTCCACGCTGGAGTCGCCGCCGATCAGCTCGACTGCTTCGCTCCAGCCGCCCCTGGCTGCCGTTTCATCCGCATAGGGGAAGTGCCGGCGGAAGCAATAGCGGCAGTGCACCGCGCAGCTGCCGGTGGCCACCAGCAGCGCGCGGCCGCGATATTTCTGCAGCACGCCCGTGGCGGCACGCGCGTTGGCGTCGCCGACCGCGTCGAACTCGAATCCGGGCACATGTCGGGATTCTTCGACCAGCGGCAGGACCTGGCGCAGAAGCGGGTCGTTCGGGTCTCCGCGGCGCATCCTGGCCACGAATCCGCGCGGCACGCGCAGGGGAAAACCGGCGCCAAGGGCCGAGCCCTGCACGTACGCAGACGGATCCAGCCCGACCAGCGCCAGCAGCTCGGCAGGGTCGCGCACGGCCTCGCGCAAGGCCTGCTGCCAGGCCGGCGGGTGTAAGACGGTGGGGGCTGCGGTTATCATGCCGGGCTAGTACGCGTACGCCTGCCGCTGCGGCAGGATCCCATTCTATCCGGCCGGCCGCTGCACGCGGCGGGTTTGCCTTACTCGAGGAAGTGACCCATGGCCAGCTACGGCATGAACGATGTCAAGAACGGCTTGAAGATCATCGTCAACGGCGAGCCGTGCGTGATCACCGACACCGAGTACGTGAAGCCGGGCAAGGGCCAGGCCTTCACCCGCATCAAGTACCGCTTCATCAAGTCCGGCCGCACCGTGGAGCTGACCATGAAGGCGACCGACAGCCTCGAAGCCGCCGACGTGGTCGACACCGACATGCAGTTCCTCTACAGCGATGGCGAGTACTGGCACTTCATGGAGCCGGAGACCTTCGAGCAGGTGCAGACCGACAAGAACGGCGTAGGCGAGGCGTCCAAGTACCTGAAGGGTGAAGAACAGTGCTTGGTGACCCTGTGGAACGGCGTGCCGATCTTCGTGCAGCCGCCCAACTTCGTCGAGCTCAAGATCACCGAGACCGACCCGGGCGTGCGCGGCGACACTTCGGGCGGCGGCGGCAAGCCGGCGGTGCTGGAGACCGGCGCGGTGGTGCGTGTGCCGTTGTTCGTAAACCAGGACGAGATCATCAAGGTGGACACACGCAGCGGCGAATACGTGTCGCGAGTGAAGTGAACGGCATGACGCGTCGGGTAGCCTGAGGGCATGAGTGCAAGCAACTCCCAGCCGGAATCCTGCGACCTGCTGATCGAAGCGGGATTCGTGGTGCCCGTTGAGCCACACGGCGTGGTGCTGGAAGACCACGCCGTGGCCGTCACCGGCGGGGCCATCGTTGCGCTGCTGCCGCGCCAGGAGGCGAGGGCCCGCTTCTCCGCCGCCACGACCGTCTCCAGGCCCGAGGCAGTGCTGATTCCCGGCCTGATCAACGCACACACGCACAACCCGATGACCCTGATGCGCGGCGTCGCCGACGACCTGCCGCTGATGGAGTGGCTGCAGGGCCACATCTGGCCGACCGAAGCGGCGGTGCTGGGGCCGGAGTTCGTGGGCGATGGCGTCGCGTTCTCGATCGCCGAGATGCTGCGCGGCGGCACCACCTGCGCCAACGAGAACTACTTCTACCCCG
This sequence comes from Pseudoxanthomonas sp., assembly GCA_041688625.1. GTDB lineage: Bacteria > Pseudomonadota > Gammaproteobacteria > Xanthomonadales > Xanthomonadaceae > Pseudoxanthomonas_A. Next base: position 22,306 of record JBDNHW010000066.1, read on the forward strand.
ACGTGCAGGCGGCCGTATACAAGCGCCATGGCTTCCGCGCGCTGGTGGGCCTGCCGGTGATCGATTTCCCGACACCGTGGGCGGCCACTTCGGAGGAGTACTTTGCCCGGGCGGTCGAGGTCCACGACCAGTGGCGCGGCGATCCCCTGATCGGCACTGCGTTCGCGCCGCACGCGCCGTACACCGTGAACGATGCCAACTTCGAGCACATCCGCATGCTCGCCGACCAGCTCGACCTGTCGGTGCATCTGCACACCCATGAGAGTGCGCAGGAAATCAGCGATTCGATCAAGCTGCACGGGCAGCGCCCGCTGGCTCGGCTGGACCGGCTGGGTCTGGTCAACGACCGCCTGATCGCGGTGCACATGACCCAGTTGACCGAAGCGGAGATCGCACTGTGCGCCGAGCGCGGGGTCTCGGTGGTGCACTGCGCCGAGTCCAACCTGAAGCTGGCGTCCGGTTTCTGCCCGGCATGCGCGCTGGTGCGCGCCGGCGTGAATCTGGCCATCGGCACCGACGGCTGCGCCAGCAACAACGATCTGGACATGTTCGGCGAGACCCGCACGGCCTCGCTGCTGGCAAAGGGCGTCGCCAACGACCCGACCGCGCTCGACGCGCCCACGGCATTGAGGGCCGCCACGCTGGGCGGGGCGCGCGCGCTGGGATTGGGCGACAGGATCGGATCGATCGAACCAGGCAAGCGCGCGGATTTGGTGTGCGTGGACCTGTCGGCGCTGGAGACCCAGCCACTGCACCACGTGATCTCGCAGCTGATCTACGCCACCGGACGCCAGCAGGTGAGCGACGTGTGGATCGAGGGCGTGCCCAAGCTCGTCAAGCGCGAACTGGTCGACATGGACATGGCAGCGCTGATCGCCAACGCGCGGCAGTGGCGCGAACGCATCGGCGCGATCCGCCGCTGAGTTTTTTCCTTCCCATCACCGATCAGCCGATACGGTAAATGTCACAACCGCGAGTGCAACCATGAAGCCCGAGCCCCACGCGCAGGAACAGAAGAGCAACTTCGACCAGGTCGAGCTTGACAAGTTTGGCGCGCTCGCGCACCGCTGGTGGGATCCCGATGGCCCGCAGAAGGCCCTGCACGCATTGAATCCGGTGCGCCTGGACTACGTGAAGCGGCGCACCGAACTGAAGGCCTCGCACGTGCTCGACGTGGGCTGCGGAGGCGGCCTGCTGAGCGAGGCGCTGGCGGTCGAAGGCGCGCGCGTGGTCGCGCTGGACCTCGCGCCGGAGCTGGTCAAGGTGGCGAGACTGCACCGGCTCGAATCGCGCGTCGAAGTCGACTACCGCCTGCAGCCGGTCGAGGCGCTGGCCGAAGAAATGCCAGGCGCATTCGATGCGGTCACCTGCATGGAGATGCTGGAGCACGTGCCCGATCCTTCGGCCATCATCGCCGCCTGCGCCACCCTGCTGCGGCCGGGCGGGCGCCTGTTCGTGTCCACGCTCAATCGCACGCCGGCCGCATTCGCCCTGGCCATCGTCGGCGCCGAGTACGTGGCGGGGCTGCTGCCCAAGGGCACGCACAGCTACCAGGACTTCATCAAGCCGGCGGAGCTGGCGAACTGGCTGCGTGCGGCCGGACTGCAGCTGGAAGACGTCAGCGGCGTCGCCTACGAGCCGTGGCGCAACGCGGCGCGGCTGACTGGCCGGACCGACGTCAACTACATGGCCTGTGCGCTGAAACCAGCGGGCGGGGAGCAGGATCGCGAGCTTGGATAGCGCGGGGCAGCGCTTCCCGCGCGCGGTGCTGTTCGACCTGGACGGCACCTTGCTGGACAGCGCGCCGGACATGCTGGCCACCGCCAACCGCATGCGCGTGGCCCGCGGGAAGGCACCAATGACGCTGCCACAGCTTCGCCCGCACGTCTCCAGGGGTTCACGCGCGATGCTGGCGGCGGCATTCCCGGAGCTGCCACCGACGCAGTGCGAAGCCATGGTTCAGGAGTTCCTGGACACCTATCTGGAGGAGCTGGGACGGCACAGCGTCCTGTTCGACGGCATCCAGTCGATGTTGGCTGCGCTGGACGCCGATGGCGTCACTTGGGGCATAGTCACCAACAAGCCGGAGTACCTGGCCCGCGACATCCTGCCGCAGCACGACTGGGAGTCGCGCTGTGCGGTCCTGATCGGCGGCGACACGCTTGCGGAGAAGAAGCCGCACCCGCTGCCGCTGCAGGTTGCGGTGCAACGCATGGGATTCGAGGTGGGGCAGTGCGTCTACGTGGGCGACGATGCCCGCGACATCGAGTCGGCGCGCGCCGCGGCCATGCCCTCGATCGCGGCGCTCTGGGGCTACCGCCAGGATGACGAGAAGCCTGAAGAGTGGGGTGCGGACGTAATGCTGGAAGTGCCCCATGAGTTGCTGGACCCGAACCTGTGGCCGCGCGTGCATGCGATCCGTTAGATGAGCGGTTCCAACGATCCAGATGCGCTGGAGGGTTTCCTCGGCAAATGGCGGGCGCGCTGGCCCGAGTGGAGCGTGGTCGAGGTGTTCGTGCCGCACGGCCAGCGGCGGCTGGCGCTGGCCTGGTTCTCGCTGTTGCAGGAGTTCGAGGACGCCATGAACATCGCCGGCGATCCGCTGCCGGCAGACGCCAAGCTGGGCTGGTGGGCACAGGAGCTGCGTGACTGGTCGCAGCAACGCTCGCGCCATCCGCTTGGACGAATACTCGAGCCGCACGACGCGCCCTGGTCAACCCTGGCCGATGCGCTGTCACGTCTCGCCCATGCGCGAAGCCGTCCGCTGGACCAGGACACGGCCTTCGTCACCGTCGAGCCGCTGGCACGCGCCATCGGCAACGTGGAGGTGGCGCTGTTCGGCGGCACTCTCCATCCTGATCATGTCCAGGCGATAGCGGCGCGCCTGCTGGCCGCGCGCCTGCAGGACGCCGACATGCAGGGTGTGCCGATGCGCATCGGAGGGCAGCAGGCCACCAAGGTGGAGGGCTGGGCCGAGAACCTTCTTGCGCGCTGGCCGATCCGGGGCGCAGGCCCGGTTCCACGGCGCCTGCTGTCGGCGCTGGGACAGCTGCGACTGCGTCGCTCGCTGCTGCAGGGCGGCAGGCCGATGCACCGCTTGCCGATCCTCTGGTGCGGGTGGCGCGCCGCCCGGGGCTGAGGCGATGTAACGGACCGTTGCACGGGCGACCAAGCCGGCTTCGGTACAATCCGGACTTGTCTCGTCCTTCGGCCACGCTCCATGTCCGCTTCGCTCCCGCCCGCGTCCCGCAGCGTCTTGCCGGACGTCGCCCATCATTCGGTGCCGCTGGCGCGGACCCTGGACTGGGTGGGAATGGACAATATCGCGCTGCCGATCCGGATTTCCGACGGCGCCGGTGGGCAGTTGCAAGTCCCGGCCAGCATCGACCTGTCGGTCAACCTGGGCCGTGCCGATGCGCGCGGCATCCACATGTCTCGCCTGTACCTGCACCTGCAGGAGGGCCTGGCGCGGGAAACCGTCACCCCGGCCGGACTGCGCCACCTGCTGCAGGAAAGCGTGGCCTCGCAGGCGGGGCTTTCGAGCCGTGCGCGCCTTCGGATCCGTTATGAAGCGCTGCTGCTGCGACCGGCGCTGGTGAGCGGTTTCAGCGGGTGGAAGCGCTATCCGGTCGAGATCGAAGCCACGCTGGACGAGGGCCACCTGCATTTGGCGCTCGGGTTCTCCCTCGAATATTCCAGCACCTGTCCAGCCTCGGCGGCCCTTTCGCGCCAGGCCAATGCCGACCGCTTCAGCGAGGATTTCGCAGCGGCCCGTCCGCTTTCCACCGCCGTGGTACACGACTGGCTTGCTTCCGAGCGCGGCCTGGCGGCGACGCCACACGCCCAGCGGAGCCGCGCGCAGGTCCGGGTGGAATTGCGCACGCGTTTCGACCAGCTGCCGCTGGTGCCGCTGATCGATGCTTTGGAAGCCGCGCTGGCCACCCCGGTGCAGACCGCAGTGAAGCGGGCCGATGAACAGGCCTTCGCCCGGCTCAACGCCGAGAACCTGATGTTCTGCGAAGATGCCGCGCGCCGCGTGTCGTCAGTGCTGGCAAGCGACGAGCGGATTTCCTGCTTCGATGCCACGGTTTCGCACTTCGAGAGCCTGCATCCGCACGATGCCGTAGCGCGGGTCAGCGGCGAGAACGGCTGATCGTTTCGAACGCTCCGCAGCACGCCATGCCGGTGAAAGACTAGCGATCCCTACGCTTCGCGTTCCAGCACCAGCAGCGGATCCACTCTTACGTCGAACCGCGCCAACGCGCCACCTGAAGCTGGGACGTCCTGCGGAGCTCCAACGCGCCGCGGTGCGCCATGCTGGTGAACGACCTGGCGGTTGCTACTTCTCGCGCTCCAGCACCAGCAGCGGATCCACACGGACGTCGAACCGCGCCACCTGAAACCGGACCTGACGCTGGTTTCGAACGCGCCGCAGCGCGTCCTGTTGGTGAACCAGCGGGCGGTTTCTACTTCCCGCGCTCCAGCACC